>CAJUDT010000047.1 GCA_910585415.1 uncultured Flavonifractor sp.
TTTGTCCTTTCGACGCCTGGACGCGGCCTGCCCCCCTTGGGGGGCTTTAGGGGGTATTGTATTATTATTACTTGTAATATTCTGTTTGACTTTTTCGTCAAGCGGGGTCTTGACTTTTTCGTCAAGCGGGGTCTTGACTTTTTCGTCAAGCGGGGTCTTGACATTTTTGTCAACACCCCCCGGCTCCACCAGAAAGCACCCAGCATAAATGCGCCGCCGGGAGCCCTTGTCCGTGGCCTCCATCTCGCATCGTATATAGCCCCGCTGCTCCAGCTGGCCGATCAGACGGCTGATGGTCTCCGCCGTCAGGCCGTAGAGCTTGGCAAAATAGTCGTTGGAGGCCCAGCAGTAGCCCATCTGATTACACAGAGCTGTCAGCTCCCCATAGAGCAGCTTGGCATTGGGCTTGAGCGCCCGGTCATAGCGCACTTGGGCAGGAATGACGGCATAATAGGCCCGGTTTATCATTTCACTCATTCTGCCGCCCCCTTTTTTTGAAGAAACGCCTTGCATCTGAGCCACATTTGTGATATTATGTACATGATTTGGAGCGTCCGTTAAGGACCCTGCCCCGGTGCCTGCTGCAACAGACACCGGGCTTTTCTTTTGTCTGGACATGACCAGCTCTCCCTTCTACTCCGCAGAAATATGCCTCCATTTCTCCGCCGCTGCCAGCACTTTTGTTGCATACCACCGTGCACCCGTGTCGTGTCCATCGTGGTAGGCCTGCAATCCGGCGGCAAGGTCCCCGTACCGGTCGATCTGCTCCCTCCAGCCGAACCGGAACCGCCAGCTTGTCCACCACCACAGCGGGCCCTCTCGCTGCCACCGCATTGCTGGCCGCAGGCGGGGCCGTCACAATCGCCGCCGCCGCGTGGAGGCCCGCAAAGGGCATCGCCGCGCAGAAGGCCAGGGTGGCCCCGGTCAGGGCTGCCTCCCGCAGGAGGGCTTTGGTGTCCTGGCTGCTCATAATATCCTCCTTGCTGACATATCAGGCTTGTCCACTGGCGGGAGTTACCCGCCGGTCTTGGTTGTATCGGGGTTCTTTGGGGTAACGGTGGCACGGAGAACAAAGCCGTTTTGGATGTAGCCGCGCTGGCGGCTGATGAGCTCGCACAACACATCGGCCGCTAACTGGATATTGAATGGCTTCTGCTCCCGCTTCAGAGCCTCCAGGTCTACAGGCTGAATCTTCATGTTGATGCACCTCCATGTAAAAATTTATGTACGCCGGGCTGTCCAGTATGCGCCTAGCACTCCGCCGGTACGGCGATGATTTCCTGCGCTTTGCCAATGGCGTCCAAACGCGCTTCCAACAGCTCCTGAGCCACCGGGGCCAGATAATTCCCCAATACACCGGCCTCGTGGCCGTACAGGTCCACCAG
Organism: uncultured Flavonifractor sp.; assembly: GCA_910585415.1. Lineage (GTDB taxonomy): Bacteria > Bacillota > Clostridia > Oscillospirales > Oscillospiraceae > CANAAV01. The sequence continues at coordinate 1,386 of CAJUDT010000047.1, forward strand.
CTGATTGAGCAAGTCCAGAACAGTCTGCGCCTGCTCGGGGGTCAGTTCGATTTTGGGCATGATGCTGTCTCCTTCCTGTGTCAAATTTGGATTCTCTGCCCCTCAAGCACCTTACAAGCAATTTCCTGTCCGTAGGTTATCCGCAGCTGTTCCCATTCCCGTTTGTCCCGCATTTCCCAGCGGAGGGTAGAGAATGCCGTCTCGGGCCGTCGCAGGAGCGATAAAGCGGGTGCGCTCATTATGTCAGGGGGTTGTAAGGTCTGCCTCTGTTCACAAAAAAAGACTTCAAAACGTTTGATGGTTCTGACCCTATAGAAACTGCCAACCTGTATGTCTCAAAACAGGTCAGTGATTTCTATAAGCACATTGTGAACCGCCTGAATGAACGCTAAAGGAGTTTAGCCAGTTCCGACGTGGCCAGTGAAAGCCTGGCTAAGAAATCCGGCCCAGCGACCGTCTTGCTGGTCTCCGCGAGTAGCATGATCTGTTCGCGGAGAATTTTTTTCTTTTTCATCTTTAAGCATTCCATCCCCCCCTTTCCAATGCCCCACCGCCCAGTGGGGCTTTTTGCTGCCCTTACGCGCCGTCCTTCCCCCTGCTGTAGAGTTCGTCGATAGTACAGCCGAGCGTTTGGGCCAGGAGCGGGAGCTTCATCGCATTAGGCAACGCGATTTCGCTCTCCCACTTGGCTACGGTCGAGCAATCAACACCAATCGTTTCTCCGAGCTTCCGTTGGGTCATGCCCATTTTCTCACGGTATGCTTTAATCTTCATGACCACAGTCTCACCTCCCAAGAATGTGAGTTTCATTCACATTCTGAATTTAATTCACTTTATAGCGACTGCTTTACTTATTGTCAAGCTGTTTTGTGATTTTTTTTCAGAATCACTTTACAATGTGAATTTTTTTCAGTATCATAAGGCCATCAAAGGGGGAAAGGTCCATGATTGCCAAGCAGTTAAAAGAATTGCGCGCACGGAATAAAATTACCCAAGAAGACCTGGCAGAGGCCTTATCCCTTGAGCGTTCCAGCATCGGGAAATATGAATCTCCTACAAAGCCCGTAACTCCCCCAGCGGATGTGCTACTCAGAATTGCAGACTATTTCCATGTTTCTATAGATTACCTTGTGGGCCGCACCGACGATAAAAAAACGCCCACCCCCAAAGACGGGGACGGGCTGAGTCCAGAACAAGCGGAGGTTATCAATCTTTATGATTCTGCTCCGCCTGCTTTTCGTGCGGCGGCTCTTGCCCTGTTAAGATCTGCCGGAGAGCAGAGCAAAGCTCTGGATGGAGTTTCACCAGCCGAATAAACTCTTCTCGCTCAAAGTCCACAGGTCTGCTCCTTTCCGCCCTGGCGCCACGGCTATGTATTTGCGTATCGACAGCACCCACATTATACCATATTTCGACATAAAATGTTAATTTAAGATAAAGCATCTTTCGACCTTGTTTGACATTTTCATGAATAAGTGGAATACAATTTTAGGCGGGGTGTCAAAATTGGTGGGCAGAATTATATGGAAGGGGTTTTTATTCCTCATTTGTGCAGGCCTATGTATTGCCGGGTTTAGCAGCTTTTTTGCTGGGGATATAAAAAGCCTCCTTCCAAGTGTAATATTTCTGGCCCTCACGCTCTTTATGCTGCGGAAACCCATTGCCTCCTTTGCGGACTGGCGGAAGAGAACCAGAGCACGCCCGCTCGCAGCGGAACCCAAAACCACTATACCAACACAAACAGTTCCGGCGACCACCCAAACGCCCAAATATGTTCAAGTGCATACACAGAAGGTTGAACCAGAGGAAACCTTGTCATTAGATGGGGCCACACTCAGTTATCTGGATGCAAAGGCTCTCAAATATTGGGATGGGAAACCCACAGACTTTGAAATACCGGCATACTACGCAGAGTCAGCCTTTGGATGCAACGTCAAACCGGCCCTGCGCCGCCTTCTGGATGGGAGCTTCCTTACTACCGGAGATATCCAAAAGAGTATTACACGCAAGACGGTACCGGAGTTAAAATCGATTCTCACGGAAAAAGGGCTCAAGGTATCCGGCAAAAAGGATGAGCTGATACAGCGGCTCATGGAGAACCTATCGAGTCAAGAGCTGCATAAGCTGTTTCCGGTTGGGGTCTATGAAATCACTTCAGCGGGGGAAAGGGCTCTGGATGAGTACGCCATTATTTTTGAAAATGAGGACTATCAATTAGGATTTTCTTACTATCGCTTGATACAGGAAAAGGATAAAAATCCCCAGAGTACCGGTGAGGCCATTCTTTACCGGCTGATAAACGAGGATATTCAGGAATGCTATCGTACTGGGGATAAATCCAGGTATCAGCTCATTGTACCAAACGCGGCCCGATATGTAATGGGCCACGGGGACCCCGAATTAGCCTTAGATTTATACATTCTTGTCTATTTTATCTGGATAATGGATTTGAAGAGTGCATCCTTGCAGATTCCTTCCGGACAAAATTGCCATTCGTCCAAATACATTGAGGACTACGGGAAACTGTGTGGTCTCTCTTTTTCACAGCTGCTGGAGCGTTTCCGAGATACGATTCACAAAAACAATCCCTTTGGTCTGGCAAATAAGAGAAATGTGGAAGCTGCGGTAATCATGTTCAGAAAGGGTCTTGGCGTTTCCTGATTTTGATATCGTCACAGGTACATAAAACCGCCCTCAGTGCTGGAACATCGAAGGCGGCGGAAAGGAGCATTTGCTATGAACAGTAATCTGGCCTATCAAGAGAATTTTCGGGAAGAGTTAATCGGCGGCAAGGTGGTCATGATGGCTCCGGCCTCTGCCGGTCACACCTATATTGCCGACGGTATTCTCAGTATCTTCAGGCATTATTTACGGGGGAAACCCTGCATCCCCTTCGGTGACGGCCTGCTGGTCCACCTGACGGACAAGGACAAGTTTGTTCCCGATGTGATGGTGGTCTGTGACCGCAGTAAAATCAAGCCTGACGGCGTGTATGGCGCTCCCGATCTGGTGGTGGAGGTCCTTTCCCCCAGCACGGCGAAAAACGACCGGACACACAAAAAGGACGTGTACGAGGCGTGCGGCGTCCCGGAGTATTGGATTGTCAGCCCCGCCGACAAATCCATTGAGGTTTATTTGCTGGAGAACGGAACATATATTCTGCACGACGTTTATACGGTGCATCCCGACTGGATTCTGAAGCAAATGACAGACGAGGAAAAGGCCGCGCTGGTCACGGAATTTAAGTGCCACCTGTACGATGATTTGGTTATCCGCCTTGATGATATATTCGGAGACCTGTTTTGACAACAAAACCTCCCCCGGCCCTGCGGCACCGGGGGAGGCACAAAAGGGGTGAAGCCATGTCCCGCGCCAAAAACCGAATTGAAGATTGCACTGTCCAACGTGCGGCGCTGTATATCCGCGTGTCTACGGAAGAACAGGCCATGCACGGCCTATCCCTGACGGCCCAGCGGGAGACTCTGACCCGGTATGTGGCGGAAAACGGCCTGCGGCTGGTGGGCGCCTACGTGGACGAGGGCATCACCGCCCGGAAGAAGTACAAAAACCGCGCCGCCTTTATGCGGATGCTCCGCGACGTGGAAGAGGACAAAATCGACCTGATTCTCTTTATCAAGCTGGACCGCTGGTTTCGCAGCATCGCTGATTACTACGAGGTGCAAAAAATTCTGGACGCGCACAACGTCCGCTGGATTGCCACAGAAGAGAGCTACGACACCACCACAGCCAACGGCCGCCTGCATCTTAACATCAAGCTCTCTATCGCCCAGGACGAATCCGACCGCACCTCGGAGCGCATCAAGTTCGTTTTTGACAGCAAGGTAAAGCGGGGCGAGGTCATCAGCGGTAAAGCTCCCCTGGGATACCGTATTGAGAATAAGCGCCTATGTCCCGACCCGGCCACGGCCCCCATCGCCCAGGACATCTTTTCCAAGTACCTGGTTCTGCGCTCCATTCGCTCCCTGCGGCAGTACATGATGGAGCAGTATGGTCTCATCTATGCCCACACCAGTATCCACGCTATGCTCCAAAATGAGCGCTACATTGGCCGGGCTCATGGCCAGGACGATTTCTGCCCGCCGCTGATTGACCCCCAGACCTTTGCCCAGGCCCAGCGGCTCATGGAGGAACGGGCCCAGCGCAACAGCAAGCTCCGCCCAGACTGGGTGTATCTGTTTACCGGGCTGGTCTACTGCGCCGAGTGCGGCAACCGCCTCAGCGCCCATACGGTGGGGGGCAAGTACATCTATTACCGCTGTACCCGCTATGAAAAGCTCCACCTGTGCGAGCATAAAAAGCGGACCAGCGAACTGGTTCTGGAGGATTGGCTGGTACATAATCTGGTGTCCCAAATGGCCGAATACAACATCGGCCTGGAGGCCCAGGGCGCAAAGCCCAAGAAGGTCGTAGACGAGGCCAAACTCAAGCGCAAAATGGAGAAGCTCAAGGACCTGTACCTCAACGACTTGATTGACCGTGATACCTATGAGCGGGATTACACCGCCCTGCGGGACGAGCTTCGTTCCGCCGCCATTGAAGAGGCCCGCCCCCAACCTGTGGACTTGGAGCGTCTCTCCAATTCCCTGCAATTTTATGGGGAGCTCTCCAAACCCCTCAAAAAAGAGTTCTGGTGCCGGGTCCTTGGGAAAATTTTCATAACAAATGGAGATGGTTTTTTTGTTGTCCCTTCTTAGCCAAATTTTGTATAAACTACCGGCAACTGGCCCGGCAAAACCGTAGCCAGCGCCCAGGGCCGATGTGTCCACAAGGGGCGGGGGTACATATGGGTGGACCTGCCGGGGACCTATTCCCTGATGGCCCACTCGGCGGAGGAAGAGGTAGCGCGGGATTTCCTCTGCTTCGGCGGCGGAGACGCGGCGGTGGTGGTGTGCGACGCCACCTGTCTGGAGCGTAACCTGAACCTGGTTCTCCAGACTCTGGAGCTGGAGCCCCGCACGGTGGTATGCGTCAATCTGCTGGACGAGGCGGAGCAGAAGGGGATTCAGGTGGATTTGAGGGCCCTGTCCAGGCGTCTGGGGGTACCGGTCGTCGGGACCCGCGCCAGCCGTGGGGAGGGTCTGCCGGAGCTTATGGACGCCGTGGCCGCCCTCACCGCCGCCCCGGAACCTCCTGTCTCCATCTCCATCCGCTACGCCGCCCCCATCGAGGGGGCCATTGAACCGCTGGAGCCCCTGTTGGCGGAGCGCCTGGGGGGGCGCCTGCCCGCCCGATGGCTGGCCCTGCGGCTGCTGGACCCAGACCCCGCCCTGCTGGGGACACTGGCGGAGGCTCTGGGCTGGGACCCTCGGGCCGACGGCCAGGTGGAAGCCGCCCTCTCAGAGGCCCGCTCGTCCCTGGCGGCGGCGGGGCTGGAGGGAGAGGCCCTGAAAGACCGCATTGTTTCCTCTCTGGTTCTGGCCGCGGAGGATATCTGCGCCCATGTGGTCACCGACACCCGCCCGGACAGCCGGGAGCGGGACCGCAGACTGGACCGCCTGCTCACCTCCCGCCGGACGGGGATACCGCTGATGCTCCTGCTCCTGTCCGGGATATTCTGGCTGACCATCCAGGGGGCCAACTACCCCTCTCAACTCCTGTCCGAGGGCCTGTTCTGGGTCCAGGAGCGGCTGACCGCGCTTTTCACCGCCTGGAACGCCCCCGAGTGGGTCCATGGGGCTCTGGTGCTGGGGGTGTACCGGGTGCTCGCCTGGGTGGTTTCGGTGATGCTGCCCCCTATGGCCATCTTTTTCCCCATCTTTACCCTGCTGGAGGATTTTGGCTACCTCCCCCGCGTGGCCTTCGTGCTGGACCACGCCTTTCAGCGGGCCCGCGCCTGCGGGAAGCAGTGTTTGTGTATGTGTATGGGCTTTGGCTGTAATGCCGCCGGGGTGGTGGGGTGCCGGATTATCGACTCTCCCCGGGAGCGGCTCATCGCCATTCTCACCAATTGTTTCGTGCCCTGCAATGGGCGTTTTGCGCCACCAGCCAAAGGGCAAGTTTACGGCGGCCTATATATCACCGTATAGAGATAACCAGCCGCGTACAAACCAAGCGCTACTGGCCGTCCATAAAAATATGGAGGTCCTCCCCATCCCAGAGGATTTTCTGAACCAGCAGCCGCAGGAGCGTACGTTTCTCCTGAATGGTCAACGTATCAAACCCGTTGTCCAGGCTGGACAGGGCAGCGGCCAGGACATGCACTTGCAGCTCTTTGTTGGCCTCCAGGCCGGCGCTCTGCTCCAGGCACGCTCTCTGCGCGGCCAGTTCCCTCAGCTCCGCCTCAAGCTCCGCCGCTCTGGCGTTGACCCGCTGGCGCAGTACGGGGGCCAACGCCCCCTGCCCCAGTGTCTGCACCAGATTGTCCAATTCACCTCCGCACTTTTTGACGCGCAGCTCGATTGCGGTCAGGGGGTCCTCCTGCGCGCCCTCCTGGATTTCCCTTTTCAGCCGCTCCAGCATCGGAAAAATCTCCGTGCTTTCCCTGATGTGCCGCGTCAGATAACGGCACACCTGAGTATCCACCTCCGGTCCGTTGAGGTTCTGACTGCCGCAGAGGGCCTTGCCGCCCCTCAGCTTGCTGCTGCACACGTAGTCGTACACCTCGGCATTGGCGTTCCGCCCGGAGCGCCGCTTGGCAAACATACGCTCCCCGCAGCTCCCGCACCAGATGAGCCCGGAGAGCAGCGCGTATTCGTTGTGTACCCTGGCGGGTCCTGTCCCGGCGGGGCGGTTGGCCGCCAGCATCCCCTGCACCGCCGCCCATACTCTGCCCGGTACGCGCCCTTTGTGCCTGCCGATGGCAACAATCCATTTATCCATTGTCTGCCGGGGCGCGTGTTTCTTTCTGTAATCCCGCTTGTTGTACGCAAGCAGGCCGTACTTGCCGGAGCAAGCCCCCTCGTCAAAGCAGACGTCGGAATTTTGGGCGGTAAAATAGGCAAAGGCCTCCCGGTCGGCCATACAGTAAACGGGATTTTGCAGGATATCCTTGACGCCCAGAGGGGTGTAATATTTCCCGTTCCGGGACCGGAAGCCCTGCTTCATCAGGTACTTGCTCACGCCCGATACACTGCGCACCTCCAAAAATCGTTCAAACATCGCGTCAACCGCCCGCAGCTCCTCCGGGTTCTCCTTGAGCTTGCAGGAGGTCTTGATTTTTCCGTCCAAAATAATCTCCTGCTCCTTTTCCGAGGTATAGCCTGTGGGCGTCGTGCCCCCCAACCAGCGGCCGGTCCGGGCCAGCAGAAGCATATTATCCCGAACCCGCTCGGCAATCGTCTCCCGCTCCAGCTGGGCAAAGACAGAGGCAATGTACATCATCGCCTTGCCCATGGGCTTGGAGGTGTCAAATTCCTCCTTGATGCAGATAAAGGCGATGCTCTTGTCGTTGAGCTCTTCAATCAGGGCGGAAAAATCGCTCACGCTCCGGCTGATGCGGTCCAGGCGGTAGCAGACCACAAAATCCGGCTTCTGCTCCCGGATGTCCGCCAGCATTTGCTGAAACCGGGGCCTGTCCGTGTTTTTGGCGGAAAACCCCTCGTCCTCGTAGACCGCAATGGCGTGGCCCGCCGTGTCCGGGAATTTTTCGGCAATATATTGGCGGCACATCTCAATCTGATTTCCAATGCTCTCCCCCTTGCCCGTATCCACCGACTTGCGGCTATAGATAAAAAAGCGCAAGCTATCCCTCCTTCTCCGGGTCCCCGGAAGCCATGTTATCGTGTCTGCAAGCACAGTATACCAGCAAGGCCAGGGGCGCACAAAGGGAATCCTGGGGCAAAACCAAAAGGGTGGAGACTGCGGCCTGCCGTCTCCACCCCTGGTAATCATTCCACTCCGTACCATTCCAGCAGGGAATTTACCATCCCCTGCACGATTTTATCCTGATATTCCTCCGTATTCAGCCGGGCGTCCTCCTGGGGGTTCGTCATGTAGCCCATTTCAATGAACACCGAGGGGATTTCCGAAAAATTGAGGCCGGTCAAATCATAGCGGGCAATGATGCCTCTGTTCTTCGCGCCCGTCTCCGCCGCGACCGCGTTCACCATAAGCTCTCCCAGGCGGACGCTCTCGTCCTTGATGGAGGGGGTGCCCAGATAGTCCCCTGTGGGAACCAGCACACTCACACCGTGAACACTGCTGTCATTGAAGCCGTCGGCGTGGATGTGGATGTGCACGTCCGCGCCGCTCTCGTTGGCGATTTCACAGCGCTCAATCCCCGTAATGGTAATCTCGGAGACCTCGCGGGTCATGACCACCTCCGCCCCCAGGGCCTCCAGCGCGTCCCGGAGCTTTAGGCCAACAATCAGGTTGAGCTTTTCCTCGGTGAGCCCGGCTCCCTGGGTGCCGGTGGTGTAGACCGGCTTTGTCTCCGTGGAGAGAGGGGACATCAGCTCCCGGTGGCCCTTTCCGGCCTCAGGCGTGACACAGTGGCCGGGGTCCAGGCAGATGATGTGTCCCTCCAGGGGAAGGGGCGCGGGGGTGGGGGTGGGCTCCGGCGTGGGCTCCGGCGTAGGCGTGGGGGTGGGGACAGGGGCAGGCGTGGGAGCGGGCGTTGCCGGGGCCTCGGTCTGAACCGCCGGAGTGGGTTCCGCCGGGGGCACATTGTCAGACGGTGTGCCGCAGCTGGTACAGAAAAAGAACACAATTGCCAGGAAGGTTCCGATTTTTGTCATTCATGCCACCTCATATCGTTTTTCTTTGGTCTAAATGGTCTCTCAGGTCTGTCGTTTCCTCACTTGGACGTCGCCTGTCCAAACACCCCCTCTTTGGTAATATATTCGGAATCCCCGGGATAAAAATAAGGGCCGCTCCGCGCTCTGTTACAATTTCACAACAAAGCCGGAGAAGGACAGATTTTGCCAAAGGTCTGTGCTATACTGTGGGGGAAATCCATCGAAAGGAGTTGATTGCTATGCAAAATATTCATCAAATCATACATAAAACACTAATTTGGGAGGTATTGTTGATTTGATTACCATGGAAGGGCAATATAGCCGCGCCCTTGTCTACACGGATACCCTGGATTCCGGGGCGGAGGGTCTGCTCCGCGCCCTCTGCGCAAGCCCCCTCTCCGAGGGCAGCACCATCCGCATCATGCCCGACGTACACGCGGGCCAGGGGTGCGCGGTGGGCACCACAATGACCCTCCGGGACCGGGTGGCCCCCGGCCTGGTGGGGACGGATATCGGCTGCGGCATGACCGTCCTCAAGGTCTCCGCCAAACGAATGGAGCTGCAGCGGCTGGATAAACTGGTCCACACAAAAATCCCCAGCGGCCGGAGCATCCGGGACAGCGCTCACCGCTTTGCATCCCGCACGGAGCTGGACCGCCTCCACTGTCAGCGGCACATCCAAAGAGACAAAGCCCTGCGGAGCATCGGCACCCTGGGGGGCGGAAACCACTTCATCGAGCTGGACCGGGGGGAGGATGGGGGCTTTTGGCTGATCATCCACTCCGGCAGCCGCCATCTGGGGGTGGAGGCCGCTGCCTTCTACCAGGGCGAGGCCTTTCGTCAGTCCCCTCCGGGGACCCCCTACGAGCTGGCCTATGCCGGCGGCGATCTGATGGACCACTATCTTCATGACATGAAGCTCATTCAGGACTTTGCCGGGTGGAACCGGCAGGCCATCGCGGATGAGCTGGTAAAAGGGATGAAGCTGGATGTGGTGGATTCCTTCTCCACCGTACACAATTATATCGACCCGGACACCATGATTTTACGGAAGGGTGCAGTTTCCGCCCGAGCCGGTGAGCGGCTGATAATCCCCCTGAACATGCGGGACGGCTGTTTGCTGTGCCTGGGAAAGGGAAATCCCGACTGGAACGAGTCCGCTCCCCATGGAGCGGGCCGCCGCATGAGCCGGGCGGACGCCAAACGCTCCTTTACCCTCTCCCAGTACAAAAAGGAAATGCACGGCATTTATTCCACCTCCGTCAGCCGGGAGACCTTGGACGAGAGCCCCATGGCCTACAAGCCCATGGAGGCCATCCTGTCCCAGATCGCCCCCACCGCCCAGGTCCTGGAGCGTATCCGCCCCGTTTACAGCTTCAAGGCCGGGGAGGCATGGGCATGATGTATCAAATCAGCTCCGGCCAGGGCCCGGCGGAGTGCGAACTGGGCGTGGCAAAGCTGCTGGCCCATTTGCGGGAGCATTACGATATTGCCCTTCTGGACGCCTCCCCCGGCTGGCACGCGGGCACATACCGTTCGGTGCGCTTCTCCACCGACGCCGACCTTTCCGCCTATCTGGGGTCTGTCCTGTGGGTCTGCCCAAGCCCTTACCGGCCTGCGCATAAGCGAAAAAACTGGTTTATGGATGTCAGCGCCTGCCCCTCCGCCCAAACAGCCGGATTTGACCCGGAACAGGTGGTATTGGAAACCTTCCGCAGCGGCGGAAAGGGCGGGCAGAACGTCAACAAGGTCGAAACCGGGGTCCGGGCTCTGTACCTCCCCACCGGCCAGACGGTGGTATGTATGGATGAGCGCAGCCAATACGCCAATAAGCAGAAGGCGATTGCCCGCTTACGGGCACGGACCGAACAGGAAAACCTCCGGCGAGCCGCCGCGGAAAAGAACGGCCATTGGCGCTGTCATACAAATCTGGAGCGTGGAAACGCCGCGCTTCGATTCAAGGGCCCGAAATTCAAGCCCTTTTAGCGCTGTATCTACCGCCCCTGTCCCCAGACACGCCATAGCGTGTCCGGAGTCCGTTCGATACTATCCCCCCGAGTTCGGTCATATGCTGTTGTGACCACAGCCGTTCGCGTCTGCTCAGGGGGGGAGCCTATGCGTAAAAATGCCGTCCGGCAAATCGTCCTGCATACAGCGGCCGGGCAGCACCCGGAGGCCCTGGCAGACCGCGTGAGCCGCTTTCACGCCGAAATAATCGAACGGCGCCTGCGGCACGCCAATCTGACGGCAGCGCAAAAAATCGCGGTCCTTGACGGCATTCTCTCTAATCTGCGCACACGGGAGAGGGACGGCATCATCCGCTGATATGTGCTTTCCCGCCTTAGAATATGCCCCAGGAACCTTGTATCCGGCCTTATCGTTTGACCCGCCGTCCCATTTATGTTATAATACAGCCATAGAACAAGTTAGGAGTGTGTCTCATGGCTGTACGGAGCGGCATCATCCCATTAAGCGAGCTTCCTCTGCGAAATGATTTCATGTTTGGAGCCGTCATGCGGACAGAGGCAATCTGCACGATGTTTCTGGAAGAGCTGCTGGGGCGGTCCATCCAGCAGATTCGATTTATTGACCAGCAAAAGGATTTCAGCGACAGCTATGAGTATCACGGTATCCGGCTGGATGTATACCTGAAAGACGAGGCGGGAACTGTATTCAACGTGGAGATGCAGGCGGCTTCCGGCGACGACCTGCCCCGGCGGGCCAGATATTATCAGAGCGGCATCGACCGCAGGGAATTGCCAAAGGGAGCCCCCTATACCAGCCTCTCTGAGAGCTTCATCATTTTTGTCTGTGACTTCGACTATTTTCACATCGGAAAGGCAGTCGGTGAGCGGGTATGTATGCTGAAGGGAACCGATGTGCCCTACCAGGACGGCTCCCATGTATTCTTTTTGAACAGTCGCTACCAAGACGGCAACGCCAGCCCCGCGATTCTGGAGTTTTTGGACCTGATTCGCACCAACGACATGGATAGAACCTACGCAACCGCTTTGGGCCAAATGGCGCAGAAAAAGATTCAGGCAGTACGGCAGGATAGAATACTGGAGGTGTCGTATATGACTTACGCGCAAAAAATGTTGGACGAACGCTCGGCCGGTTATCGCATGGGCCATAGGGAAGGGCTGGAAGCGGGGCGCGAAAAGGGGCTTGCCGAAGGACGTACCGAGACGCTCACCCAGGTGGTCCGGCGGATGCAGGCGCTCGGCTTTGATGACAGTGCAATTGCAAAAGCGACGGGATATCCCATCGAAACCATCCAGAAGATTCACGAATAACTGTGCCTTGCACACAAGCGGTTCCACTTCTTTGATCGGAATCGGGGCAGTTCTCTCTTCGCAAGAGAGGCTGTCCCGATTTTTTGTGCCGGGACCGCAAACCGTTTTATTTCCCTTTGTATGGCGGCGCATTTCCCACCCTTATCGCCATTCTCACCATGTTCTTTGTGGGCACCCAGGGGGGGCCTTGGCGGAGCCTGCTCTCTGCCCTGCTGCTGACGGGGGTGATTCTTCTGGGGGTGGGCATGACCTTTTGGATTTCCCGGCTGCTGTCGGGCACCATCCTCAAGGGAATCCCGTCCTCCTTTACCCTGGAGCTTCCCCCCTACCGCCGTCCCCGCATTGGGCAGGTAATCGCCCGCTCGGTATTGGACCGCACGCTCTTCGTTCTGGGGCGGGCGGCGGCGGTGGCGGCTCCGGCGGGGCTCGTCATCTGGCTGTGCGCCAATATCACCGTGGGCGGGTCCAGTATTCTGCATTGGTGTACCCGCTTCCTGGACCCGCTGGGCCATGTGCTGGGGCTGGACGGGGCCATCCTGGCGGCCTTTCTGCTGGGCTTCCCCGCCAACGAGATTGTGGTGCCCATTCTCATCATGACCTATCTTTCCACCGGCACCCTCCAGGACATGGGGGACCTGGACGCCCTGCGGACCCTTTTGTGTGACCACGGCTGGACCTGGCTGACGGCGGTATGCACCATGCTCTTCTCTCTGTTCCATTGGCCTTGCTCCACCACCTGCATCACCATTGCCAAGGAGACGCACAGTGTCAAATGGACCCTGCTGGCCGTAGCCCTGCCCACGGCGGTGGGACTGCTGGCGTGCTTTGCGACGGCCACCCTGGCCCGCCTGCTGGGCCTGGCTCCCTGGTAACGAGAAACACCGATACCATCGGCGCATGTACGGAGCTCCGCCGGACCGTTCCCCTTCACCCCTCCGGGTGGGTCTGCTCCCAGAGGTAGACCTCCATCGCCACGGCCCCTTGGTCCCGCTCCATGCACCAGCACTGGAACAGCAGCGGGGCCCGGGTCCAAGCCAGGGCGGGGTCCTCCCGCAGGAGCTCCATCAGGCGGGTCCCCTCCAGCCGTGTCCAGGCCTCCGTCCGGGTGCAGCGGGCTTCCTGCGCCAGAAGTACTTCTACAAAGTACCGAACGGGGGCGCCCATGGCAAATTCCAGGTGGGGCAGCGGCTCCCGCCGCGCACAGCGCTCTGCCGCCCTCTGGCGCAGCTCCGCCCGGCGGGGGTACAGGACATAATTGTACAGATACCGGTCCTCGTCCAGTAGGTGCTTGTCCCACACATCCCAGTCGTCCCAGGTACCCAGGTAGACGACCCGGCCTCCCCGGAGCAGGCATTGCAAGCCCTCATCCTCCCGCCAGGCACAGCCGCCGCTCAGGTTCAGCACCGGCACATCCGGGTCCTGGGGCGGGTGTATGTCCAGGGCCCCAAATTCCATGTACCGCAGCACCTCCAGAGGGTCCTGGATGTGCTCCACCCCCTCGTCCAGCAGCTCCCCCACACTGGTGGCCTCCAGCTGGTCCTGGAGATAGTACCACGCATACTGGCAGATTTCCCGCATCTGCCCCTCGTCCACTGCCGCCAGCCATTGGAGGCTTTTGGCCGCGTATTCCGGTGTGACCCCCTCGTGACAGATGACCTCAATCTCCCGGTTGAAATAGGGAAACACCGCACTGCCGGTCACCCGGCCAAATTCATCCGGCCCGGCCTGCTGCAACAGGTCTGTAAACTGCAAGTCCGCCAAATTTGTCCTCTCCTTTCCCATTCACTCCACCCCCAGCCATTCCCGGACGCAGGCCACAAAGGGTTCCATCAGGGGGGAGCGGGCCGCACCCTTGGGGAGGGCCAGTCCAATCTGCCGAAAACGGGGCTTCTCCAGTGGGATGGCCGCAAACCGCCGCCCGGAATCCCGGAGGACCAGCTCTGCCCGGATGCTCACCCCCAAGCCCTGCTCCACCATGGCCAGGATGGCCAAATCGTCGTTGACGGTGTATTGCAGGTTGGGGTGAAGGCCGTCCTCCTGAAAGATGGACTTGATTTCCCAGTCCCGGTCCTCGGGTATGGCGATGTACGGGTCCTCCTGGAACCGCGCGGCGGGGTAGCAGGGGGCTCCCGCCAGGGGGTGGTCTGGGGGGAGGGCCACCAGGAATTGGTCCTGAAACAGGGGGATGGTGTCCAGCCCCGGTCCGGCGGGGAGGCCCAGAAAGCCGCAGTCCACCTCCCCCCGGCGCACCAGGTCCTCCACCTCGGCGAACTCCCACTTGCACACCAGCTCGAACCGAATGCCGGGGTAGCGGGTCAAAAACCGCTTCATGATACCGGGGAGCCAGTGGATGGACACACTGTTGAAGGCCCCCACCCGGAGCTTCCCCTGGGTCAGCCCATGGAGCGCGGCTACCTGTTCCTCCAGGCGCTCTTCTGCGGCGCACAGGGCGCGGATTTGGGGCAGCAGGGCCTCCCCCTGGGAGGTGAGCAAAGCTCCCTCCCGGCCCCGGACCAGCAGGGGCACCCCCCATTCCCGCTCCAGGCTGGCGATGGTGCGGCTGACGGCTGATTGCGTGTACCCCAATTCCTCCGCCGTCCGGGTGAGGTTCCCCAGCTCCACCGCCCGGAGCAGGATTTGGCACTTGCTTGTATTCACGGCACACCATTCCTTTTACTCATGAAAACCATGAGAAAGATTCGTTTGCGTTATGGTGAAATCCATTGTATACTGTACTCAGTCAGAAGTCAACCGCTCAACGCAAGAAAGGAGTTCACCATGATGAAACACAACCGTAACGTGCAGAAGAACTACACCGCCGCCCGTCCCCTGCGTCAGATTCTCCCCCACATCGACGGCATTTCCGCCGTCCAGCGCCAGCAGGCCTGGAGCGGCAGCCCCTGGAAGGCCTTCCGTTCTTTTTCTTGAAAGAAAAAGAACCCAGACTGTCGAAAACCGCTTCGGCCAAAGGATTCGGAGGGAAAGATAGTGTGAAAGAAAACCGTCAGGGTTTTCTTTCCCGACAAGCTGAATCCCCGTATCCGTGAAGGATATGGGGATTTTTACTCTATATTCGCTGCATTTTGGACAAAATCTTGCCCTCTGTCCGCACATTCTGGGGCGGCTCACCATCACCCCGGCCCTTTTCAGTCATTCAGAAAATACCTTGCCCAGTTCAATAAAGCAGCCATCCAGAACATTGACCTTTGCCACACTCTGCCGATCATAGACCTCATGGAGCTGCAGAGAATCGTCTCGCCGCAAGAATACCTGTACCGTGCTGCTGTCCGGGTCTACAATCCAGTATTCCCGTACCCCGGCCCGCTGATATAAGCCCAGCTTTACCAGCCTGTCATGCCGCTGCGTGGAGGGGGAAAGGATCTCCATCACCATATCCGGCGCACCTTTGCAGCCGTGTTTGTCCAGCTTGCCCCGGTCACACACGATAGATATATCCGGCTCCACCATCGTATCCACATCTTCCGGGTTGTCCCCATCCGTCTCAAAGAGCCGGACGGCAAAGGGGGCCGGAATAGCAAGGCACTTCTTCCCTTCCAGGTAGTTTCCAAGCTGCCGAGACAGCTCCATGCTAATAAGCTGATGGGCCGTTGTGGGCGGGGCCATCATGACGGGCTCCCCGTCAATGATTTCCGTCCGCTCGTTCCCATCCCATGCCAGTACATCCGCAAAGGTATATCTTCCCTTTTCTGCCGGTAATGCCATCGTGATCGCTCCTTCACCGTAGAGATACCCTAAACTCTTTCGATATTTCGATTGTACCATGGCCTTTCTTGAATTGCAAGGAGAAGGATGTGCAGCATTGAGCTGCACGCTATTTCACCCACATCCAATCATTCATATCCTTTGCATTCCTCGTTGGGTTGGGGAACCCATTAAAAATCAGGTGGGAGCGGTTCGCTGCTCCCACCTGATTTGTATTTATTCCGGCTCTTCCGAAAAGACTTCCTCCTGGGGCTCCGGGCTCTCCCGGGATTCCTGGGGTTCCTCCGGCTCCACATAGGGGTCGTTTAAGTACTGAATCACGCCCTCGGCGATGCCCCAGGCCACTTTCTCCTGGTACTCCGGGTCGCACAGCCGGGTGAGCTCCTCCACATTGGACATGAAGCCGGTTTCCACCAGCACGGCGCACATCTCCGTCTCCCGCAGGACCACGAAATTGGCCTTGGACACCCCCCGGTCAATGGCCCCGGTGAGGGCGCACAGAGGGGGCTGAATGGTCCGGGCCAGCTTTTCCCCCCGCTTGCTGTCCGGGAAATAGTAGGTATAGATGCCCTGATAGGTGGGCACTGTGCCGGAGGCGTTGCAGTGGACACTGACAAACAAATCGGCATTGACGGCGTTGGCAATCTCCGCCCGCTCATACAGGTCCACGTCAATATCCGTCTCCCGGGTCATGACCACGTTATACCCCGCCTCCAGCAGGCGGTCCCGGAGCTTGAGGCTGATGGCAAGGGTCAAATCCCGCTCGATAATGTCCACCCCCTCGGCATTGGGGTACACCGCGCCGGGGCGGGCGCCGCCGTGGCCCGGGTCCACAACGATGGTCAGCTTATCCGGGTCCAGGGGGATGGTGGGCGTAAAGCCCGGCTGGTCCGGCTCTTCCGGGAGCTCCGGCGCGGGCTCTCCGGAGGCCGTGAGCCGCACACCGCCGCTGCCGGCGGTGACGGAAATGTTCCGCTGGTAGCTGACTCCCTCCTTCAAATCCAGCACCACCCGCACCGTATGGGGATAGCCGTAATCCAGGTCGCCGCCGTGCTGGGAGTAGCGCACCGTGGAAATCAGGTTGCTCTCCACCGGCAGGGTAATCAGCTCCGGGTTCCCGCTGGCCAGCACCGTGCCCAGCAGGTCCACCACCACCCGGTCCCCGAAATCGGTCACCCGATATTCCGGCAGGTGGTCGGTGTAGATGGACACCGACTGGCTCTTGCGGTCAATGATGATATTGGTGACAAAGCCCTGGTCCTCCAGGCTGACCGGCGGAGTGGGGGTCGGGATAGGCGTAGGCGCCGGGTCGGGGTCGGGCTCCGGGTCCTGGACCGTGGCAATGTGGGCGGTGAAGGTATCGTTGTCCCACTCCACCTGGGCCCCCAGCTGCTCGGAGACGAAGCGCAGCGGCACCATGGTGCTCTCCTTCCCCTCCCACTTCACCACTCCGGCGGGCACGCCGCCGGGCAGGTCCAGGGTCACCCCGTCCACCGCGGCAGAGGCCGAGCCCAGGGTGAGGACGATGGTCTGTTCCCCCCGGAGCAGGAGCACCTGCCGGTTTTCCGGCACCCACACCACCGTGGCCCCCAGGGCCTCCGCCACCGTGCGCACGGGCACCAGGGTCCGGCCGTCCTGTCCCAGGTACTGCACCAGGGCGGGCGCACCCTGGGGCTCCAGGGGCTCCCCGTCCAGGGTCAGGGCCACCAAATCGGTCCGCACCGGCTCCAGATAGCGTCCGGCGGCTTCATCATAAAAGGAAACCTGCCCCTCTCCCCCCGCCGCCAGGGCGGCAGGCAGCAGGGCGCAGAGCAGCGCAGTCAGCACAAGCGCGAGACAAAATTTTTTCATGGCGTTTCCCCTTCCGTGGCTTCTTTTCGGCAGGCGCGGCCCTCTGCCGCGCAACAGCTTGTCGAAAAAGTCCTGCGGACTTTCCCGCCAAGCTGAGGAAAATTTCAA
>CAJUDT010000048.1:0-18477 GCA_910585415.1 uncultured Flavonifractor sp.
TGCAGGCGGCGTCATACTTGGCCTTGCTGTCCGTTGCGCGGAGTCCCTGTGAGATAGTGGTTTCTGTCTCCAAACACCTCACTCCCTTAATATTTATTTTATCACAAATCTTTGAAACTGTCTATTAAATTATATAGTTTGGTATTATTCAGTGCCAAAAAGGCCAGCTGGAGTTTTATCATGTGCCACAACTCCAACCGGCCTCAAGAGGAAACAGGGCAAAACAAAAGCCTTGCAGCCACTGTGCCGCAAGGCTTTTATTCTGGTACGCCCGAAGGGACTCGAACCCCCAGCCTTCAGAACCGGAATCTGACGCTCTATCCAATTGCGCTACGGGCGCGTCTTTTAACGTGCTGTTTTATTATAGCAATCTTTCCGCCGTTTGTAAAGGAGAATTTTCGCACACCTGGGAAAGACGGCAAGTACGGCGAAAATCCGTGGACAAGCCCCCTGGTTTTTATGCAATATACCCAATTGACAGATGGAGTTTAGCAGGTTACACTAATAGCAACCTCGGAACAATGGAATATCGCCAA
Organism: uncultured Flavonifractor sp.; assembly: GCA_910585415.1. Lineage (GTDB taxonomy): Bacteria > Bacillota > Clostridia > Oscillospirales > Oscillospiraceae > CANAAV01. The sequence goes on from CAJUDT010000048.1 coordinate 537, forward strand.
AAAGGCAATGAAGAGAAGAGTACCTGCGGAGATACGGCACAGAGAGCCCCGGCTGGTGGGAAGGGGCGCGGAAGGCCGGAGGGAACATGGTCTTGGAGCCGCGCACCGAGCGCCCGGATGTTTCGTGGGGCGTTAGGCCGCGACGGGGGCGCCCGTCACAGCGCAGGCGTATCGGGCAACCTGTACGCACAGAGGCCCAGGGCTGCGAGGCTCTGGGTGAAGCAAGGTGGTACCACGAAAGCGAACCGCTCTCGTCCTTGGCGCTTGGCGTCAGGGGCGTTTTTTGATGCCTGGACGCTCCAGCCCGGCGATGATCCCGCCCCTTCCGGGGCAAAAAATCAAACCAAAAGGAGAAAGTCACAATGAAAAAGCTCGTCTCTCTGCTGCTCACCGGTACACTGGCCCTGGGCCTGCTGGCTGGCTGCGGCTCCAACGGCGGCGGCGCTGCCGCCACCCCCACCCCGGCAACCGGCGGCGATCCGGCCCAGGCCGTCACCCTGAAGATTGGCGCCTCCCCCGCGCCCCACGAGGAAATTTTGCAGGTGGTCAAGGAAATCCTGGCCGGGCAGGGCATTACCCTGGAGATTGTGGAGTTCACCGACTACATCCAGCCCAACGAGGCCGTGGAGTCCGGGGATATCGACGCCAACTATTTTCAGCACATCACCTACATGAACGACTTCAACACCGAGCAGGGCACCCATCTGGCCAGTGTGGCCGAGATTCACTACGAGCCCATGGGCATCTACGCCGGGCGGGCGGCCAGCCTGACCGACCTGCCCGACGGGGCCGAAATCGGCGTGCCCAACGACCCCACCAACGGCGGACGGGCGCTGCTGCTGCTCCAGGAGCAGGGGCTCATCACCCTCCCCGAGGACGCGGGCCTGAAGCCCACGGTACTGGACATCGTGGACAATCCCCACAACTTCAAGATTACCGAGATGGAGGCCGCCCAGCTGCCCCGCTCTCTGGACAGTCTGGATGTGGCGGTGGTCAACGGCAATTACGCCATTCAGGCCGGCCTGAAAATGAGCGACGCCCTGGCCATTGAGTCCGCCGAGGGCACCGCCGGCACCGCCTACGTGAACGTACTCACCGTCAAGGAGGGCCGGGAGAACGAGACGGCCATCCAGGCCCTGGCCGAGGCCATGAAGAGCCAGCAGGTCAAGGACTACATCACCGAGACTTACGGCGGCGCTGTGGTCGCAGTTTTCTGATATCCAACAAAACCAAGCCCCCCGCGCAGTCTGGCGCGGGGGGCTTTATGCAGTCATTCCTCCACCACCTTGGCGTGGCGCTTGCGGTAGGTGTCGTTGTCCTTCCAGAGCAGCTCCTGCTCCAGGTGGGCGAGCTGCTGCCGCAGCTGCTCCGCCTGCTCGGGACTGGCGGCGGCGATTTTCAGGTTCAGCCGCTTCCGCAGGGCCTGGAGCTCCTCAATTTCCCGGTCCACATCCTCGGTGCTGGTGGTGGTTTTGCGCGTATCCTCGGCGGGCTCCTCCGCCGGATTTCCCTCCGGGTCGTCGAACTCCACCGCAGGCTCCCCTTCCTCGTCGGAAACCAGCCGGTACAGGCCGATGGGAGTCTTGGGGGGTTCCTCGCTGTACTCGTCGTAGGGCCGCTTGCCCGTGCCCTCCCCGGCCTCCGCGGGGTTCACAGCCAAAGGCTCCGGCTCCGTCTGGGCCTCCGACTGGAGCTGCTGTACCTGAAACTGTGCTGGAAGCTGGGCCTGCGCCGGGGCGGAACGGGTACGCTCCTGCCCGTCGTAGAGGATAACCTTTTGTACGCTCAACAGTTCTACCATACCTCTTCCTCCTTCTTCAGATCATCAACAGGGCAGCTGCTCCCTGCCGGCGCACTTTTCCCCGTGCCGCCGCACCAGATCCGCCAGGGTGCGGTGATCCACCACCCCGGCCACAGCCGCCTGAATTTCCTGCCAGACCTCCACCGTGACGCACTGACCGGCCCGCTGGCAGCAGTTCGCCCCATCGGCGCAGCTCACCGGGGCTAAATTGCCCTCCAGCACCCGCAGAATCTCCCCCACGGTGTAGGCGTCCGGTTCCCGGGTGAGCAGATAGCCTCCGCCCGCCCCGCGGACCGAGCGCACCAGTCCCGCCCGGGAGAGCTGGGTCACAATCTGCTCCAAATATTTATCGGAAATCTCCTGCCGCCGGGCCACATCCCGCAGGGGAACCGCTGTCCCGTGGCTGTGGAGGGCCAAATCCAGCATCAGGCGCAGGGCATAGCGCCCCTTTGTCGAAATTTTCATTCCATCCCTCTCTCTGGCGAAACCCGATACGTTGCGTTTGCCTATAATTTCACAAGGATATAATACCATAAAGGAACCGGGGATTCAAGGCAAATTTACGGACTCGAAAAAACTTCCTCTTGACTTTCGCACCTAAACGTGCTAAAGTACCCCCAAGGAGTGTGGAAGCCATGCAGGTCTGCTTCGGTTATGGATACGGCAATTACCGCTGCTATTATGGTATCAGCGGCGATTTCGCGTGCCCATGACCGGCCTGTCAGCATGGTGAATCCTTCCGGGAGTATTGGAAGCAAGCCATACCGCGGCAGCCCAGCCAGGGCCGCTGCGGTTTTTGTTTCGTCAAAAAAGGAGTGTCAAGCTATGGTCGTCATTATGAAGCGGGATTTTACTCAGGAGCAGCTCCAGCGGGCCATTGGAGCGATGGAAGAGGGCGGCGTGAAGGTCATGGTTTCCAAGGGCAGCGAAACCACCATTCTGGGCGCGGAGGGCAACGCCCAGAACATCGACCAGGAGAAGGTCTCCCTGCTCCCCGGCGTGGAGCGGGTCATGCGCGTTACGGAGCCCTATAAGAAGGCCAACCGCAAGTATCACCCCGACGATACGGTGGTGGAGCTGGCGGAGGGGGTGTGCATCGGCGGGGACCGGCTGGCGGTCATTGCGGGGCCCTGCTCGGTGGAGAGCGAAGGGCAGATTGTGGCCATCGCCCAGGACGTGAAGGGCTCCGGCGCGGCGGCCCTCCGGGGGGGCGCGTTCAAGCCCCGGACCTCCCCCTACGCCTTCCAGGGCCTGGAGTGCGAGGGGCTGGAGCTGCTGAAGGAGGCCCGTGAGGCCACCGGCCTGCCCATTGTCACCGAGATTATGGGCACCGAGTACATCGGCCTCTTTGAGGAATGGGTAGACGTGATTCAGGTGGGGGCCCGGAATATGCAGAACTTTGACCTGCTGAAAAAGCTGGGCAGGCACACCACCAAGCCCATCCTGCTCAAGCGGGGCCTGTCCAACACCATTGAGGAATGGCTCATGTCCGCCGAGTACATCATGTCCGGGGGCAACGACCGGGTGATTCTCTGCGAGCGGGGCATCCGCACCTTTGAGACGTTCACCCGCAACACCCTGGACCTGTCCGCCGTGCTGGCGGTGAAGCAGCTCAGTCACCTGCCGGTGGTGGTGGACCCCTCCCACGCCTGCGGCAAGGCCTGGATGGTGGAGCGCATGGCCCTGGCGGCGGCGGCGGCGGGGGCGGACGGCCTCATTGTGGAGGTCCACAACGACCCGCCCCACGCCCTCTGCGACGGGGCCCAGTCCATCACCCCGGCGCAGTTCGCCCAGCTCATGGAGAAGCTCCGGCCCATCGCGGCCTGTGTGGGGAAAGCGCTGTGAGCGGGCGTATAGTCATCGTGGGCCTGGGCCTGATTGGGGGAAGCCTGGCCCTGGCCCTGGAGGGCTTTGAGGGGTATGAGCTTGTGGGGGTGGACGTGTCTCAGCCCACCCTCCGCTACGCCAGTGAACACGGAGTCGCCCACCGGCTGACGGATAAGGCCGGCACGGTCATCGGGGAGGCCGACGTGGTGATGCTGGCCCTCCACCCACAGGGAATCGTGGATTTTTTGGCGGAGCACCGGGCGCATTTCAAGCCGGGGGCCCTGGTGGCCGACGTGTGCGGCGTCAAATCGGCCATTCTGGAGGCGGCCAAGGTCCTGCCGGACACGGTGGACTTCATCGGGTGCCACCCGATGGCGGGTACCGAGTTCTCCGGCATTGAGCACGCCTTTGGGGCGCTCTTTCGAGAATCCCACTTCATCCTGACCCCCCGGCCGGAGAGCACGCCGGAGCACATCGCCCTATTGGAGCGGATGGCGGCTCATATCGGGTGCCGGGATGTGTACAAGACCACCCCGGAGGCCCATGACGCCCTGATTGCCTACACCAGCCAGGTTATGCACCTCATCGCCGTCTCGGTGTGCGACGACCCCATGCTCTTTGACTGCAAGGGCTTTGAGGGGTCCTCTTTCCGGGGATGTACCCGGGTAGCGGCCCTGGACGTGGGGCTGTGGACCCAGCTGTTTTCCCTCAATGCCCCCGCCCTGCTGGAGGTGCTGGACCGGCTTCTGGGGAGCCTCACCGCCTACCGGGAGGCCCTGGCCTCCGGGGATATGGGGGTTTTGGCGGAAAAGCTGGCCTACTCCGCCGCCCGGAAGCGGAAGATGGATTTGCCGGGGCCGGATTTGCTCCAATAAAGAGAAAACGAGCGGGCTGTCCCACAGAGGGACAGCCCGCTTTTGTTTGGGATTCTGCTTTGATTACCGCTCGCACTTCCAAAAGGCCACGGAGTAGGGGGGCAGCTCGCTGCCGCCGCCGAAGTCGTGGGTCTGTCCGGTGAGCAGGTCCACGGCCCGGCCGCACCCGGCGTCAAAGTGGGCGGTGTAGGGGGCCCCGTCGGCGTTGACGGCCACCAGGACCCGCTCGTGCTCCGACTGCCGCTGGAAAATGGTCTGTTTGTTGGTGAGGACCAGCTCCCGGAAATCGCCCCAGCACAGGGCCTCGCTCTCCCGGTGGGCCCGGGCCATGGCGGCAATCCGCCCGGTGAGTTCGTTCCACTCCGGCTGCTCCAGGCAGGGGCGCAGGGCGTGGTCTCCCTGGGCCTTGTCGGCCTGGATGCCCCACTCGCTGCCGTAGTACACGCAGGGGATGCCGGGCATACCGAACATCATCCCGTAAATCAGGGGCAGATGGGCGGGATTTTGCAGGATGCTGGCCACGCGGGTTACGTCGTGGTTGTCCACAAAGCTCAACAGGTGCTTGCCCTTGTAGAGGGTCCACTGCTCAGGGCCGAACTGGCGCTTGAGGCTGTGGACGATTTCAAAGAGGTTCATGGAATTGAAGCTGGAGTAGAGGCCCTTATAGCACTCGTAGTTGGTGCAGCTGTGAAGCATACGGTCGCTGACCCACTGGTTGTAGTCCCCGTGGAGGGTCTCCCCCAGCAGGAAGAACGCGGGCTTGACCGTGTTGGCAAAGTCCCGCAGGCGGGCCAGAAACTCCTTATCCAGGCAGTAGGCCACGTCCAGGCGGAGGCCGTCGATGTCGAACTGCTCCACCCAGAAGCGGACGCAGTCCAGCAGATAGTCCACCACGGCGGGGTTGCGGAGGTTGAGCTTTACCAGCTCAAAATGCCCCTCCCACCCCTCGTACCAGAAGCCGTCGTTGTAGCCGGAGTTGCCGTCAAAGCTGATATGGAACCAATCCTTATAGGGGGAGTCCCATTTCTTCTCCTGCACGTCCCGAAACGCCCAAAACCCCCGGCCCACATGGTTGAACACCCCGTCCAGGACCACCCGGATGCCGTTGTCGTGGAGGGTCTTGCACACCTGGGCAAAGTCCTCGTTGGTGCCCAGGCGGCAGTCGATGGCGCGGTAGTCCCGGGTGTCGTACCCGTGGCAGTCGCTCTCAAAGACGGGGGAGAGATAGACGGCGTCGGCCCCCAGCCTGCGGATGTGCTCCGCCCACTGGGCGATTTTGCCGATGCGATGGGTCAGGACCCCGTCGTTGACCGGCGGAGCTCCGCAGAAGCCCAGGGGATAGATCTGATAAAATACGCTCTGTTCTGCCCACATGATGGTTCAGTCCTTCCTTGGTGGTTGATGGATGGTGGAATGGGGGCCGGGGCCTCCAGGGGTAGTGTACCACGGCGGCGGGGATTCGTCAAAGGGTCAGAGGAAATAGGAGAGGGACTCCAGCAGGGCCAGCAGGCAAAAGACGATGACCCCCGGATTTTCAAAAAACAGCCGCCAGGTCCGCCCCTGGCTCAGGCCGTACTGCCCCGGCGCGGCGCGCAGCTCCCGCCGCCGGACGATGAGGAACACCACCCCCAGGAGGATGGACCCCAGAATCAGCGCCCCCAACAGCTCCTCGCCCCAGTCTCCCCAGAGCTCCAGCAGGGGAATCAGCCCGGTGGCGATGAAATTGACCATAGCGTGGAGGAGAATGGTCTGCCACAGGCACCCGGTCCGCAGGGCCACATATCCAAAGACCAGCCCCAGGGCAACGGCGTAGGGGATTTGATTGAAATTCCCGTGAAAGAGCCCGAAACACAGGGCGGAGGCCCCAACAGCAAACCGGTCCCCATAGGGGCGCAGGCGGTCCAGCAGGACTTTTCGGAACATGACCTCTTCAACGAAGGGGGCCACCAGACAGCCCAGCACCAGATTGAGGACCACCGGATAGTCCTGGATGCTCTCCACCGGATTGCTCACCGCCTCCCCCCGGACCATGCCCACCAGCTCCAGCAGAAAGAGGGTGGCCAGATTGGACAGATAGAGCAGGGCCAGACCGATGAGGTAGACCTGAAAAAACCGCACCGGCCCCAGGGGGCGCCTGGGCTGCGTTGTGGGGGCGGTGGGGACCGGTCCGGCGATGAGAACGAACAGCGGGAAGCCCACGCCGTAGACCGAGAGGGTGGACAGCACCCACAGGAAGGTGATATTCCCAAGCAGCGCCGGGGCCGCCCACTGGACCGCCAGCACCGCCGCCACCTGGACCACCAGGGCGGAGGCCCCCTGTGCAAACAGCGCCCAGCCCAGCCGGGAAAAATGCTGGCAGTGCTCCCGCAGGGCCCGTGCCTCCCAGGACGAAATCCGGGGGGCTCTGTGTTCCCCAAATGCCATCGTATCCGCCTCCCTTTCCACGGTTTTGTGGGCTCTATTATAGCAAAATTCCGCCCGCCCTTCAAGAGAGCGGCGGACCCTCCCCTTGACAGGGCTGATATACTGAAAACGAGAACATTGGAGGAAGGGCGATACCCATGCACTGTGCGCTGCGACACCCGAAAGATTTCCAGCTTACCGGCCCCGGCGGGGAGATGACCCAGGGGGCCGATCAGGCGTGGTTCCCCACCCTGTGGCAGCAGCGGGCCGGATGCGGCCCCACCGCCGCCGCCCTCATTTTGGCCTATCTGGCCCGCCGCCGCCCGGAGCTGGCCCCCCTCTGCCCGGAGGACGTGACGAACCGGGGGGATTTTGTGGAGCACATGTGCCGGGTATGGGAGTATGTGACCCCCTCCATCCACGGCCTCCACCGGCCGGAGATGATGCGGGACGGCCTGACCGCCTACGCCAGGGACCGGGGGGTGACCCTCTCCCCGGCCATTCTCACGATTCCCGCCGCCCGGAGCAAGCGGCCCTCCTTTGCGGAGGTTTCCGGCTTCCTCAGCCGGGCCCTGGAACGGGAGTGCCCCGTAGCCTTCCTGAACCTGCACAACGGAAGGGTGGCGGAGCTGGACGCCTGGCACTGGGTGACAATCGTGAGTCTGGACGGCAATACCGCCGGGATTTTGGACAGCGGACAGGCCCTGGACATCGACCTGTCCCTGTGGCTGGCGGCCACCCGGCGGCGGGGCGGCTTTGTCTCCGCCCTGGGGGAGGAGTTATGAGAGCGCTTGTGTGGGCCCATTGGCCCTGGGCGGCGGGGTATGTGCTTGTGATGAGCCTGCTGGCCTTTGCCCTCATGGGGGTGGACAAGCGCCGGGCCAAACGGAAGGGGGCCCGGCGCATTCCCGAGCGCACCCTCTTTCTGACGGCCCTTCTGGGGGGCTCCCTGGGGGCGGCGCTGGGCATGTGGACCTTTCGGCACAAGACCCGGCATTGGTATTTCAAATACGGACTGCCCGCCCTTGCGCTCTTCCAGGGGGCATTGGCGTGGCGGCTTCTGGGTTGACGAGAGACCAGGGGGAGCGCCTCAGCGCTCCCCTTGTTTACAGCTTGAGCTCCATTCTGGTATACTGCACCGTCATGCCAAAGTCCTCATAGAGCCGCCGGGCGTTCTGGTTGAACCCCCACACGCACAGCTCCAGGGCCTCCGCCCCCAGCTCCGCCGCCTGCCGGCGGGCCCGCTCCAGAAGCGCCGAGGCAATCCCGCGGCCCCGGAACTCCGGCAGGGTGGCCAAATCCTCCACCACAGCCACCCGCCGGGGGCGGCGCAGGGCGGTGCCCTCCACCAGCTTTACCGTGCCCAGGCACAGGGAGACCACCCGGCCCCCCGCCTCCGCCACCCAGGCGATGGGGGCGGGGTGGGCCAGCAGCCGCGTAAATTGCTCCTGCCGGTAGTCCACCCCGTCCGCCCGAAAATAGTCGGGGCGGGCCTGCTGATGGTGGCGGAAATCCATGGCGTTCAGCGCCCGGACCGCCGCGTAATCCTCCGGCTCCGCCCGGCGGACCGTAACGCCGCCGGTCATGGCTTTTTGGGGAGCTTGTGGCGGGTGCCGTCGGGCTCCACCACCACGATGCCCTTCAGCTGGGCTTCCAGGTCCCGGCGGTAGGCGGCCACGTACTCCTGACGCAGCGCCGCCTGTTCCTCCTTCTCCCGGGGGGTGAGGCCCGCCGGAGTCCGGGATTTTTTGGCCAGTTGGTTAATCCGATTGATTTTTTCCTGTTCCATTATACATATCGCTCCAATACCAGCATGGTCCTCCCCTTTTTGGAGGGACCGCCCACTTCCTTGACCACGCATTTCCCCAGCCCCCGGCAGGTGAGCACATCCCCCTGGGCTACCGTCCGGTCGGGCTTGACGCACTCCCGGTGGTTGAGCTGGAAGCGCCCGGAGGCAATCAGATCCGCCGCCTTCCCCCGGGACAGGGAGAAGCCCGACGCCGCCACCGCGTCCAGCCGCAGGGAGGACACCGTATCCCGTATGGTCCGTACCTGGAGCTTGGGGGGCTCCAGACGGGTCAGGGGGATGGGGGCCAGGGTCAGCCTGCTCCGCCCCGCCTGGTCCAGGTGGAGCAGGAGGAAATTCTGAATGTCCTCCAAAATCAGCAGGTCGCACTGCCCCTCGCCCACCAGCAGGTCCCCCACCTTCTCCCGGTCCAGCCCCAGGCCCAGAATGGCCCCCAGGAAATCCCGGTGGGTGAGCCCTCCGCCGGTGAAGGAGGCCCGCAGTGCCCGGACAGGGCAGTCCTCCCCCTCCAGAACGTTTTCTTCCTCCTGCCAGTCGGGGAGGAAAAAGCACACCGTCCGCTCCGCCTGGGGAAAGCCCCCGAAAAAGAGGCGCCGGGGGTGGCCGCAGGCGTTGAGCAGGGCCTCCACCGCCGTGCGCTCCTGGGGGGAGAGGAAACCGGTGTGGGCGGGGATGCTGCGGGTCCGGGCCAGCTCCAGCCGGTCCAGGGTCCGGGCCAGCAGAAGGCGCTCGTCCTCCGACCGGGCCGTTTTGTTGAGAAGTTCTGTCTTTGTCATAGCCGTGCTCCTGTCTCCGTGGTGAACACAGTATAGCACAGCGCCGGGGCGTTGTATACCGATTTCGGTGTTTTTATCCCAGCGGAAACACGGAGCCCACGGCGGTGAGCCGCTCCGCCAGGTCGGGCCGGAAGCTGCCGTCGGCGGGGTCCAGGCTGTTGACCACCACTCCGCAGCTGCCCGAGCGGGCGGTGGAGTGGAGGTAGCGCCCCTCCCCCAGATAGAGGGCCACATGGCCGGGGAAAAAGAGCAGGTCCGCCGGGGCCAGGGCGTTTCGGGGAATCTCCCGCACAGGGTAGCCCTCCACGATTTTCGCGTCCCGGTAGAGGGACACCCCGTTGAGCCGCCAGGCCATAAAGACCAGCCCCGAGCAGTCGATGCCCAAGGGGGACTTGCCGCCCCAGCGGTACTGGACCCCCAGATAGGTTAGGGCCCTTTCGATTACCCGCTTCCGCAGGTCCTCCGGGTCCGTGGAGGAGGGAGTTTTATAATATGGCCCCAGAAAATCACTCCGGGTATACCCCTCCCGGCCGTCGGGCAGACAGAGGGCCTGCCAGCCCTCCGCCAGCTCCCCGCCCAGGGGGGCCGCGAGGGAGCCCCGGAACAGGGTGGTTATCCTCCGGCCCTCCACATCGGGGCGGTCCAGCACGTCGGCGGCGGCCTGGAGGACCACCCGCTGTTCCCGCTCCGCCCAGCGGCGGCAGGGCCCGGCCCCCAGAATCAGGCCGGCGGCGGGGGCATAGCCCTCATAGCGGTAATCCGTGCGCACCCGCACCCAGCCGGGGCAGGGCTGCTCGCAGACCTCCAGGGGCCAGCCGCACAGGACCTCGTCGGCCAGGGGGGAAGCGGCGCTGGGGGCGGTGTAAAGGGGACAGATGGGGGAGAGGGCCACTGCGTTCATACCAATATCCTCACATTCCATACAAATTGCGGCACGGGGCCAAGAAGTCCTGTTTATCGGACTGACTTTGTGGTAAGATAGGGGGAGAAAGGGGGAATGTCCCATGGCGCGGCACGCCAATCAAAAGCAAAAGCTCCTGGTCCTGCTCCGGGTGTTGTGGGAGCAGTCCGACGATGAGCATCCCATGACGGTGGGGGAGCTCCTTGCCGCCCTGGAGCGCCAGGGCCTGAAGGGGGAGCGGAAGAGCATTTATACCGACATGGAGGCCCTGCGGGCCTTTGGAATCGACGTGGTGAACCGCCGGGGCAAGGGGGGCGGCTGGTACCTGGGGGAGCGGACCTTTCAGCTGGCGGAGCTCAAGCTCCTGGTGGACGCGGTACAGTCCTCCCGGTTCATCACCCGGCGGAAGAGCTCCGCCCTGATTCACAAGCTGGAGTCCCAGGCCAGTGTCCATCAGGCCCGCCAGCTCCAGCGGCAGGTCTACGTCTCCAACCGCATCAAGACCATGAACGAGAGCATTTATTACACGGTGGACAAGCTCTACACCGCCCTCAACGCCCGGCGGGCGGTATCCTTCCGCTATTTTGAGTACAACGTCCAAAAAAAGCCGGTGTTCCGCCGGGAGGGGCAGCGGTACGCCGTCTCCCCCTGGGGCCTCATCTGGGCCAGCGAAAATTATTATCTGGTGGGCTTTGACCACGCCAAGGGGGACATGCGCCACTACCGGGTGGACAAAATGACCGATTTGGTGGTCACCTGCCTGGAGCGGAGGGGGGATGAGGGTTCCACCTTCGATATGGCATCCTATGCGCAAAAACACTTCGGTATGTTTCGGGGCCGGGAGGGACAGCTCACCCTCCGCTGCCGGAGCCGCATGGTGGGGGTGATCCTGGACCGCTTCGGCCAGGAGGTCGTGCTGGTCCCCGACGGGCCGGAGCATTTTTCCGTCACCATCACGGCGGTGGTGAGCCCCCAGTTTTTGGGGTGGCTGTTCGGCCTGGGGGACGCGGTGGAGCTGTGCTCCCCGGATTGGGCGGTAGAGGCCCTGCTGGAGCAGCTGGAGTCTGTGAAAAACCTGTATCAGCCCAAGGAGGAATTACCATGAGTTATCAAATCTGCCCGGGCACGCCGGAGGACAGGGCGGAAATCCACGCCCGCCTCCAGGCCTACAACGCCCGGTACATCACCGACTGCGCGGAATTTTCCCTCTGCGTCCGGGACGAGCGGGGGGAGCTGCTGGGGGGCCTGGCCGCCACCCGGGACCTGGACTGCGTGACGGTGGATTATCTCTTCGTGGCCGAGGGGGCCCGGGGGCAGGGCCTGGGGGCCGCCCTGCTGGACCGGGCCGAGGATGAGGCCCGCCGCCGGGGGGCCCGGCGGATGCTGCTGAACACCTTTTCCTTCCAGGCCCCCGGCTTTTATGACAGGCAGGGCTATCGCCGCTTTGGCGGGGTATCGCCCTGCCTGGGGGAGTACGGACAGTATTTTTACGTCAAGGAATTACAAAATAACCCCCCACAGAGCCCCGGCCAGGGGTGAGAGGACCAGCATCACCACACTGAACAGCAGGGAGGACACCGACAACAGGGTGGCCCGCCGGTGGGAGGGGACCATACCGTTCAGCCGGGCGTCGGTGAGCAGCTGAAAGGCGTCGTCCCCCACCCCCGCCAGGAAGCCCCCCAGGGCCATCAGCGGCGGCACTCCGGTCAGGCACAGCCCCACGGCCAGGGCAATCCCCCCGGCGCACAGGACGCCGGCCAGCCGGAAGGGAATGCCCTCCAGCCGGGGAGCCAGCCGGGAGCCCGCCACGCCTCCCAGCGCCGCCGCCAGCAGCAGGGGCCCCAGCGCCGCCGTCCCGGCCTCCGCCCGGACCAGCCCATCCTGAAGGAAGAAGCCCAACAGGGTGGCGGCAGCCCCCACCAGGGCGTTGACCAGCATCAGCCGCCCGGCGGCGGGAACGGCCCGCAGGAACTCCACCGCGTCCCGGCCGCACTGGGCAAAGCCCTGGGGAAGGGCCCGCAGCCGGGGCCGGACCTCCGGGGCGCCCACGGCGGGCTCCGCCAGCCCCAGCACCACGGCCAGGGCCAGCCCATCCACCAGCATGTCCAGCCCATAGGCCCTCTGCCAGCCCAGAGCGGCGGTGACGCCCGCGCACAGCAGCGCCGCCGCCCCCGCGCCCCGCCAGCAGATGTTTTGCAGGGCGCTCAGGCGCAGGTAATGCACATCCTGCCCCGCCTCCAACAGGGAGTCGTAGGTCATGGCCTCCCGCGTGCCGGAGGACAGGTTGTAGCTCAAAGCGTTCAGGACCATCGCCAGACAGAGCCCCGCCCCGCCGCTGGAGCGCAGCATCGCCAAGGCGGACAGCAGGGAGGCGCACCGGGAGGCGAACAGAGTCCCCTTCCGGCCCATCAGGTCGGCCAGCATCCCGGAGGGCAGCTCAAAGCACAGGCTGGCCAGGTGGAACACCCCCTCCGCCAGACCGATTTGCACAGGGGTGAAGCCCCGCAGGGTCAGCAGCAGCACCCAGGCGGTCCCCGCCAGATGAAAATTACTCAGCCCCTCCAGCAGCAGGAGGCGGCGTACTTGTCGTTTCAGATTCATGAACAGCCATCCTTTCCGTATGAAAAAAATATGCTACGGGAAAAGAGGCCCACAAAAAAACAGCCGCGGCCCGCGCCGCAGCTGCACAAATTCTCTCAGCGGGACCGCCGTGAGAACCGCAAAAAGGGCGCACTTCTCCCAGGACGGCCAAAATTGTTCCCAAACAATTCCATTACCACGCCGAAAGCCCAGCCCATAGGTACGCCCTCCTTTCACAAAAGCTGCGTCTACCATAGCAAAAAACGGACGGTCTGTCAAGGAAAACGTCCGCAGAGGGGGGATACAAAAAATTCTTCTTGTATAAACTGGGGTACAATGCTATAATGACTAAAGAAGCTAAAAGCTCCGTCATCTATCACCACGCGCAAAGCGGCCCCCTGGAAAAATTACACCACTCCAGGGGGCCATTTGTATTTATTTGTCCTTATGCTGACGGTCAAGCCGCTACAATGATTTCCGCCCTGGCAGGAGCGTGTCTCTCCCGCCAGGGCGTTTATTTGTCAGGTTATCCGATGCCGCGAAAATGCTCAAAGGGGAAAAACACCAGCTCCACCTTACCCAGGATATACCGGATATCCACCGGGCCCAGGGTTTCGTCCCGGCTGTCGTTGGAGTGGTTGCGGTTGTCCCCCATGACAAAGACACTGCCCTCCGGCACCACCAGAGAGGTCAGACCGCCGTAATGGGGGACCTGCATGGCCTCTTTGATATAGGGTTCCTCCAAAACCGTACCGTCGATGGAGACGGTTCCGGCGGCATAGTCGATGTCCACCCGCTGTCCCCCCACGGCCACCACCCGCTTGACAATGGGGCCGGAGGCGGCGTCGAAGGCTTTGGTCAGCACCACGATATCCCCCGGCTGGGGGTCGGTATATCCGATGTGCCGCACCAGCATCAGGTCCCCGTGCCAGAGGGTGGGTTCCATGGACCCCCCGTCCACCGGGGTCACCCGGCCCAGACAGGTGAAGCTCACCACCAGGGCCACCGCGACAATAACAAACACCTGAAGCCAGTCATAGGGCTCGATGGCGGCATTTTTGGCGTCCTCTGCGGCCTTGGCCGCGTCGTCCAGTACAAGGTTCTTTTTCTTCATGGCTTCCCGCTCCTGATAGGATCAGGGGGACGATACTGCCGCGTACCGTCCCCCGCATGTGCGCTCACTTGGCGTACTCGATTACCTTGGTCTCCCGAATCATGTTGACCTTGATTTGACCGGGATATTCCAGCTCGTCCTCAATTTTCTTGGCGATGTCCCGGGCCAAAAGGACCATCTGGTCCTCGCTGACCTTGTCGGGGGCCACCATAATGCGGACCTCCCGGCCCGCCTGGATGGCAAAGGACTTCTCCACGCCGGGGAAGGAGGACGTAACTTCCTCCAGCTTCTCCAGGCGCTTGATATAGTTCTCCAGATTCTCCCGCCGTGCGCCGGGGCGGGCGGCGGAAACCGCGTCAGCCGCCTGGACCAGGCAGGCCACGATGGTGCGGGGCTCCACGTCGTTGTGGTGGGCCTCGATGGCGTGGATAATGCTGTCGTGCTCCCGGTACTTCCGGGCCAGCTCCACACCGATTTGTACATGGGAGCCCTCTACCTCGTGGTCAATGGACTTGCCCAGGTCGTGGAGCAGGCCCGCCCGCTTGGCGGCGGTGATATCGGCCCCGATTTCCGCAGCCAGCAGGCCCGCCAGGTGGGAGACTTCAATGGAGTGATTGAGTACATTCTGTCCATAGCTGGTGCGGTAGCGCATACGGCCCAGGAGCTTGATGAGCTCCGGGTGGAGGCCGTGGACGTTGGTCTCAAAGATGGCCCGCTCACCCTCGGCCTTGATGGTGGCGTCCACCTCCCGCTTGGCCTTCTCCACCATTTCCTCGATGCGGGAGGGGTGGATGCGCCCGTCCTGAATGAGCTTCTCCAGGGCAATCCGGGCAATTTCCCGGCGGACCGGGTCGAAGCAGGAGACGGTAATGGCCTCCGGCGTGTCGTCGATAATCAAATCCACCCCGGTCATGGTCTCCAAAGTGCGGATGTTCCGGCCCTCCCGGCCGATGATGCGTCCCTTCATCTCGTCGTTGGGCAGGGGTACCACAGAGACGGTGGCCTCCGACACATGGTCGGCGGCGCAGCGCTGAATGGCCAGGGACAGAATTTCGCGGGCCCGGGTGTCGGCCTCTTCCTTGTACTGGGCCTCGATTTCCCGGACGCGCATGGCGGATTCATGGGTGACCTCGTCGGCCAGCTGGTCGATGAGGTACTGCTTGGCTTCCTCGCTGGTGAAGCCGGAAATACGCTCCAGGACCTCCATCTGGGATTTTCGCAGAATCTCCACCTCATTGCGGGCCTTTTCCACGTCGTTGAGGCGGTTTTGCAAAGCGTCCTCCTTGCGTTCGATGTTCTCGGTCTTGCGGTCCAGGTTTTCTTCCTTCTGCTGAAGGCGGCGCTCCTGCTTCAGCAGGTCGCCCCGGCGTTCCTTCTCTTCCCGCTCATATTCCTTGCGGGCCTGAAGAATTTCCTCCTTGGCCTCCACCAGTGCTTCACGCTTTTTGCTCTCGGCGCTCTTGATGGCGTCGTTGAGGATGCGCTTGGCTTCCTCTTCGGCGCTGGAAATCTCTTTCTCCGCCACCATCAGCCGGTACCGGTAGCCGATGGCCAGACAGGCTGCGGCCAGAACCAGCATGATGACGATTGCTAACCAAATGGGCATCATAAGCGGTGAATACACCTCCATCCTTTCTCAAAATTACGGTATACCGGCCGGGCGGACCCCGCCGGACTGAGCGGCCGGAGGCAGACAATCGCCCCCTCCGCGCAAAATTTGAAGAGCTAACCCCTCGTTCTTCAAAAAATACACCAAATCTATTTTAAGTCCCCAATGCTTTTCTGTCAAGGAGTTTCGCACACGGAACATAAAAAAGCCGCCTGGACCTGGAAGGAACCTCCAAAATCAGGTCCAAAACGGCTGTGCTGGGAGACAGAAACAGGCTTGCAATTTGTTATCGCATGAGGTAAACTAGAACCTGGAAACATGAATTGCGGCAGGCCGCAGGGTGGAGTCAGCACCCTACGGCCCTGTACGAGTGAGGACAGCACTCAGCACAGCAACTTGGTTGCACCACAGGCCTATTATACCCATTTTCTCCTTTCGTTTCAAGGGGCGGGCTGTGCGCGCAGATAACTCCAGGCGGTGTTGAGTCAGAAAACTCGACACCGCCTTTTGTGTTTCCAACGGAATCCGTGTTGGGCAGGGGAGGACCGCTTCTCCCCGCCCAGCCGGGACCGTTGGAGCTCCACACAAGAAAAAGGAGGATGTACATGAAAACGCGAATACTTTCCCTGGCCATGGCCCTGGCGGTATGCCTGGGGCTGATGGTCCCCGCCGCGGCTGCCTTCCCGGAAACCTGGGAGGAATCCCTGAGCTGTTTTACGTTCGAGCGCCAGGGCGCGGAGGCCGCTGTGTCCGATGGGCTGGCGGTCAAGCTGCCGGCCCCCCTGGACCTGCCGGACAATTCAATCAACGGCTACAATCTGGCGTCCAAAAACACCACCTGGAAGCTGGAAAACGTCAATCCCACAGACGACGTTTTCCTCTATGTCACATTCGACAAGTACGGGAAAGATACGGATGGCCAGTATATGCTGGACTGGTTCGGTGAATTGTATGACGATGGCCGTCTCTGGGGGATTGGCCAGGTGGATGTGGTGGAAAACCCGATACAGATCGCCAAGCTCGGCCCCGGCGAGAGCATGGTTTTCGGCATGTCCAGCTTGCTGGACTGTGAGATGTTCTATGACGGCCAGATCGACCCCGATGCAGTCTATGAGCTGACCATTTGCGTCATGGATGTGAATGCGGACCCTGAAACGGGTCTGTACTGGTACACAAACTATTACTACAAGCTGGATGACGCCGCCGTAGCGGCGGCCCTCTCCGGCGGCGACACCACCCCTCCCGCCGCCAACACCGTGGGCGGCTTCTCCGATGTGAAGGAGGGGGACTACTGCGCGGACCCGGTGCTGTGGGCCGTGGATAAGGGCGTCACCACCGGCACGGGAGACGGAAGCACCTTCTCCCCGGCGAACACCTGCTCAGTCAGCGAAATTTTAACCTTCCTATGGCGGGCCAAGAACGCACCGGCTCCCACCATTGCCAATCCCTACACAGCGGGCTCCGCCGACGGCTGGTTCCAGGATGCCGCCGTGTGGGCCTATGAAAACGGCCTGACCGCCGACGGGGCCTTCCCCGCCGGTGAGCCCTGCACCCGGGCCATGGTGGTCACGTACCTGTGGAAGCTGGCGGGCTCCCCCGCCGCTGCCGGGAGTGACTTCAGCGACGTGTCCGCAGATGCCTCCTACGCCCAAGCGGTGGCCTGGGCGGTGTCCGAGGGCATTACCACCGGCACCGGGGACGGGACTGCCTTCTCCCCAGACAAGACCTGTACCCGTGGGGAGATTGTCACCTTCCTGTACCGGGCGCTTGCCGAGTAATTATGGTATCACAAAAACAGGCCCCGCTCCGCACTCCCAGCGGAACGGGGCCCCTTTTCTGCCCTCATACTATTTCTTGATAAAAAGATTAAAAATCTTTTTATGGCGGCGTGAGACGCCGCCGCGCCTGCGGCGCACCAAGAAAAGTATTGACAACATTCTTGGCGGCTGCGCCGCCGGGCCGCAGAATGCGGCCCCATAAAACGATTGCAATCGTTTTATGAAGAATTAGTATCATAACTTGGAAACCGAGTCGTCCTCCCGCACCCAGTCCTCTACGTGAACCACGGAATAGCTCTCCCGGGTGTCCCGAATCACCACCCGGCTGATGCCCGCGTTGATGATGAACCGGCGGCACATGGAGCAGGAGGTGGAGCCGGGGATGAGCGCCCCGGTGGCCGGGTCCTTGCAGGCCATGTAGAGGGTGGCCCCGAGGGTCTCGCTCCGGGCGGCGGAGATGATGGCGTTGG
>CAJUDT010000048.1:18558-18895 GCA_910585415.1 uncultured Flavonifractor sp.
AGGTCCACACAGTTCTTTCTCCCCCCTGGGGGCCCCGTTGTACCCGGTGGCAATAATCTCATCGCTCTTGACGATGATGGCCCCATAGTGCCGCCGCAGGCAGGTGGAGCGCTCCGCCACCGTTTCCGCAATGTCCAGGTAATAGCTCACCTTGTCGATTCGTCCCATGGGCGTTCTCCTTTTCCCGATTTTGGCTCCAGTATACCGCTTTTTCCGGCGGCGCGCAAGACAATTCACATTTTGTTTACGCTTTCGTTCTTGACGGCGGGCCCCGGCAGCGCTATAGTTATTACAACAAATACGTCCCAGCGAAAGAAAACCCTGACGGTTTTCTTTC
>CAJUDT010000049.1 GCA_910585415.1 uncultured Flavonifractor sp.
TTGAGGGCGGAGGCTAAAACGGCGGGTAACAGCCAAAGGGCTTGCAAGCCCCGTAATCCCCACCGCCGCCCCCCGACCCCGGGTCCGGGCCCGCAGGCCCGGCGATCTTTGGTTACTTTCCATCGCTGGAAAGTAACCCGCCGGAGGCGGGACCAGAAAACGAAAACCTTTAGAGTAACGAGGAAGAGGCACCCACCCCCAACAAAGACCGGACCAGAAAACAAAACCCACCAGAGTAACGATAAAATCGCAAAGACCAAAAAAGGAGGACCCCTTTCATGAGTATGCAGGAGCGCATCGAAGAATATTTCAACGCCCCCGCCCGCCGGGCGGAATTGGTGGAATTAACCTCCCGCCTGGTAAAAATCAAGAGCGTCCGCGGCGACGCCTCGCCGGAAACCCCCTATGGTCCTGGGCCCGCCGCCGCCCTGGCGGAAGCCCTGCGCATCTGTCAGGAGCAGGGCTTTACCACCCATAATTACGAAAACTACGTGGGCACCGCCGACCTGAACGGCCACGAAACCTGCCTGCACATCCTGGGCCACCTGGATGTGGTGGGCGAGGGCACCGGCTGGACCGTCACCGAGCCCTACGAGCCCAAGGAAATCGACGGAATGCTCTATGGACGGGGCGCCTGCGACGACAAGGGCCCCGTAGTCTGCGCCCTGCTGGCTATGAAGGCCGTCCGGGACCTGGGCTTCCCGCTCAAGTCCAATGTGCGCCTCATTATGGGCACCGACGAGGAAAGCGGGTCCTCCGATTTGGAATACTACTACGCCCGTGAGCCCTATGCCCCCTATGCCTTCACCCCGGACGCCAGTTTCCCCGTTATCAACACGGAAAAGGGCCGCTATAGCCCCCAATTCACCCGCCGGTGGGCGGAAGAGACGGCCCTCCCCAGGGTCAGGGAGTTCCACGGCGGATTCCGCGTCAACGTGCTCCCTGGCGAGGCCCAGTGTGTCATTGCCGGACTCTCCGCCGGACAGGTGGAGCCCCTGTGTACACAGGCCGCCGCCGAAACCGGCGTGACCTTCACCCTGGAGGAATCAGGGGAGGACCTGCGTATCCTGGCCCACGGCAAGGGCGCTCATGCCTCCCTGCCGGAGGACGGAAACAACGGCATCACCGCCCTGCTCCACCTGCTGGCCCTGCTGCCTTTGGCCCCCTGCGAGAGCACCGGGGCCCTGCGTGCCCTGCACGCCCTCTTCCCCCACGGGGACAGCGCCGGCAAGGCCCTGGGCATCGCCCAGTCCGACGAGGTTTCCGGGCCGCTGACGGTGTGCTTCTCCCTGCTGGATATGGACGGAAGCGGTGTGTCTGGACAGTTTGACTGCCGGGCCTCCCTGTGCGCCAATGAGGAAAACTGCAAGGCCGTCGCCGAAGCCGCGCTGGCCAAGGCGGGCTTTACGGCTGAGGGCTCCATGGAGCCCGGCCACCACACCCCCGCCGAGGGGCCCTTTATTCAGACCCTTCTGCGCAGCTATGAGACATACTCCGGCCGCAAGGGGGAATGTCTGGCCATGGGCGGCGGCACCTACGTCCACCATATCCCCGGCGGGGTGGCTTTCGGGTGCGATTTCCCCGGCTTCAACGGCAATATGCACGGGGCCAATGAGTTCATGTGCCTGGACGATATGCTCACCGCCTGCAAAATCTTTACCCAGGCCATCGCGGAGCTCTGCGGCTGAAGCCTTCTCTCAGGTGTCCACGCCTCTGCATGAGGCGCGTACATATAAAAATATCAAAAATGAAAGAGGAGCGATTATTATGAACCGATTCTGGAAGCGTACCCTGGCCGCCGTTCTGGCACTGGGCATGGCAGTTTCCCTGACTGCCTGCGGAGGCGGCGGACTCAGCAGCTTTGACGCCACCAAGTACGTGCAGGGCATCCTGGACGAGAACTACCTGGGCAAGTTCGACGATGATTTCCTGGAGATGGTGGATTCCACCGCCAGCGAGGCCGAGGAAATTTACACCCACAACCTGGAGGTGGAGGCCGACTATTTCGGCCAGGTGTTTGAGATTGACGACATGTCCGGCGATACTCTGGACGCCACCATGGAGCTCTACCGGAAGATTTATGCCAACTCCAAATTTACCGTGGACCCCGCCACCAAGGTGGACGACAGCACCTTCTCCGTCAAGGTGACAATCGAGCCCATTGACGTGTTCCATCTGGTGGCCGAAGAGTTCGCCAAGCTGGACACCGACGAGGAACTCACCTCTCCGGCCATGAAGGAGTTTTCGGAGAAGTATGTGGACATTGACGTGACCAACATGACCGACGAGCAGTATGAGACCTATCTGGCCGACTTCGAGGTGGACTGGACCAAGATGATGCTGGCTCTGACCGAGGAAAAGATTCCCGAGGCCGGACACCTGGAGGCCAAGAGCATCCTGATTCAGGTGGCCAAGGATGAGGATGGCATCTGGGGCATCCCCGATGACGACTTCAACAACCTGGATATGATGATTATCGACTACAACTTCTCTATTTCTTGATCCGGCTTGTCGAACAGTCCTGCGGACTTTCCCGCCAAGCTGAGGAAACTTTCTGCACTTGTCTCACAGGATTTTTCCCTCCGAATCCTTTGGCTGAAGTAGGTTTCGACAGTCTGGATCAAACATTGTATTGCTTGATGAAGAATTAGTATAACAAAAACAGCAAAAAGCGCACCGCAGAAGGAAGCTGCGGTGCGCTTTTGCGTGGTCAGGGCAGGAGATTCAGGTAATACAGCAGGCGGCAGGTGAGGGAGGCGGCCTCCCCACGGAGGGCGTCTCCGGTGGGGTCGATGTGCTCCGGTGGTTCCCACAACAGGGAGATGGGGCCCCCGTCGCCGTCCTTCTGGCTGGCGGACAGGAGCCAGACGTGTTCCCGGGCCCAATCGGACCACCCCGGATAGGCCTGGGCCAGCCCGGCGGCGCTGGGGTGCTCCCGCAGGTTCTCAAAGTCCAGGAAAAAGCACAGGCGCTGGCCCAGACGGCTCAGAATGGTAATCAGCTGCTCATGGTTCACCGGGTCGTCGGGGTGGAACTGGTCCCCGCCCACGCCGGAAACCAACCCCAGCTCGGCCAGGGCGTTGACCGCCGGGCCGTACCAGGCGTCCATGGACACGTCGGAAAAGCGGCTCTCCCCGGCGGGGTAGTGGCAGTTGAGGGCCTGGGCCAGCAGGGAGCACAGCTGGGCGCGGGTGAGGCCCTCATTGGGCCGGAAGGTCCCGTCTCCGGCGCCCTGGAGCACGTGGTAAATGCCAAGAGTGTCGATTTCCAGGGCATAGGGGGAGGTACCCGCGTCCGAGAAGCCCCGGTAGGCATACTCCGTCAGGCGGTACTGGTCCAGCAGGGCGGCGGGGGAGGGGGCCTTGACCCACCCGCTGCCGGCGCCGGAGAAGAGGGGGACATCCGGGGGCAGGGCCGCCAGCAGGGCGGTGAAGGCGGTGCGGTATTCCTCCGACAGGGCCTGCTCCAGGTCGATGTACCAGCACCCGCCGAACTCCAGGCGGAGGGTGTTTTCCGTGCTGCCCTCCGGCTCCGGGGCGCATAGGAGGACGGCCACATCCTCGGCCAGACTGGGGGCCACCAGCAGATGGGGAAAGACGCCGATGAGGTCGTCGGTAACACCGGCGGCGGAGTAGAAGCGGTAGGCGGTGATTTTCAGGGCGTCGCCGTCGGGGAAGAGCTCGGGGAAGAGGGTTTGGTCAAAAATAATCTGGGCCACCCCCTTGCCGAAGGTGCGGGTGCCGATGACCAGCCCCCGGCCGGTGTCCCGGATGGCGGCGGCGAAGAGCTCGGCGGCGCTGGCGGTGTACTGGTCCACCAGGACGAGGACAGGGGCCTGGGTCTGGGCCTCCTGCTCGCTGGAGAAGGTGAGAAAGCGGTTGGAGCCGTCCTGTAGGTAGGCCAGAGTCTCCGGTCCCGTGAACACACCGGCGGACTGCACAGCGGCGTCCACCCCTCCGCCGGTGTTGGAGCGCAGGTCCACCACCCAATGGGTGGCCTGTCCGGCATAGCGCTCCACCTCCTGCTGAAAGTGGGGGAGGGTTTCCTCGCCGAAGGTGTCACAGTCCAGGTAGCCGATGTGGTCCGCCCACAGGCCGCCGACGGTGGCGGGAATGACCACCGCCTGCCGGGTGAGGGTGGCGGTCAGCTCCGTGTCCCCCCGCAGCCAGGTGAGGTGGACCTGGGTGCCCTCGGCCCCCTGAATCCAGGCGGTGAGGACGTCGATATCCTCCCCGGCGGTGGGGCGGCCGTCCACCAGGGTAATCAGGTCCCCGGGCTGGAGGCCCGCCTGAGCGGCGGGGGTATCCTCATAGACCCGCATGAGGCGCAGGCCGGTTTCCTCCGTCTCGGCGGCGATGCCGATGCCGACGATATCCTGGTCCCGCATGGAGTCGGCAAAGAGCTGGTTTTCCTCCGCGGTGAAGTAGACGGTGTAGGGGTCCCCCAGGGCCTCCAGAAGGGAGGCGATGGAGTCCTGCTCCAGCACGGAGGCGGGGATGTCGTCGATATAATACTGCGTCAGCAGCATCCGGGCCTGCTCCAGCGTGAGGGCCTGGGCGGCGGGCGCGAACAGCAGAGCCAGAGCGAGAAGCAGCGATAGGACACGAATGGGCAGCCTGCGTTTCATAGAGAGCCTCCTTGCGGCAAATTTCGTGGTAGGTACCGCCTCTATTGTACGACAAAAACCGCCCCGGCGCAAGCCCCCGAGGGGCGGACAAGCAAAGGGCCCGCCGGAGGCGGTCCGGCGGGCGGGCGGTTATTGGGGGGGCTTGGGCTTGCCCCGATAGTATTTCCGGCGGCGGTAGGGCTTGCGGTCCTCCAGCTCCCGGCGCTCCTTGGGGGCGGGGGGCTGGCGGTCCTTGGGGCGCTCCGGCGGGAAGGTCTTGCCGTGGGGCGGGGGCGTCCCGGCGCGGTTCCGGTTCTTGGGGGGGCGGCGGTTTTTGACGCCCGGACCGGCGCTCTCGTCCTCTACCGGGAGGGTCCACAGGCTGGTGAGGGCCTGGTTCACACTGCCGGACAGGGTGCGGGGCTCCTCGATGGGCGTCACCTTGCG
The DNA here is from genome assembly GCA_910585415.1 of uncultured Flavonifractor sp. Taxonomy (GTDB): domain Bacteria; phylum Bacillota; class Clostridia; order Oscillospirales; family Oscillospiraceae; genus CANAAV01. Next base: position 5,054 of record CAJUDT010000049.1, read on the forward strand.
GAGCTTGGCCAGCTCCTCCGGCGGCGGGGGGACGTAGCCCTCGGGCCGCTTGCCCTTGCCGCTGCGGACCACGCAGATTTCGCTGCTGTGGAAGGTCTTGGGGGTGTCGGGGGTGTCGTCCAGGCGGACCTTGACCTGTTCCCGCAGGAGATTCACCGCCGACACGGTGCCCACCCCCTCGGGGGTCTCCACAAAGGACTCCTGCTTGGGCATACGCTTCACCGCGTCCTCATAGGCGGTCTGCTCGTACTTCAGGCAGCACATAAGCCGCCCGCAGGTGCCGGAAATCTTGGTGGGATTCAGGGACAGGTTCTGGGTCTTGGCCATTTTGATGGACACCGGCTGGAACTCGTCCAGGAAGGTGGCGCAGCAGAAGGGCTTGCCGCAGATGCCCAGCCCGCCCAGCAGCTTGGCCTCGTCCCGGACGCCGATTTGCCGCAGCTCAATGCGGGTGTGGAACACCCCGGCCAAATCCTTCACCAGGGCGCGAAAATCCACCCTCCCCTCGGAGGTGAAGAAGAAGAGGATTTTATTCCCCTCAAAATTGTACTCCACCTCCACCAGCTTCATTTCCAGACCGTGCTGGGCGATCTTTTCCAGACAGATGCCAAAGGCCCGCTGCTCCTTCTCCTTGTTCCGCCGGACCGTTTCCAAATCCCGTTCCGTGGCCAGACGGACCATGGGCCGCAGGGGCTGGACCACGGTGTCGTCCTCTACCATGGTGTTGCCCTGGACGCACTCGCCGTACTCCAGACCCCGGGAGGTTTCGATGATTACCCCCTGTCCGGGGTCCACCGGGGTCCCCTGGGGGTCAAAATAGTATTGTTTTCCGCCGCTCTTAAAGCGCACGCCGATAATCTCGGTCATAACAGCCTCCATAGGACGGCCCTGGGGCCGCCGTTTCTTTTGGGGAAGGGAGAGCCCTTCCCCCTTGTGCAATTACAGCGAGGACGCCGCCGCGCACAGCCACCCGGCCAGATGTCCTGTACCCACGTTGAAGCCGCAGGCGGAGCGCAGCTGCTCCAGCTTGTCCGCCAGCTGGGAAAGCTGCCTGGGAGAGAGGGCCTGGGCCGCTGCCTTGGCTTCCTCCCGGCGGCGGGCGGGCTCCGGCCGGGCCCCCGCGCCCCACAGCAGCGCGTCCCGGACCTGAAGAACGGTTTCTTCCAGCAGGGCGCTCAGGTCCGCCCGGTCCCACTTCTCCAGGGTAACGCACAGCTCCAGCAGGCGCAGCTCGTCCCCGCCGGCGATGCGGGCAAGCAGGGCCTGGGCCGTCTCCCGGACGGTCTGACCCGCTTCCTCCCCGCCCTCCAGCAGGCCCTTGGCCCGGCCCAGCAGGCCGCCGCACTGCTCCGCCGCCTGCCGCCGCTCCTGGGGGGTGCTCTTTGGGAACTGCTCCGCAAGCCACCCTTCGGCCTCCGCCGGGGTCACCGGGGAGAGGGAGAGGACCTCGCACCGGGAGCGCACCGTCTCCAGCAGAGCGGAGGCGTTCTCGGTGAGCAGCAGGAAGGCCCCATAGGCGGGCCCTTCCTCCAGGAGCTTGAGCATGGCGTTTTGCGCGCTGGGGTTCAGGTTGTGGGCGTTTTCCACCACGTAGACCTTCCGCCGGGCCTCGTTGGGGCGGATGTAGGCGTCCGAGCGCAGGGCCCGGACCTGGGAGACGGGAATTTCCTTCCCATCCTCCCCGATGCGCACGATATCCGGGTGAATCCCCCCCGCCGCCTTCCGGCAGGCGGCGCAGGCCAGACAGGGGCGGCGTTCCTCCGGCGCGGCGCACACCAGGGCTGCGGCCAGGATTCCGGCCAGAGTCCGCTTTCCGGACCCGGCGGGGCCGCTGAGTATGTAGGCGTGGGAGAGCCCCCGGCGTCCGGCCTGCAAGTTCAGCTGCCGCTTTAAGGCTTCATTTCCAATCAGCTGCGAGAGCTCCATACCTGCAATCTCCCATTACACCCGCTCAAAGCGTTCGATGTCCACCACGAAAATGGTGGCGCCGCCCACCACCACCTCCACCGGCATACTGGGGTAATAGCCGTAGCTCATCTCGGTGGTGCTGGGAATCATTTGGCGGCGGCTGTGGGAGTGCTCCCGGATGATGTCGATGACGGTCTGCACCTTTTCCTCGTCCACACCCACCAGGATGGTCACATTTCCGGCCATCAGAAAGCCGCCGGTGGTTGCCAGCTTGGTGGAGGAAAAGCCCGCTTTGGTCAGGGATTGGGTGACGGTGTTGGCGTCGTCGTGACTGATGATAGCAAGGACCAGCTTCATTGAACTCCCTCCTTACAAAATGGGTTGGGACCAGTGCTTATCCAAACATGGGGGGTACTGTCTCAATTGCTTCCACCCTATTATACCCGATTCGGTCCAAATATGCGACAGTTTTTTTCTCCACCCGCTCCCCCGGCGCAATCACCGGTATCCCCGGCGGGTAGGGGGCCACCTGCTGGGCGCACACCCGCCCAATGGCCTGCTCCAGAGGCAGGACCTCCCGAGGGCCGAAAAGGGCCTGCCGTGGGGTGAGGACCTGCGCGGGAACGGGCGGCGGGGCGGGGAGGGAGAGGGCTTCTCCCCCCAGCGGCAGGGCCCCAAGGGCCGACTCCAGACGGGACAGGTCCTCCGGCGTGTCCATACAGGTGAGGATACACACCAGATGGCCCCTGCCGGCCAGTTCCACAAAAATGCCCTGCCCCTCCAGGGTCCGCTGGGCGGCGAAGCCGTCGGGGGTATGGACAGTCAGACGGGTGGGGTCCAGGGGGGAGATTCCCTCATTCAGGGCGGGCAGAGCGGTCCGCAGGCGGCGGACATGCTCCGCAGTCCGGCGGTAGTCCGCACCGCCCTGGCCCTCCATCCAGCTCCGGCACACATCCAGAGAGGTCATGAGCACATAGGAGGGGCTGGAGGTGCCAAAAATGCTCCCCGCCCGCCGCAGGTCGCGGTGGGCGTATGGCGCCCCGGCCAGCAGCAGGGCGGTCTGCCCCAGGGCGGGGAGGGTCTTGTGGGCGGAGACGACGGCCAAATCCGCCCGGGAGAGGTGGTCCACCCCCAGGAAAGGCAGGTGGGCCCCATGGGCTCCGTCCACCACCAGAGTGCCCCCGTGCCGGTGGACCACCTCCGCCAGAGCGGGGATATTCGATAAAATTCCGTAATAGGTGGGTGATGTAATACAGACTGTTTTTATATCCGCCCACTCTGTCAAACGGGCGTCCACGTCCTCCGGCGGGATGGGCCCCGTCACCCCCGCCTCCGCCAGCCAGGGCCGGGGGAGATAGACGGGGCGCAGGTCCAGCAGGGCCAGGGCGTGATACACCGAGCGGTGGCACCCCCGGTCCACCAGCACCCGCTCCCCCGGCTGACAGGCCAGGGTCAGGGCGGTGTGTATCCCCTGGGTGGAGCCCCCGGTGAGAAACAGGCAGCGGGGCAGGTGGAACACCTCCGCCCATAAATCCTCCGCCGCCCGGATGGGTCCGTCCCCGGCGAACAGGTCCCCGGTGGGGGTCAGCTCGGTGAAGTCCAGGGGCGCTGCGGCCTCCAGCCAGGGGGCGAAGGGGAGCTTCCCCTTGTGCCCCGGCATGTGCATCCGCAGCGGGGACTGCCCGGCCAAGGCCGCCAGGGCGTCATACAGCGGCGCGGCGTTATTCCTCATCCAGCTTCAAGACGGCCATAAAGGCCTCGGTGGGAATCTGCACGGTGCCCAGGGAGCGCATCTTCTTCTTGCCCTCCTTCTGCTTCTCCAGCAGCTTCTTTTTGCGGGTGATGTCGCCGCCGTAGCACTTGGCCAGCACGTCCTTTCGCATGGCCTTGACCGTCTCACGGGCAATGATTTTGCCGCCGATGGCCGCCTGCACGGGGACCTCGAAGAGCTGGCGGGGGATGTTCTCCTTCAATTTCTCGCACAAGCGCCGGGCCCTGGAGTACGCCTTGTCCTTGTGGGCGATGAAGCTCAACGCGTCCACCTGGTCCCCGTTGAGGAGCAGGTCCACCTTGACCAGCTCGGAGCTCTGGTAGCGGTCCAGCTCGTAGTCCAGGGAGGCATATCCCTTGGTGCGGGCCTTCAGAGTGTCGAAAAAGTCGTAGATAATCTCCCCCAGGGGCATGGAGTAGTGGAGCTCGCACAGGTTGGTGTCCAGGTACTGCATGTCCTGGTACTCCCCCCGGCGCTCCTGGCACATGGGCATGATGTTGCCCACATAGTCCGGCGGGGTGACGATGGAAACCTTGGCGTAGGGTTCCTCCGCCTCGGCGATGACCGCCGGGTCGGGGTAGTTGTGGGGATTGTCCACCAGGACGGTGGAGCCGTCGGTTTTGGTGATTTTATAGATGACCGAGGGAAGGGTGGTAATCAAATCCAGGTCAAATTCCCGCTCCAGCCGCTCCTGGATAATCTCCATGTGGAGCATCCCCAAAAAGCCGCACCGGAACCCGAAGCCCAGGGCGGCGGAGGACTCCGGCTCGAAGGACAAAGAGGCGTCGTTGAGCTGGAGCTTCTCCAGGGCGTCCCGCAGGTCGGGGTATTTGGAGCCGTCCTCGGTATAAATGCCGCAGTAGACCATGGGCCGGGCGGGGCGGTAGCCGGGGAGGGCCTGGGCGGCGGGCCGCTCCGCCCCGGTGACGGTGTCGCCCACCTGGGTGTCCTTGACGTTCTTGATGGAGGCGGTAAAGTACCCCACCTCCCCGGCGATGAGCTCCTTGCAGGGCTCCAGCCCCAGGGGGAGCAGGCGGCCGCACTCCAACACCTCATAGGCCGCGCCGGAGGCCATCATTTTGACCTTCATGCCCGTGCGAAGGGTCCCCTCCATCACCCGGAAGTAGACGATAACGCCCCGGTAGGCGTCGTACTGGCTGTCAAAAATGAGGGCCTTCAGGGGGGAGCCGGGGTCCCCCTTGGGGGCGGGGATGTTTTGCACGATATCCTCCAGCACCGCGTCGATGTTCAGCCCCGCCTTGGCGGAGATTTCCGGAGCGTCCTGGGCGGGCAGGCCGATGATATTTTCAATCTCGTCCTTCACCCGCTGGGGGTCGGCGGCGGGCAGGTCGATTTTGTTGAGCACCGGGAGAATCTCCAAATCGTGCTCAAGGGCCAGATAGGTGTTGGCCAGGGTCTGGGCCTCGATGCCCTGGGCGGCGTCCACGATGAGCACCGCCCCCTCGCAGGCCGCCAGGGAGCGGGAGACCTCGTAATTGAAATCCACATGACCGGGCGTGTCAATGAGATTGAGCTGATAGGTCTCCCCGTTCTGGGCCTGATACTCCAGCCGGACGGCCCGGGCCTTGATGGTGATGCCTCTCTCCCGCTCCAGGTCCATGTTGTCCAACAGCTGGCTCTCCATGTCCCGCTGGGCGACGGCGTTGCATTTTTCAATCAGACGGTCCGACAGGGTGGATTTCCCGTGGTCGATGTGGGCGATGATGGAGAAATTGCGGATTTTACTCTGGTCAGTCATAATATGGTTCCTCCCCTCTAACGTCCAGTCTTGGGCTTTTCGGCGCGGGCATTGCAGCGGGACTCGGTGTTGTGGACGATTTGCAGCAGCGATTGATACAGACCGGGATAGGCGGTCATGAGGGCGTCGTGGTTCATGGGCGGGAAGGCACCCTTCTCCTTCCCGTGGGAGGCCAGGGCCTCCACAAAGTCGGCCTCGGCGTAAATCATGTCCGCGTTGGCCGTGCCGGCCAGGAACTGCCGGGGGGGAATGGCAAAAAAGTCCTCGTTCTGAACCCCGTCGGCCCGGTAGAAGTGCCGGAACATCTTGTACAAGGCGTCCCCCAAATACTGGGCGGCGGCGGTGATGGCGTCCTTCCGGCTGGTCTTGCCCAGCAGGTCGAAGAACATCCCCACGGAGTTCACCAGCAGCTTTTTATTGAGGGTGGCCATGACACTGCCGTGAAGCACGTTGTCCTTCTCGGCGGAGTAGTCGTACAGCTCGTCGGCGGTGACGATGGTGGTGCCGTCCCGGGAGAGCGTGCGCCCCAGCAGGAAGTCCGCCGAAACATTGTAGTAGTCGCAGGCCCGGACCACGAAGGCCAGACCGGGTTCCCGTACGCCGTTTTCGTAGTGGGAGAGCAGGGCTTGGCTGATGCCCAGGTCCTTGGCCGCCGAGCGCTGGGATACCCCGCGCTCCTGCCGCAGCAGGGAAAGACATCTGGAAAAATCAGAGCTCATAATTCACCTCAGCATTAAAAAACAGTGTGTTATAGTATATCTGGATGAATACAAAAAGTAAAGGGTTTTTTTTATACAAATTTCCGAAAAATCTACCCTGGCCCGTCTGGACATCTGGACATAAGGGTGTATAATAAGACCAGCTGTACGCGGCGGTGTAACACAAGGAGTACAAAATTAATTTTCAGATGGAGGTAGATTCCCATGCCCATGCACATGTTCAAGCAGCTCATCGACACCCTGAAGAAGTCCCCCAAGAAGATTGTATTCACCGAGGGTACCGACCCCCGTATTCTGGAGGCCAGCGCCCGCCTGCTGGCCGGTACCTGGCTGACCCCCATCCTGGTGGGGTCGGAGGATTCCATCCGCAGCGCGGCCGAGGACGCCGGCTACAACATCCGGGGGGCCGAGATTGTGGACCCCGAGACCTTTGAAGAGTTCGACGCCATGGTGGACATGATGGTGGAGCTGCGCAAGGGGAAGCTCACCCGGGAGCAGTGCTCCGCCATGCTCAGGCACGCCAACTACTTTGGCACCATGCTGGTGAAGATGGGCAAGGCCGACGCCCTGCTGGGCGGCGCCACCTACTCCACCGCCGACACGGTCCGCCCCGCCCTCCAGCTCATCAAGACCAAGCCGGGACACTCCATCGTGGGCTCCTGCTTCATCCTGGTCCGTGAGACGGTGGGTGGCCGGGAGGTGCTGGCCATGGGCGACTGCGCCATCAACCTGGAGCCCAATGAGGACGAGCTTGTGGAGATTGCCACCAGCACCGCCGACTGCGCCAAGATTTTCGGCATCGACCCCCAGGTGGCTTTCCTGAGCTACTCCACCCACGGCTCCGGCGCCGGTCCCACCGTGGACAAGATGCGCGCCGCCGCCAACAAGGCCAAGGCCGCCCGCCCCGACCTGAACATCGACGGGGAGATGCAGTTCGATGCCGCCGTCTCCCCCAAGGTGGCCGAGACCAAGTGCGCCGCGAGCACTGTGGCCGGACACGCCAACACCTTCATTTTCCCCGACATCAACGCGGGCAACATCGGCTATAAGATTGCCCAGCGCCTGGGCAACTTCAGCGCCTACGGCCCCATCCTGCTGGGCCTCAACGCGCCCATCAACGACCTCTCCCGGGGCTGTGACGCCCAGGAGGTCTATTCCATGGCCATCATCACCGCCGCGCTGGCCTGACCTTTTGCCCGCCCCAATGCCCACAGACCCCTCCCAAGGGGGCCTGTGGGTATTTTTTCCAGGAGAGGGAGGGGCGCTCTGCCAATTTTCCAGGTTGCTTTTTCCGCCGCGACCCGTTATAATCGTCTATGTTCGATTTTGTTATGGAAACCGAGTATACATGAATGGAGGGATTCCAAGAAATGAAAGGAAACCGTTTGCTTGCATTTTTTCTCAGTCTGGCGCTGGCTGCCTCCCTGCTGGCGGTCCCCGCCGGCGCGGTGGGCTTTACCGATATGGTGAACCACTGGGCACGGGAGGACGTGGAGGCCCTGGCCGCCGAGGGAATCGTCAACGGCACCAGCGCCACCACCTTTTCTCCCAGCCGCCGGATGACCGCCTGTGAGGCCCTGCTCTTCTGCTCCCGGGCCACCGGCGTCAGCCAGGGGGACAAGGCCAAGATTTACGTGGACTGGCTCCCCACGGCGCAAAAGCTGCTCCCCGTGGAAATGAGCTCCTGGGCTGCGGAGGAAATGGCCATCTTTCTGGCCACCGGCATTGTCTCCGAGACGGAGCTCAAGGTCCTGACCGATTCCGGCAACATCTCCCGGTCCATTTCGCGGGAAAATCTGGCGATGTACTTAGTGCGGGCTATGCAGCTGTCCACCCTGGCCAACAGCCTGACCAGCTACAATATGAGCTTTGTGGACACCAACTCCATCGCCCCCGCCCTTCAGCCCTACGTGTACCTGCTGAACATGTACGGCATCGTGAAGGGGGACGAGTCCAATCACTTCATGCCCCAGGGCTCCCTGACCCGGGCGGAAATGGCCACCATGCTCCGGCGGGCCATCCGCTTCATGGACGAGCGGGGCATCTTTGCCGAGCTGCCCCAGTACACCGACTTCGCCTGGCAGGGCGGGGTGATTACCGCCGTGTCCCCCAACCGGGACGGCTCCACGGAGCTGACCTTTACCAGCCTCAGCGGCGGGAACCGCACCGTCACCCTGCCCGTCAACGTGGACATCTATGAAAACAACATGCTGGCCACCGTCTCCGCCCTGAAGGTGGGGCAGTACGTCCGGGTGAACCTGAACAGCCGCGGGGCGGTCTACGCCGTGCGGGTGGGCGGGGCCCTGACCACCTACAACGGGACCATTACCAGCCTGGAGAAGGACGCCGTCACCATCAGTGTCAGCGGCGTGTCCAAGCGCTTTGCCATCGACCGCTTTACCGAGGTGCAGGCGGGCAAGGAGACCGGCGGCGGGGAGATCATTGACCTGGACGCCGGGTACACCGAGGCCGTGTGCCGGGCCGACGAGCAGGGCCATCTGGCCCAGCTGGAGCTCTCCGGCGGGGCCACAGGGGAGAGCGGCATTCTGGCCGGTGTGGAGGCCAGCCTGAACGGCGGGCAGACCCTCCTGGTCACCAGCTTCGAGGGCGTGACCAAGCGCTACACCCTCCCCGCCGGGGCGGAGGTCCAGGTGAACGGTCAGCCGGGGGTCATGACGGCCCGCTATGTGGGCAGCTATGTGGCCCTGCGCATCGCCAACGACGGGGTGAACCAGCTGGAGAGCGTGTCCGTGGACAGTGTCACCGAATACGTTCAGGGCTCGCTCCAGGCCTTCAGCGACAGCGGCCGGGTGGACACCGTGACCATCCTCAACCTGAGCAACGAGCGTGCCACCACCTACGACGTGGCCGACAACGCCATCATTCGCTACGAGGGACAGACCATCGTCCTGGAGGATTTGAAGCGCAACAGCTACGTCACCGCCTGTCTGGCCAACAACGAGATTATCCAGCTGGAGAGCTTCCCCTCGTCCTCCGAGACGGAGGGCGCCCTGGAGTCCATCACCTACGGCAGCACCACCGTCCTGACGGTCCGCACCGCCGCCGGGGAGCTGATTACTTACAGCCTGAACCTGTCCAGACTCCCGGATATTTACCGGGATGAGAAGGTCAGCACCATCGACCGCCTGCTGGTGGGGGATGATGTGGTGGTCACCATCCGGTACAACGAGGTGGAGATGATCGAGGCCTACTCCAAGAGCGCCAACACCGCCGGCACCATCACCCGCATCACCATGGAGGGCCAGGGAGTGACCCTGGACCTGACCACCACCGACGGGCAGAAGGTCTCCTACACCGTACCCGCCACCGTGCCCGTGACCCAGGACGGGAGCGCCGTCTCCGTGTACACACTCAAGCCGGAATACCGGGTGTCCATGGTGGTCAACGGAACCACCGTGGTATCCATCAAGGTGGACCAGGCCCCCAACGGCGGCAATCAGGTGACGGGCACCGTGCTCATGACCAGCAAGGCCGACCAGACCATCACCCTGACCCTGGAAAACGGCACCCTCCAGACGGTGGATGTGGCCTTTGCCAGCTTCATCCTGGCCAAGGACGGCACCACCAAGAACCTGGAGTGGATTCAGCCCAAGGACCAGATTCAGGTCCACGGCGCTTATGAGGGCGGAACCTTTGTGGCTACCCTGGTGGTCATTCTCTGAGAACCGGAACAGTACATCCCAATACCTGAAAACGGGGGACAGGCACAAAACAGCCTGTCCCCCGTTGTTTGAAGCGCTCTGCGGTCTGGTGCGGTATCCTACAAACGCCCCAATTCCTCCGGCGGTACGCCCAGCAGCAGCAGGGTCCCCGCCACCGCCAGGAAGGGCAGCGGGGATTCCTCCAGGGGGAAGGGGAGGACCAGCTCTTGCTGCTCCACCACCGTGCCCTCCAGTGTGACCAGCTCCCGCTGAAGGGCCAGACAGATTTGACGGCCCTCCAGGCTGGAAAAGGTGAGGGTATCCTTGGGGGAGGTGCCATAGCTCACCGCCTGCCCGGTGCGCAGGGCCCGGGCCAGGGGTCCGGCGGAGCCGGGCAGAAGGACCGTGCGGCACTCCACCACCCCGGCCCCCGCCCAGCCGGTGGCCCCCGGCGCGATGGCCAGCAGCTCCAGGGGCTCCCCCGCCAGCTCGGCCGGGTGGCGTCCGGAGCGGAGCCGCGCCAGCCCTGGGGATATCCGCCGCCGCACGGCCTCATAAAGTCCCTCGTCCTGCTCCCAAATTCCCACCTGATGCACGGGAAACACCGCCTTTCGGATACAGTTTGTGGAAGGAGCCGCCATTTTATACAGCCAGGGATCAAGAAGCGGAGAGGCCTGCGCCTCTCCGCGTTTTGTGCCGGTTTCTTACCCGGCCATAAACAGCCCGCGCACCAGACGCAGGAAGATGCCGGGAATGGTAATGCGCTCCACAGGCTGGTCGGCCACGATAGGGATGGTCTGAAGGACCTGATCTCCCACGAAGACCACCATTTCCCCCAGCTTCTGCCCGGCCTCCACCGGGGCCTCCACATTCTCGCACAGCTCCACCCGGCTCTCCACGGCGTTGAGCTGGCTCTTGTCAATCAGAATGCGGCTGGACTGCCCCAGGACCGGCTGAACCTGGGCCTGCTCCCCCAGCAGGACCTCGATGGGGGGCAGGGCCTGGTTGGGGTACACGTCCATGAGGGTGTAGTTGGCAAAGCCGAAGTTGAGCAGGGCCTTGGCGGCCTCCGAGCGGGTGTCCTTGGTGGGGGACTTCATAATCACGGCGATGAGCTCCATCCCGTCCCGCTCCGCCGTGGCGGAGATGCAGAACCGGGCCGCGTCGGTGGAGCCGGTTTTGAGGCCGGTGGCCCCCTCGTAAAAGCGAATGAGCTTGTTGGTGTTGGACAGCTGAAAGGTCCCGTCCCGCAGTGTGTCCATCCATATGGTGGTATAGCTTCGGATGTCCGGGTGGTGCAAAATCAGCTCCCGGCTCATCAGGGCGATGTCATAGGCGGAGGTGAGGTGCCCCGCTGCGGGCAGGCCGGTGCAGTTGACAAAGCAGGTATCCGCCATGCCCAGCTGTGCGGCCCGCTGGTTCATGCGCTCCACGAAGGCCTCCTCGCTGCCCGCCAGATGCTCGGCCAGGGCGACGGCGGCGTCGTTGCCCGAGGCCACCGCCACCGCCTTGAGCAAATCGTCCACCGTCATAAGCTCCCCCTCCTTCAGGTACACCTGGGAGCCCCCCATGGAGGCCGCGTGGGCGGAGACCTGAACGGTGTCGGTGAGGCTCAGACGCCCCTGACTGACGGCCTCCATGACCAGCAGCAGGGTCATGACCTTGGTGACACTGGCGGGCTCCAGCTTGTCATGGGGGTGCTCCGCGCAGAGGATGTTTCCCGTCTCCTTTTCCATCAGGACCCAGGAGGCGGCGTCCACCGCAGGGGCCCCGGCAGGTGAGGCGGAAGGCTCCGGCCCGGCGGTGGCCTGGGCGGGGAGTATCATAAGGGAAGCGGCCAAAAGGGCCGCGGCCAATCGTTTCATGTGTGTCCCTCCAGATTCGTTGTGCGGTTCTGAGGTTAAGGATACGGAATTGGAGGGGGTTCTATACAGCGGACACAGATTTTTGCTCCGGGTAAATTTTTCTTCTTCTAAGGCGTGACGGCAAGGTAGACAAACTCCATGGGATACCGGTCTGTGCTCCAGAGGTCCTCAAATTCCTCCGCACGCAGCCTGCGGTTATACCAGCCGCCCTCCGCGTTGGCCAGGGCGGCGATGGAATCGGCCAGGTACAGGAATTGCCCGTCGTACCCGGTCACCACGGTGTAGTGGGTATCGCCGGGTATGCGGATAAAGGCGATTACCGGCACGCCCTCCGCCAGCCGCCCTTTGAGCGTGTCCAGTGTTCCATAATAAGCCGCCGCGTGATAGCCGTGCCGTTCCAACAGGCCGGCCACCTGCCGGACGGAGACAAAGCCAAAAACCCGGTGGAGCTCAGGATACAGCTCCGGGCCCGTAATCTGCGCGCCCAGGTGCCGCATGACGTATGCGGCGGCATACGCGGCGCACTCGTTTCCCGTCTGATAGTCGATGTAATTATGGCCGGAGGCAATGTAATATTCCTGTGGAAGCCCGTCGGGACACAGGGGGTCCCTGGCGGGAAGCATACCCCAGACATACCGCCCTCCGGCGGCCAGGAGAAGAAGCGCGCCAATCACCCCAATCAAGAGAGGGGGCCTCTTACGCCGCATACCGTCGCCAGCCATACCGGCGCGGCGCTGGCCCGCCCGCTTACTCACCCTCCGGCAGGGGCACGCGCCGGTGCTCCACCGGGCCCCAGCAGGGCAGGGGGAGCTGCTGCATGGCGCCAAAGACCCGGCTTTTCAGTCCCGGATAGCGCCGGTCCAGGTCCCGGATGAGCTCCTTGACCTCCTGGCGCTTGGTGTTGCCGTCGGCGGGGCAGGGGTTGAACACCACCGGGAGCCCATTGCGCTCCGCCGCGTTGCGGACCATGCCCTCTCCGCAGTAGAGCAGGGGGCGAATCTGGGTGATGCCCATGCGGTCCAGATAGGTCACCGGCTGGAAGCAGGACAGACGCCCCTCGTAGAAGAGGGAGAGAAAGAAGGTCTCCACTGCGTCGTCGAAGTGGTGCCCCAGGGCGATGGTCTGAATGCCCCGCTCTGCAAGGGCGTTGTGGAGGGCCCCCCGGCGCATTTTGGCGCACATGGAGCAGGGATTTTTCTCCTTGCGCAGGTCAAAAATGATATGGTGAATCTCGGAGGAAAGCAGGGTGAAGGGCACCTCTATGCTCCGGCAGAAGTGGGCCACACCGGAAAAGTCCATACCGGTCCCCCCGTCCACATGCCCCATGTCCAGGGTAAAGGCCTCCACCGTAAAGGGCTTGGGGTAAAAGGCCCGCAGTCTGGCCAGCGCGGCCAGGAGCACCAGGGAGTCCTTCCCCCCGGACACCCCCACCGCCACCCGGTCCCCGGCCTGAATCATGTCATAGTCCTCCACACAGCGGCGGACGTAGCTGAGAATTTTATTCATAGGCACCTCGAAAAAATTAAAAAATGAAAGTGAGCATTTCGGAGTTATCCGGAGAAAACAAGCGATAACAGGAGTATTTGTTTTCTCAAGCAGAAAAAACCGAAAAACGTGTTGACACAGGATAATGACGGTATTATAATACAAAACGCTCCAATCGTCCAGATTTGGAGTGAGAATTGTGGGTCCGGCGGCACGACGCCGGTACGCAGGCAAAGATGTTCTTTTCGTTACCGGGCGGCAGGCCCCAGGGGGGCAGGCGGCTGCGAAGCGATACGGAAGTTCTTTTTGGTCCTTTTTCTTTCAAGAAAAAGGACAGAGAAAGCGAAAATTGGAGGTTTCACCATGTCCACTTTTATGGCAAACAAGGGCAACATCGTCCGCAAGTGGTATGTGCTCGACGCGGCGGGAAAGCCCCTGGGCAAGACGGCCGTTCTGGCCGCCGACCTGCTGCGGGGCAAGCATAAGCCCGAGTACACCCCCCACGCCGACTGCGGCGACTACGTGGTGGTCGTCAACGCGGAGAAGGCCGTGCTCACCGGCAAGAAGCTGGAGCAGAAGTATTACCGCACCCACTCCGGCTGGGTGGGCG
>CAJUDT010000050.1 GCA_910585415.1 uncultured Flavonifractor sp.
TTCTGGCCTCCATCCGGGTGAGTGTCCTCTCATTTTACCAGATGGCTGCCTCCGGCTTCTGTGGTATACTTCGTGACGGGATTTGGCCCCTTTTGTGGCGTGGATTGGTATCCTTTCAGTGGCGGATATTGGTACACTTTATCTTACTATTTACAGGCATTACCGCTATGGTGATCGCGATTGTATTCCAGGGCCATAGCCTGTTGGAGATTATGAGCTTTATGGACGGCGGTTACGTGATGAACAGCGGGATTGCAGATGTGGACGCGCTGCTCTCCCGCGGAGGTATCCAGTCCATGATGTGGACCGTCTCTGTGGCAATCCTGGGAATGATTTACGGCGGTATTCTGGAAAAATCAGGCGTTTTGGAAGTGCTGCTGGACAAAATATCCTCTTTTACAAAGAGCGCCCGTATGCTGATTCCGGTTCATGTGGTCACCTCTATTGCGGTTAACCTGCTCTCAGCCAGCCAATATGTTGCGATTCTGATTCCAGGGCGTATGTTCCTGCCCGCTTATCGGAAGCTGGGAATTGATTCCTGTGTTGCTTCCCGCACCTGCGAGGACTCTGGAACTGTGACCTCACCCCTGGTCCCTTGGGGACTGTGCGGCGTCTATTTCGCCGGGGTGCTGGGTGTGTCCACATGGGATTATCTGCCCTATACATTCCTGGGACTGCTGGTTCCCGTGGTTGCTGTTGTCTATGCCATGACCGGTCTGTTCATCTTCCAGTCCAAGGATCAAATGGAGGTACAGCCGTGATTCACAAAGATGAGACAACAAATCTGCTGAAAAATCTGGTGGAGATACAAAGCCCTTACTTTCAGGAGCAAGCTGTGATGGCCTATGCCATGAAGTGGCTGACAGCCCATGGCCTGGAACCAAGGCTGCACACCTATGCCGATGAGAAAGTCACAGGATTTCACGGAGAAAACATCTACTTGGAGTTGGATGGCGGAGAAGCAGGGCCCGTCATCTGCCTGAATGGGCACTTGGATACCGTGCCGGAGTGCAAAGGTTGGACAGCACCTGTGTCCGGAGAGAAGCGGGGAGATCGTTTGTATGGCTTAGGCGCGCTGGATATGAAGTCGGGCTGTGCCTCCCTCATGACTGCGCTGGCCCATTTCAAGAAGGACCATCCGGTTTTTCGCGGCAAAATCAAGGCAGCTCTTGTCTCAGTGGAGGAAGGCCCCTTTGGACTTGGGACCAATGCTTTAATTGAGGACGGCCTGCTGGACGACGTCGATTTTTGTATTGTCACCGAGCCCAGCGCAGGGTTTACCAGCAGGCCCTTTCCCACCCTGTGTCTGGGGGCGCGGGGGGGATACGGACTGGAGGTGGAGTTTTACGGAAAATCTGCCCATGCGGCGTCACCGGAACTTGGCGTCAGCGCCGCAGAGGATATGGCTGCATTTGTTCAGCAGCTGCGGCATGTGAAATACATCCAGGACCCGCACTTGGGCCAAGGAACCTGTTGTGTTGTATCTATGCACGCGGACGGAGGAACATGCAGTGTACCGGACTTTGCCTGTGTAAAGCTGTTTTGGCACATTGTTGTTGGGGAGACTCCACAGACTATTGCGGCAGAGGTGGAGGCTGCAATCCAGCGGGCCGGAGTCCACTGCACCTATGCCATTCACTTTCGGGAAGCCCCCTCGGAGGGATCGCGCGGCTTTATGCCCTACACGGTGGACCGAAGAGAGCCTATGGTGCAGCAATTTGAGCGCTCCATTCTCCGGATAACGGGCAGCCAGCCGGAAATTGCGTATTTTCAAAGTATTGGCGATTTCTGCTATCTGGGGACCCGGCTGCACGCACCCACAATTATCTTTGGCGCATCTGGACGGTCATTTCACGGTGCAGACGAATATGTTGAGCTGGACAGTGTGTGGAGAACGGCCCAAGTTCTTTTTGATTTTCTAAGTGAGACAATGGCGCCTTAAAGGCGGCGCACAGGGGGTGGCCTACAGGGCCATCCCTATGTGCGCTTCACGGCGTTGGTTTGAGCGGCAGGAGGGAGAAGAATGAATCCACATACCATTCTTTACAACGGCATTTGTTTTACGCAGGGCGGTGCACCCTGCCACTGGATGGCCCTGGAAGGGGAGCGCATTGGAGCGATGGGGTATGGAGACGCCTGGAAGGCCCTGGCTCGGGAGGGTGTCAAAGTGATGGACGTTAAAGGCGGGAGCATATTGCCCGGCTTTATTGACAATCATTTTCACCTGGTCCAAACAGCGCTGAACCGCCTGAGTGTGGACCTGAGCACCGCCCATTCGTTTCAGGAGATAGCGGCGGCCATTGAAGCAGCGGGACAAAAAAATCCCGAAAGGCCCATCCATGGGTTTCGCCTGGACGTGCAGAATCTGGCAGAAAAGCGGCTGCCGGACCGGGCAGACCTGGACGCTTTTTGGAATAATTCCCCGGTATGGCTCAATACTTACGACTATCAGACGAGCATTTTGAACACATATGCCATGCTTTATTATAAAGTTCCCTTCACACAGCAGGGCATTCAGTATGCCGCCAACCATATGCCCACCGGCCGCTTTGACGGTCAGGCCAACGCGCTGCTGCGGGGGAATATTTTGAAAAAGACCAGTGATTTTGACCGCCTGGAGGCCCTGCTGCGCTTGATGCCCCAGCTGGCAGAACGGGGGGTTACGACAATTGCTGCAGTGGAGGGCGGCGAGCTCTACTGCGACCGGGATGCAGAATTTGTTCAGAATATGATCGCCAACCGGCGGGTTTATCTGGATATCGAGCTGTTTTTCCAGACCTTGAATATGGACCTGGTCCAGGAGATGGGATTAAAACGGGTGGGTGGCTGCCTCTATGTAGATGGGACCTTTCATACTCGGACAGCGGCGATTTCCTTCGACTATGCGGACGCCCCGCGGGAGCGGGGGGTATTGAAATTTACCCAGACCCAGATGAACGATTTAGTAGAGCAATGCTACCGCAGAGGGTTGCAGCTGGCCCTTTATACCGTAGGAGACCGGGCCATTGAACTGGTCCTCAATGCCCACAAGCGGGCTGCCGAGCTGACAGGAACTCTGTGCCTGCGGCACCGGCTGGAGCATGTGGAGCTGCCGTCGCCGCAGCACATCCAGACTGCGCGGGAACTGGAGCTGATTTTCTCTATGCAGCCCACCTATGAGCTGGTGTGGGGCGGGGAGGGCAAAATGTATGAGCAGCGCTTGGGTGCGCACCGGCGGGATACCAATCCCCTCCGGGCGGTCCTGGACGGCGGTGTTCGGATCTGCGGCGGTACCGACAGCGATGTCTGTCAGGCGGACTATCTCCAGGCAATCCACGCCGCTGTGAACCACCCAACGCCGGAGCACCGTACCAGTGTAGAGGAAGCTGTGACCATGTTTACCTCCGATGGGGCATACGCACTGGGTCTGGAACAGGATCGAGGCCGTTTGGAGCCGGGACTGCGCGGCGATATTGTCGTTCTGGACCGGGACCTTCTGGCGGTACCCCCGGAGCAGCTATGCCAAGTGCAGGTGATGGCCACTCTGAAAAACGGTGTGGTCGTCTACGACCGAATAGGAGGGGGATTTCAGTGCTGAGGGTCCAACTCCTTGGAAAGACAGCTTTGAACTGGGACGGGCATCCTCTGGAGCATCACCTGAGCGGGAAGGGTATTCCGCTGCTCTACCTGCTGCTGCAAAGCGAAACACACTTCTTGACGCGAGATAAGCTGGCCTGTTATCTGTGGCCGGACAGCGCTGCGGAAGCGGCAAAATACAACCTGCGCTATACCCTCTGGCAGTTGAAAAAGGCGTTGCCTTTGTGCGGCGAGGAAACCTTTGTGGTGACCAAAAAGGGGGGCTGTCAACTAAACAGCCAGTACCCCTGGCAGTGTGATTTGGTTGACATCAAACACAGCTCCATCACGTCAAGCGCCAATCAAGAGCTGCTCCGTCTCAGCCAGCTTTTTCGGGGAGAGGTGATGGAGGGCTGGTACCTGAAAAATTGCGGAGAGTTTAACGATTTAATCCTGATGGACCGGATGCTTTGTGAGCGCAGACAGGTGGAATTGCTGCGCCTGCTGGCTGGGCGCTATCAGGATGAGGGGAATTACCAGCTCTGTCTGGATACACTGCATAAAATCACGGCGGTTGAGCCAAACAACGAGGATATTGCGCGGTTCATTATGGACACATACATAAGGCTGGGCGACCGAGTCGGTGCAATCCGGTACTACAATCAATTTGCATGTACCCTGTGGAACGATTTGCAGCTGTCTCCCAACGAATCTCTGCAAGAGCTGTACAGCAAGCTGAAAGGCGGGCAGAGCAGCCAGCCGGAGGTTTCCCCAGGCCGATTGCCGAATGAACTGGTTATAACGGCGCAGGGTCTGCCGCAAGTCCAGGGGTCTCTGGTAGCCGAGGTGATCGAGGGGCTTTTGGAGCAGCTCGGTCCTGCGCAGTTCCTGGGGATTGAGCTCCCATACATACAAGACCTGCGATGGCTCTCCAGCGCTTTGGAGGCGGTCTATGGAGCCCACGCCGGCGTACCTCTTCCACCTAGTCCGGGCCACGTTCCGGATGTGCGAATCGTCGGCAGTTTCCGAGCGCTTGTACGCTTCATCTGTGCCCACAGTAAGCGGCACTTGCGCCTTGTCTGCTGTGGGGAGGCGGATCCCTTGTCTGCGGCAGCACTGGAGAGGGTGGGAGCCATGAAAGAGATTACGGTGGAATACCGCCCGCCTGAATTTGTACATAATATAAATTGATATTGCCATATTCTCTCGTATAATGTATTATATCAATTGTATTACACTTCTCTGGAGGATCCGACGATGATGGAAGCAGAACCCAAACGCACCCTTGCATATCTCTGTCCCGCCTGCGGCCAAAGTGTGGCGGTGGAGCGCACTGCGTTCCAGCTGGCGGCTTCCGCCAATGAGCTCCCCTGCCCCTGCGGGAAGTCCGCCCTGCGGGTGGAGCTGGAGGGCGTCCGTGCCCGGCTCACGGTCCCCTGTCTGTTCTGCGGAACGGAGCACACGGTCACCTGTCCTGCGGAGGCGCTGCTCAACGAAAGGGTTTTGGCCTTTTCCTGCGCCGCCTCGGGACTGGACTGCTGCTATGTGGGAGAAGAGGGCCCGGTGTTTGCCGCCCTCAAGCGTCTGGAGGAAGCGGCGGACAAGCTGGACCCCGGGAACAGAGGGGCCGGTACATTCCTGGATGAGCTGGTCATGCACGAGGTCCTCTCCGAGCTGCGGGAAATCGCCCAGCGGGATGGCGTCTCCTGTACCTGCGGCTCTCATCAGTGGAAGCTCCAGGTCAATTACAGCTCCATTGACCTCTTCTGTGCCCAGTGCGGCGGGGCCATGCGCATCCCGGCGGCCACCGCCAGCGACATCGACGATATCTGCTGCAAAACCAAGCTGCTCATTCGGGGAGGTGAAGCACAATGACCGTTTTTGAATGCGAATACCTGGTGGATTCCCAAAAGCTGGACCCCTGGGGGACATGCCGTCCCTCCGGGGTGCTGGGCCTGCTGCAGGAGGCCGCTACCGGCGCCGCCGGCGCGCTCCAGGCCTCCCATGAAAGAATGCTGGAAAAATATCACGTGTTCTGGATGCTGGCGCGGGTGTGGTATACCCTGGCCCGGCCTCTGGGCTGGGAAGAGCGCGTCACCGTCCAGACGTGGCACCGGGGGGCCAAGGGGGCGTCCTCCTACCGGGATTTTGACCTCTTTGTAAACGGGGCGCAGGTGGGGGAAGCCGTCTCCCTCTGGGTCCTGGCCGACGCCCAGACCCGAAAGCTGGCCCGTGTGTCCGCTCTGGAGGAATTTCAGGGGACGGACGGCGGGGAGCGGTGCAAAAGCCGCACCCTCTCCAAGCTGGTCCTGCCGCCGGACATGTCCCCGGCGGGAGAGAGAACCTTTTGGTACAGCGACCTGGACATGAACGGACATGTCAACAATATCAAGTACGCCGATTTCGTGTGCGACGCCCTGCGCATGGAGGACCTGGGGCCGGACCGCTTTGTGTCCTCCCTCCAGGTGGGCTATCAGGCGGAGTGCCGGGCGGGGGAGACGGTAGACCTCTTCACCAGCGCGGCCCAGGGGCTTCAGTATGTCCACGGGACCGGAGGTGGGAAAACCCGCTTTGACGCGGCGGTGACCATTTCCAAGAGAAACAAAGAAGGGAGAAATTACTTATGTCACTGAAGGGAACCAAAACAGAGGAAAATCTCATCAAAGCCCTGGCCGGGGAGTCCATTGCCCGGAACAAGTACACCTACTACGCCCAGGTAGCCCGGGAGAACGGCGATACCCACATCGCCGAAGCCTTTGAGCAGATGGCCAAAAACGAGATGATGCACGCCAGATTCTGGTTTGAGGCCCTCTACGGCAAGCCGGAGAGCACCGACGCCTGCCTGATGCAGGCCGCCCAGGGGGAGTACGGCGAGTGGCACGATATGTACCCCGCCTTTGCCGGGCAGGCCAGGGCCGACGGCCTGGAAGAGCTGGCGGTGATGTTTGAAAAGGTGGCCGCCATTGAGCGCAGCCACGAAAACCGCTTCCTGACCCTCCTGGCCAAGCGGATTAGCGCGGGGCAGGAGGCCCCCGCCCCGCAGACCCCCGCCAAGCCCGCCCCCAAGGAGAAGCGGGAGGGCTGGCGCTGTCAGTTCTGCGGCGCGGTGTTCCAGAAGCGGCCCGACGTGTGCGGTGTGTGCAAGGCCATCGGGGCCTTTGAATATGTGGAATATTACGAATAACACGAGGAAATGGAGACTGTGCCTGACATAGGCCGCTGAAAATCCGCCGGAGGCTGAAATCACCCTTGACAAGCGCCCGGCCGTGGCTTAGAATAGGGGAAATATTCACGCGGAGAATGAATTAAAAAGGAGATGCACTATGGTTAACACAGACGCCAGAGAAAAGTTCACCAAGCAGGGCCTCACCTTCGACGACGTGCTCCTGATTCCTGCGGAGAGCGACGTACTCCCGGCCGACATTGACCTGCGCACCCAGCTCACCAAGAAAATCAAACTGAACATCCCCCTGATGAGCGCCGCCATGGACACCGTGACTGAATACCGCATGGCCATCGCCATCGCCCGTGAGGGCGGCATTGGCATCATTCACAAAAACATGTCCATCGGACAGCAGGCCGAGCAGGTGGACATGGTCAAGCGCAGCGAGAACGGCGTCATCACCAACCCCTTCTGGCTGGCCCCCGGCCACACCCTGGCCGAGGCCGACGAGCTGTGCGCCAAGTACAAGATCTCCGGCGTGCCCATCTGCGACGGCGGCAAGCTCATTGGCATCATCACCAACCGGGATATGAAGTTTGAGACAGATATGAGCAAGCTCATTGACAACGTCATGACCCGCGAAAATCTGGTCACCGCCAAGGAGGGCACCACCCTGGAGGAAGCCAAGGAAATCCTCCGCCGCCATAAGGTGGAGAAGCTCCCCATCGTGGACGACGAATTTCACCTGAAGGGCCTCATTACCATCAAGGACATTGAGAAGGCCGAGGTCTATCCCAACTCCGCCCGGGACGAGAAGGGCCGTCTGCTGGTGGGCGCCGCCATCGGCGTGACCTCCGACGTGCTGGACCGGGTGCGGGCGCTGGTGGACGCCGGGGCCGACGTGCTCACCCTGGACTCCGCCCATGGGCACTCCCACAATATTTTGGAGTGCGTGCGCCGCATCAAGGCCCTGTATCCCGACGTACAGCTGATTGCCGGTAACGTGGCCACCGCCGCCGCCACCCGCGCCCTCATTGAGGCGGGGGCCGACTGCGTGAAAATCGGCATCGGACCCGGCTCCATCTGCACCACCCGCGTGGTGGCGGGCATTGGCGTGCCCCAGATTACCGCCGTGTACGACGCAGCCTGCGTAGCCGCAGAGTACGGAGTGCCCATCATTGCCGACGGCGGCATCAAGTATTCCGGCGACATCGCCAAAGCCCTGGCCGCTGGAGCCAATGTGGTCATGCTGGGCTCGCTGCTGGCCGGGTGCGAGGAATCCCCCGGCGAAACCGAGGTCTATCAGGGCCGTCAGTTCAAGGTCTACCGGGGCATGGGCAGTCTGGGGGCCATGAGCAAGGGCTCCAAGGACCGGTACTTCCAGGAAAACAACAAAAAATTGGTCCCCGAGGGCGTCGAGGGCCGGGTACCCTACAAGGGAGCCGCCGGAGAGACCATCTATCAGATGATGGGCGGTCTGCGGGCCGGTATGGGCTATACCGGGTGCCACAGCATTGACGAGCTCCACAGCAAGGCCCAGTTCATGCAGATTACCGCCGCCGGCCTCAAGGAGAGCCACCCCCACGACATCTATATCACCAAGGAAGCGCCCAACTATACCCTCAATCCCCAGTAACCCCTTTGCCATAATAAAACATCCTGAACGGGACAAAGCCTGTCCTGTTCAGGATGTTTTTTACTCTAAAAGACCCCTTGACCTTTGTACGAAATCATACTATAATGCCATAGTCCGATTTCATACAAAGGAGGAACTTCCATGGCTCACAGCTCCAGCGCCATGCGGCGCTTTAATCATCTGGTCAGCGAGACGGATGCAGTTTACCACGAGGTCTCCGCACGGCTGGGCCTGTCCGACAGTGTGATGCAGATTCTCTATATCCTCTATGACTTCCCCGACGGGCGCTGCGCCCTCCAGGAGATATGCCGCTGGAGCGGCACCAGCAAGCAGACCATCAACTCGGCCCTGCGCAGGCTGGAGGCAGAGGGGGTGCTCTACCTGGAGCAGGCCGGTGGGAAGCGCAAGACGGTATGTCTGACCGAGGCGGGCCGGAGTCTGGCAGAGCGGACCGTAGCCAAAATCATGGAGGCGGAGAACGCCGTCTTTGCCGCCTGGCCCCCAGAGGCCCTGGAGACTTATCTGACCTTGACAGAACGCTATCTGGCGGCTTTCCGGGAGGAAGCCGGGGAGCGCATACCATAAGAAGGGAGTACGCACAAAACCATGATACAGCTATCCGACCACTTTACCTACCGGCGCTTACTGCGCTTCACCTTTCCGTCCATCGTCATGCTGGTGGTTACCTCCATCTATGGCGTCGTGGACGGCTTCTTTGTCTCCAACTTTGTGGGCAAGACCCCCTTCGCGGCGGTGAATTTTATCTACCCTGTGCTGATGATACTGGGGTCCGCCGGGTTCATGTTCGGCACCGGCGGCAGCGCCCTCATCACAAAAACCATGGGGGAGGGCCGCCGCCAGGAGGCCAATGAGATTTTTTCCCTGCTGGTCTGGGCCTCCCTGGCCTGCGGCGTTGTGCTGGCGGTTCTGGGCGTGGTGCTGCTCCGCCCTCTGGCCGCGCTGCTGGGCGCGCAGGGGGAGCTGCTGGAAACCAGTGTGCTCTATGGACGGCTTGTTCTGCTGGCCCTGCCCTGCTATATTTTGCAATTTGAGTTCCAATGCCTCTTCGCCGCCGCCGAAAAGCCCAAGCTGGGGCTGATGGTGACGGTGGCCGCAGGCGGGACCAATATGCTCCTGGACGCCCTCTTTGTGGGGGTGCTCCGCTGGGGCCTGCCGGGGGCGGCGGGGGCCACGGCCCTGAGCCAGGTGATGGGGGGCCTCATCCCCCTGGTCTACTTTGCCCGGAACAATACCAGCCGTCTGCGGCTGGTCCCCTGCCGGTTTCAGGGCCGGGTCCTGGGCAAAATCTGCGTCAACGGGTCCTCGGAGCTTATGAGCAATATCTCTTCGTCGGTGGTGAGTATGCTCTACAACCTCCAGCTGATGGCCCAGGCGGGGGAGGACGGCGTAGCCGCCTATGGGGTGCTGATGTATGTGAGTTTGGTGTTCCAGGGTATTTTTATCGGGTATTCCGTGGGCTGTGCCCCTGTGGTGGGGTTCCACTACGGCGCGGGGCACGCGGGGGAGCTGAACAGCCTGCTGAAACAGAGCGTCATCCTGACCGGCGGCTTTTCCATTGCTATGTGTCTGGCGGGGGAGCTGCTGGGCCGGCCGCTGGCCCGGCTGTTTGTGGGCTATGACCCGGCGCTGCTGGAAATGACCGCCCATGCCTTTTCTATTTTCTCCCTGTCCTTCCTCTTTTCCGGGTTTGCCATTTTCGGATCGTCCTTCTTTACCGCCCTCAACGACGGGCTGACCTCGGCCCTCATTTCGTTTTTGCGTACCCTGGTGTTTCAGGTGGCCGCGGTGCTGGTGTTCCCCCTGTTCTGGCAGCTGGACGGCGTATGGTGGTCCATTGTGGCGGCGGAGGTGATGGCGGTGGGGGCGACCCTGCTTTGCATTCTGCTGAAACGGAAACGGTATGGATACCTTTGACCGGCGGGGCTGCCGCCCTCACAGGCCCCCGGCGCGGATTTGCCTCAGAATCGCCGACACCAGCTCCACCCGCCGGAACGGGGTCATGAGGTAAAAGCCGTCGGTATAGGGGGCAATCGCGCGGGCAATCTGGAGGGAGATGCGCACCGCCAACGCCTCGGCTTCCGCCCGCTCCTTCCCCTGGTAGAGGGCGACAATCTCATCGCACACGTACATCCCGGAAACCTCGTTATTCAGGAAGCAGGCATTTCGGTGGCTGACAATGGGGAAAATGCCCCCCAGAATCTTGCCCCGCAGGGCCCTCCGGGCCTGTTTCAGGTGTTCCAGTGCCTGGGATGAGTGGACCGGCTGGGTGAGGAAGCCGGACATGCCGCAGTCCTCCTTCTCCCGGGCCAGCTCCAGCTGCTTGGAAAAATTGGGGGCGTTCAGGTTCAGGGCCCCGAAAATGCGGAAGGGTGTGCGCAGAGTCTCCCCGTCCAGGCCGCTGACGTACCGGGCCAGCTTGCGGGAGTTGAAATTGTACACGCTCTTGACCTCGCTCCGGTCCTGGGCGGGGATGGGGTCGCCGGTGACCAGGAGGACGTTGTGGACCCCCTCCATGGACAGGCCCAGCAGCAGGGCCCGCGTGGCGTTTCGGTTCCGGTCCCGGCAGGTCAGGTGGGGCAGAGGGTCCACCCCCAGCTCCCGATGAATCTTGCAGGCCAGAAGGCTGCTGTCCGCCCGGGGACGGCCGATGGGGCAGTCGGCTATGGTCACCGCGTCGGCTCCGGCGTCCTTCAGTACCTGGACCCCCTGGAGGAAAAAGGCGCTGTCGTCGTTCACCGGCGGGTCCAGCTCCACGGCCACCACCCGCCTGCCCGCCTCCAGCTTGTCCCAGAGGGGGTTGACCTGGGGCGCGGCGGCGGGGGCGCTCTGGACCGGCGGGACCGCGGGCCGGGGAAGGGGCCGTTTCAGCTGGTCCGTGAGGGCGGCGATGTGCTCCGGCGTGGTGCCGCAGCAGCCCCCGACGATGGAGGCCCCCGCCTGGACGATTTGGGCCAGCTTTTCGCCAAAATATGCCGGTTTCCCCTGAAAAACGGTCCGCCGTCCCGTGACGGTGGGATATCCGGCGTTGGGCATCACGGACAGGCACAGCTTGTCCAGCCGCAGGGTTTTGATGTACTCCAACAGGTGGTGGGGGCCGGAGACGCAGTTGAACCCCGCCGCGTCCACCCCCGGGGTTTCGGCGGCGGCCTGCAAAAGGGCTTCTCCCCGGCATCCCTGGCTGGTGAAGCCGTCGTAGGCCACCGCGAAGGAGACAATCAAAAAGGACTCCGGACAGCGCTCCTTCAAATACCGGGCCAGCTGTGGGATTCCCTCCCCGGAGGGCAGGGTTTCGGCCAGGAAGCAGGTGACGCCCACCTCCAGGAGCTGACCGGCCAGCTGGCAGTAGACCGCTCCGGCCCCGCTGTCCTGGGGCACGGGACCGATGTCCCCGAACACGAAGGCCCCATAGGGCTCCGCCGCCGCCTGGGCCAGCCGGCAGGCGGCATGGGCCAGCGCGGCGGTGTCCTCCCCCTGGGCCAGCATGGCGCTGAGGGCGAAGGTGTTGGTCTTGATGGCCCGGCACCCCGCCTTCAGATAGGCCCGGTGGATGGCGGAAATCTCCTGAGGGGCGTCCAGGTTGGCCAGCTCGCACCGGAGCCCCGCCCGCCCCGGCTGGGCGGCGTAGCAGGTGCCCATGGCCCCGTCAAAGACCAGCGGCTCCCCCTGGGCCAGATAGGTACGGATATCCGTCACGAAAACACCTCCCGCGCAATGTCCACCGAGGCCCGTGCGTCCCTGGCGTAGTAGTCCGCCCCCATGTGCCGGGCGTATTCCTCCGTTACCACCGCGCCTCCCACAAAAATCACCGGGGGGCTTGGCAGAGTGCGGAGCAGGCGGACGGTTTCCTCCATAGCGGGCAGGGTGGTGGTCATCAGGGCGGACAGGCCCACCAGGGAAATACGCTCCCGCCGGACCGTCTCCAGAATGGTTTCCGGCGGCACGTCCCGGCCCAGGTCGATGGCGCCGTAGCCGTAATTTTCCAAAATCGTCTTGACGATATTTTTGCCGATGTCGTGAATGTCCCCCTGAACGGTGGCAATGACAAAGCGGCCCTTTTTCACCGGCGCGCCCCCCGTCCGGTCCAGAGCGGCGCGGACGGCCTCAAAAACAGCCTGAGCGGCCTGGGCCGCACTGAGCAGCTGGGGCAGGAAGGCCCGCCCGGCCTCGTAGTCCGCCCCTACGGTGTCCAGAGCGGGAATCAGCCGTTCCTCCACCAGAGCAACACCGTCCCCGGTCTCCAGGGCCTCCCGGGCCAGCCGCGCCGCGTCGGCCTTCAGGCCCCGGATGACTGCGTCCTCCAGCGTCAGCAGCCCGCCGCCGGACTTGGCCGGAGGGGCGGCAGGGGTTCCGGCAAAGCGCGCCACGTAATCCCGGCACCCGGCGTCCTCCCCGGAGAGCACCCGGAAGGCGGCAATCGCGTCCATCAGCCCCGTGAGGCCGGGGTTTAAGATGGGCAGGGTCAGCCCCGCCTCCAGAGCCTGAATCAGGAACGTCTCCGTAACCCGGGGCCGGTTGGGCAGGCCAAAGGAGATGTTGGACACACCCAGGACCGTTTGAAGCCCCAATTCCTCCCGCACCAGCCGGACGGCCTTCAACGTCTCCGCGGCCTGCTCCTGCTGGGCGGAGACGGTGAGGGTCAGGCAGTCCATCCACACGTCCTCCCGGGGAATCCCCAGTTCCAGCGCCGCGTCCAGAATCCGCCGGGCGATGTCCAGCCGGGCCCGAGCGGTCTGCGGGATGCCCCCCTCGTCCAGGGTGAGCCCCACCACCGCCGCGCCGTACTTCTTTACCAGGGGCAGGATGCGCCCCAGCACCTCCGGGTCCCCGTTGACGGAGTTGACCACGGCCTTGCCGTTGTATACCCGCAAAGCGGCCTCCAGGGCGGCGGGGTCGGAGGAATCCAGCTGGAGGGGGAGGGAGACGGCGCTCTGAATCTTCTTCACCGCACGGGGGAGCAGCTCCGCCTCGTTGACACCGGGATAGCCCACGTTCACGTCCAGGATGTGGGCCCCCGCGTCCTCCTGCTGTACGGCCAAATCCAGCACATAGTCCAAATCCCCCTCCAAAAGGGCCTGCTGGAGGCGCTTCTTCCCGGTGGGGTTGATGCGCTCCCCGATAACCCGCACACCGGTCAGGGGGAGGGGATGCGCCGGGGAACACACAAAGCTGTTGGCAGGGGGCGTCCGGGGCCCGGGGGCCTTGCCCTTGAGCGCCTCGGCCAGGGCCCGGATGTACTCCGGCGACGTGCCGCAGCAGCCGCCGAAAATGGTCACGCCCGCCTCCAGGCAGGGGAGCAGGGCTTGGACAAATTCCTCCGGCCCCATGCCGTAGGCCCCGGTGGCCGGGTCCGGTAGGCCGGCATTGGGCTTGGCAATGACAGGAAGGCGGGTGTGTTTGCACAGTTCCTCCAGCAGAGGGGCCAGCAAATCCGGCCCCAGGGAGCAGTTGAGCCCGATGGCGTCCGCCCCCAGCCCCTCCAGAGTGCGGGCCATGGAGGGAATGGTACACCCGGTAAAGGTGCGCCCGTTCTGCTCAAAGGACATGGTCACGAACACGGGCAGAGCGGTATTTTCCTTCACCGCCAGCAGGGCGGCCTTGGCCTCGTACAGGTCGGTCATGGTTTCAATGGATACCAGGTCCGCCCCGGCCCGCTCCCCGGCCAGAGCCACCTCTCGAAAGAGGTCATAGGCCCGCTCGAAGGACAGAGTGCCCAGAGGCTCCAGCAGCTCCCCCAGGGGCCCCAGGTCCAGGGAAATCTTGACCCCCGTTCCTGCGGCGGCCTCCTTGGCGATGGAAACGGCGGCGGACACCACCTGCTCCACGGTGTACCCCGTCCCCGCCAGCTTGAGGGCGTTGGCTCCAAAGGTGTTGGCGCAGAGAATCTGCGCGCCCGCCTGGATGTATTCCTGAAAAATGCCCCGCAGCTGGCCGGGGTCGGTGAAATTCAGCAGCTCCGGCTTGCCCCCGGGGGGCAGGCCCCGCTGCTGCAAAACGGTGCCCATGGCTCCGTCCCATAGAATCAGGTTCTTGTACAGACAATCAAGCTCCACAGGTGGTCCCCTCCTTACGGTATGGACAGCTTTGGTTCAGTTTGCAAAAGCCGCACCCCCGAATCCGTGCGGCCTGGGGTTGGTCCGAGAGCCCCACGATGGCGGTGACCGATTTTCCGGGGTTTAATAAAAGGTGCTCCGTCACCTGGACCCCCACCCGCCGGGGGGTGTCCAGCAAGGCGCAGATGGGCCGCTGTAATTCCAGCGGCAGGTCCCCATACCCCGGACTGAACCGGTCGGTGAAATAGCTCTGGGGACAGCGCCGGGCCAGTTCCTCCTGAGCGGCGTCACAGCCAGCCTCCACCAGAGCGCTGCCGCAGGCGTCCAGGATTGCCGCCTGGGCCATGTCCCGGGCCTGCCGGGCCCGCAGGAGGGCCTCAAACTCCGCCCCCAGGGTGCAGCACAGCACCGCCGCCTGACGGCACTGGGCAAGCATGACATGGGCGGTCCTTCCGGTGAGGACGGCCTCCGTTTGGGCCAGCCGGATTCCCCCTTCCCCGAACTCCAGGGGGAAGATGCGGCAGACATACCGGGGGGCGACCCGCGCGGTGAGCATACGGGCCAGCTCCGCCGTCTGGCGGCGCAGGTCCTCCGGGGGGCTGTGCCCTATTCCCAGATAGCGCAGCGCTTCCGCAATATCCACTTCCATACAAACCGCCTCCCCGCGCTGAGATGGAACCACTATACTATGTTTTCCGAAAAATGTACAGTACGACTTTTCCATGAAAAGCACCCTGTCAAAGCGGTGCCGGGTACCATACCGCGTTGCAGGGTGCTGGAGGAATCAGAGCAGAGAGGATTTCTCCTTGATGAAATTCTTCAGCCAAGGGCCGCTGGCTGGGTGGTCCAGGGCAAAGTCAATGGTGGCCTCCAAAAAGCCGTTGAGGTTGCCGGTGTCGTACCGGCGTCCCTCAAAGTCCACCGCCACCATGCGGGAGACTTGACTGAGCTCCCGCAGGCCGTCGGTGAGCTGAATTTCCCCGCCGTACCCCGGCTGCATGTGGTCCAGGATTTCAAAGATATCCGGGGTGAGCACATAGCGCCCAAGAATGGCGTAGTTGGAAAAGATCTGCTCCGGGCTGGGCTTTTCGTTCATGTCGGAGACGGAAAAGATTCGTTCCTCCAGGGGAGTGACCTTGACGGAGGAATACCGGGAGATGGCCTCGGTGGACACCTTCTGGACCCCTACGGCGGAGGAGTTGTATTTTTCCGCCGCCTCCACCAGCTGAAGGGTCACGGGCTTCCGGGCCCGCATGATGTCGTCGCCCAGCAGGACGGCAAAGGGCTCGTCCCCCACAAAGCGCCGGGCCCGCGCAATGGCGTGGCCCAGACCCCGCGTCTCCTTCTGGCGGACATAGAAGATGTTGGCCAGGTCGGCGGCCCGCCGGACCTCGGTGAGCTCCTTGTCCTTCCCCGCCTGGTTCAGGCGGGTTTCCAGCTCCGGGTAATAGTCAAAGTAGTCGTCCATGGCGGACTTGGCCCGGTTGGTGACGATGAGGATGTCCTCAATGCCGGAGGCCACCGCCTCCTCGATGATGTACTGAATCACCGGCTTGTCCACCATGGGGAGCATCTCCTTGGGGACGGTCTTGGTAGCGGGGAGCATCCGGGTACCCAGCCCCGCCGCGGGAATGACGGCTTTACGGACCTTCATGGGGGAACCTCCTTTGGATATGGCGTTTTTTATAGAGCGGCAAGGCGCTGCTCAGGAATCAGCGCCCGAAAGACTCCAATTTTTGGCAGGAAGGCCAGGAGCGACAGCCCCAGCACATAGCACACCGCCAGCTCCCCAAGGCCCACCGATAGGGCAGTCATTGCGTAGAAGGGCCAAAAGCCCGCGCCGAAGCCGCCCATTACGGAAAAGGCGATCTCCGCCCCCACAATGACGGCGTTGCACAGCACCGGCGGCAGCGGGGCCAGCCATTTGTTGGGCATCTTGGCCGTCAGCAGACAGGCCAGCCCTGTGGCCAGGGTGCCAAAAATCCAGTCCAGCACAAAGGGGGAGCCCAGCAGATTGGCCAGGAAGCACCCAACCACCAGCCCCGGCGTGGCCCAGGGAAAGAGGAAGGGGAGCACAGTCATGCACTCGGCAATGCGGAACTGTACCTCTTGATACTGGGGAATTGGCAGAAAGACGGTCAGGACGGTGTACACGGCCGCTACCATTGCGGCCAGGGTCAGGTCTTTGGTGGTGAATTTGCGCATGATTTGAATACCTCCATTTTCGTATTTAGAGAACGGCGGGACGCGCCGAACGAACACGGCCGGACAGGGCCGCGCTTGGACCGGGTGTGGAAACCAGTCGAAGCTATTGTACCACAGCCGCCGGGAAAAAGCTAGGCCTGAGTTTTGCCCTCCCTTTCCAGGAAGGAACAGGAAAACCATGGATTTTCTTGGGAATCTCAACCCCGGTCTGTGCCGTGAGTTGCATGACGCTATGTAAATCAGTGCAATTTATAGGGAGAGACTCGACGCTTTTCCGTCATTTCTGCAATTTTGAAATTTCTTCTTGCAATTTTGGAGAAAGAGGATTATAATACAAACTAACGTGGCAAAGTGAAAGCGGCAGGGCTTTTGCGGGCCACCTGAAATTTATGAGGCGGGCCGGTCCTGCGGGGAGGCCGCCGGACAAAAGGGGTTTGGCTATTATGGCAGCATTCAATTTCACCAATTCTTACCTCCGGGACGTCTATGAGACGGTGTGCCGGAAGGACCCGGACCAGCCGGAATTTCTCCAGGCGGCGGGAGAGGTGCTGGAATCCCTCCAGCCCGTCATGGACCAGCGGCCGGACCTGGTGCGTTCCGGCGTGGTGGAGCGGATTGTGGAGCCCGAGCGGACCCTGCTGTTCCGAATCTCCTGGGTGGACGACCATGGCAAGGTCCAGGTGAACCGGGGCTACCGGGTGCAGTTCTCCACGGCTATCGGCCCCTCTAAGGGCGGCCTGCGGTTCCATCCCAGTGTAAACCTGTCCATCGTCAAGTTCCTGGGCTTTGAGCAGATTTTTAAGAATAGCCTCACCGGCCTGCCTCTGGGCGGTGGCAAGGGCGGTTCTGATTTTGATCCCAAGGGCAAGAGCAGCAATGAGGTCATGCGGTTCTGTCAGTCCTTCATGACGGAGCTTCAGCGGCACATTGGGCCCGACACGGACGTGCCCGCCGGCGATATCGGCGTAGGCGCCCGCGAGATTGGCTATCTGTTTGGACAGTACAAGCGTATTCGCAACGAGTTCAACGGCGTGCTCACCGGTAAGGGCCTGAGTTATGGCGGCTCCCTGGCCCGGACCGAGGCCACCGGGTATGGTCTGTGCTACTTTGCCAACGAGATGCTCAAGGCGGCAGGGAAGTCCTTCCAGGGGCAGAGCGTGGTGATTTCCGGCTCAGGCAACGTGGCGATTTACGCCAACCAGAAGGCCACCCAGCTGGGGGGCAAGGTCATTGCTATGAGTGATTCCAACGGTTACATTGTGGATGAGAATGGAATTGACTATAAGATTATCCAGGAAATCAAGGAGGTCAAGCGGGAGCGCATCAAGACCTACCTGGAGTATGTGCCTGGGGCCAAGTATGTGGAGGGGTGCTCCGGCATCTGGACGGTGCCCTGCGGCATTGCGCTGCCCTGCGCCACGCAGAATGAGCTGCCCCTGGAGGGGGCCAAGGCTCTGGTGGAGCATGGGTGCTTTGCCGTGGCGGAGGGGGCTAATATGCCCTCCACACCGGAGGCAGTGGCGTGGTTCCAGTCCCATGGGGTGCTCTTTGCTCCGGCCAAGGCGTCCAATGCCGGCGGCGTGGCCACCTCCGGGCTGGAGATGACGCAGAACTCCATGCGGTTGAGCTGGTCCTTCGACGAGGTAGACCAGCGGCTGCACGGCATTATGACCAACATCTATCACAACGCGGCCAAGGCCGCCGCCGAGTTCGGCATGGAGGGCAACCTGGTTGCCGGGGCGAATATCGCCGGGTTCCTGAAGGTTGCCGACGCGATGATTTGGCAGGGCGTCAGCTACTAATTTTGCTTGCTTTTTCGTTCCTTTCCGAGGCCCGCCCGGATGCGCTCTTTTTGGCGCGTCCGGGCGGGTTTTGCTTTTCTCTTTTTGCGGGGTGTGGTATGATTGACTTGGTGCTGGCTTTCGGGGGGCTTTTGAGGGGTGCCTTTTGCTTCTTCTACGTTACTCTGGTGGTGTTCGTTTTCTGGTCCCGCCTCCGGCGGGTTACTTTCCAGCGATGGAAAGTAAC
>CAJUDT010000051.1 GCA_910585415.1 uncultured Flavonifractor sp.
TTCGCTGGAAAGTAGGCCGCCGGAGGCGGGACCAGGTAACGAAACGTAGGGAGTACCGAGGAAGACGCAAAACCCACGTCAAATTCAGACAAGAACCACCCCATCGTCCCCTTTGACCACCGAACCAATCACATAAGCCTGCTCCCCCGCACGGGTAAGCACATCCAGGGCAGCGCCAACCTCCCCGTTGGGGATAGCGATAACCAGCCCAATGCCCATGTTAAAGGTATTGTACATATCCCGCTCAGGAATCTCCCCCGCCCGTTGGATGACCTCAAAAATGGGGGGCACCGGGAACGCGGACTTCTGAATCCGGGCGGTAAGCCCATCCTTCATCATGCGGGGTACATTTTCATAGAGCCCCCCGCCGGTGATATGGCTGACCGCCTTAACGGTAACCCCCTGCTGGCGCAGGCACCGCAGAGCCCGCACATAAATTCGTGTAGGCCGCAGCAGCTCCTCGCCCAGGGTGTGCCCCAGCTGAGACACATGGATATCCAGCGCCGCGCGGGAGGTGATATTGAGCACCTTACGCACCAGAGAGAACCCATTGGAATGCACCCCGTTAGAGCCCAGACCAATCAGCAAATCCCCCTCCTGAAGGGCAGACCCGTCAATCATTTTGGCCTGGTCCACCAGTCCCACAGAGAAACCGGCTAAATCATATTCCTCTTCGGGATAAAAACCAGGCATCTCGGCCGTCTCCCCGCCGATGAGGGCGCAGCCCGCCTGACGGCACCCCTCGGTAACACCGTCCACAATGGCCTCAATGCGCTCCGGCTTATTTTTCCCTACGGCCAGATAGTCCAGGAAAAACAGCGGCATAGCCCCCGAGCAGATGATATCATTGACACACATAGCCACACAGTCAATACCAACCGTGTCATGCTTGTCCATCAAAAAGGCCAGCTTGAGCTTGGTGCCCACCCCGTCGGTGCCGGAAACCAGCAAAGGCCGCTCCATACCGGCGACATCCGGGGCAAACAGCCCGCCAAAGCCCCCCAGTGTGCCCATAACACCGGGAATGTAGGTGGATTCCACCAGCGGCTTGATGCGGTTGACCGCCTCATACCCGGCGGTGACGTCTACGCCAGCGGCGGCGTAGGACGCGGAATGAGAATCATTCATGGGAAAGACCTCCAAATTGTCGAGATTGAAAAAGGGGCTTGACGCTCATTCCTGCCCCGTCCAGCAGTAGGTACAAATCTTGCTCCGGTCAATGCCGATGGCCTCCAAAAGGCCCTCCAGCGACTGATAGCCCAGCGAGTCAAAGCCCAGCTTCTCACAGATGGACTTCAGCAGGCACTGTCCCCGCTGGGTGGAGGCGTCGGCGTATTCCTCCAGGTGGGCCTGCCCCTCGTCGCCCTCCAGCTCCTGGACTGTTTTGCGGGCGATGAGCTCCATGTCGGAATTGCTCCGGGAGAAATTCAAAAACTTACACCCGTACATGATGGGCGGACAGGCCGAACGCATGTGGACCTCCTCCGCGCCGCACTCGTAGAGAAATTCCACCGTCTCCCGCAGCTGGGTGCCCCGCACGATGGAGTCGTCCACAAACAGGAGCTTTTTGCCCTCAATCAGGTCGGGCACGGGAATCTGCTTCATCTTGGCCACCTGATTGCGTACGTCCTGATTGTCGGGCATGAAGGACCGGGGCCAGGTGGGGGTATATTTGATAAAGGGCCGGGCAAAGGGCTTCCCGCTGCGGTTGGCAAAGCCGATGGCGTGGGGTACCCCCGAGTCGGGCACACCGGCCACATAGTCCACCTTGGGCAGCTGGCCCCGCTTGACCTCGTCGCGGGCGATGATTTCCCCGTTGCGGTTGCGCATGACCTCCACATTGACCCCCTCATAGGTGGAATTGGGGTAGCCATAATAGGTCCAGAGAAAGGCGCAGATTTTCATTTCCTCGCCGGGGGGGGAGAGCATCTCCCAGCCGCCGGGGGTAATCTGGACAATCTCACGGGGGCCCAGCTCGTGGGCGTCGTGATAGCCCAGCTTCCGATAGGCGAAGGACTCGAAGGACACACAGCACCCCTGGTTGTCCTGCCCGATGAGCACCGGCAGACGGCCCAGCCGGTCCCGTGCGGCGATAATCCCCTCTGAGGTCAGCAGAAGGATGGTGATGGAGCCGGTAATCTGCTCCTGGGCATACCGGATGCCGGAAACCAAATCGTCCTTTTGGTTGATGAGGGCCGCCACCAGCTCGGTGGAGTTGACCTTGCCGGAGCCCATAGCCATAAACTGGTGCCCGTGGTCGGAGAAATAGCGCTCCACCAAATCCTCGGCATTGTTGATAATCCCCACCGTAGAGATGGCGTACAAACCCAGGTGGGAGCGCACCAAAAGCGGCTGAGGGTCGGTGTCGCTGATGCAGCCAATGCCGGAACCCCCGCGGAATTTGCCCAAATCCTTTTCAAACTTGGTGCGGAAGGGGGTGTTCTCGATGTTGTGAATCTGCCGCTGAAAGCCCTCCGCAGGGTCGTAGACGGCCATGCCGCCCCGGCGGGTGCCGAGATGGGAGTGGTAGTCGGTGCCAAAGAACACATCTAACACGCAGTCACGCTTGGAAACTGCGCCAAAAAATCCACCCATGCAGCGCCCCCTCAGTCGCCCATGAGGCGGCGCATGACCTCCTCATAGGCCTCCTCCGCGCCGCCCAGATCCCGGCGGAAACGGTCCTTGTCCAGCTTCTCATGGGTCTTCTCGTCCCAGAGGCGGCAGGTGTCCGGGGAGATTTCATCGGCCAGGACGATGGCGCCGTCGCTGGTCTTGCCGAACTCCAGCTTGAAGTCCACCAGGTCAATGCCGATTTCCTTCATATAGCCCTTGAGCAGGTCGTTGACCGTAAAGGCGTACTTCTTGATGAGGTCGATTTCCGCCTGGGTGGCCAGCTTCAGAGCCAGGGCGTGGGAATCGTTGATGAGGGGGTCGCCCAAATCGTCGTTTTTGTAGGAAAACTCGATGGTGGGCGCGTCAAAGGGAATGCCTTCCTCCACACCGTACCGCTTGGCGAAGGAACCGGCGGAGATGTTGCGGATAATGACCTCCAGGGGGACGATGGAGACCTTTTTCACCGCGGTTTCGCGGTCACTGAGCTCCTGGACATAGTGGGTGGGCACACCGGTTTGCTCCAGGCGGCGCATGAGGTTGTTGGTCATGCGGTTGTTGATGGCCCCCTTGCCGGTGATGGTGCCCTTTTTCAGGCCGTTGAAGGCGGTGGCGTCGTCCTTATAGGAGACGATGACCACGTCGGGGTCGTTGGTGGCAAAGACCTTCTTGGCCTTGCCCTCGTACAGCTGCTCCAGTTTCTCAAAGCTCATATCAAAATTCCTCCGTTTGCATTTTTTGGTCCTTTTCCATGACTTCCTCAGCCATCTTGTCCTTAAATTCCGCCAGCTTCCCGGCAAGCTCCTCGTCGGAGAGGGCCAGCATCTGGGCGGCGAGAATGGCGGCGTTTTTGGCCCCGTCCACCGCCACGCAGGCCACGGGAATGCCCTTGGGCATCTGCACCATGGACAGCAGGGAGTCCAGCCCGCCCATCATAGAGGTTTTGATGGGCACGCCAATGACCGGCAGGGTGGTGTAAGCGGCCAAAACCCCGGCCAGATGCGCGGCCTTTCCGGCGGCGGCAATGATGACGCCAAAGCCGTTCTCCCGGGCGCCGGAGGCGAACTGCTCTGCGGCGGCGGGGGTGCGGTGGGCGGAGATGATGTGGACCTCAAAGGGAATGCCGAATTTTTTCAGGCGCTTCACGCAGGGACGCATGGTGTCCAAATCACTGTCGGACCCCATAATAACGGCAACTTTTTTGCTCATGATACCCTCCTAAACGAATAAAATACGGGCCATACGGAACAGGAAAAAACAAAACAGGGTACCCCGCTGCGAGGATACCCTGACCCGGTTTACCGGTGAAAAAAGGGCAGGAAAATACCGCAGCCGCGCACGGCCGCAGACTCCATGCCGACCTTAGGCGCCATTCCTGCACCTCCATTTCTTTCTGAATACAATATAGCGGATTTTTCGGGGCTTTGCAAGGGCAATTTGTGAAATTCGTATGCTTTCACAAGTTCGGCGGGGCTGGCAGCGGCTTCCTCGTTACTCCCTACGATTTCGGCGGCGGGCCCCCGGATTGGGCGGCGGGCGCGTGGCCGGAGGGGGGCGGAACCTGCCGTCCGGCGGGAACATACGATGGTCCGGGCGGGTTCTGTCCATAGGGCGGAAGCGCCCCAATGGAAAGGAGGGCCGCTATGATTAGCGTCAGCCTGTGTATGATTGTCAAAAATGAAGAGGACGTTCTGGCGCGGTGCCTGGACAGCGCCGCCGGTCTGGTGGATGAGATTATCGTGGTGGATACCGGCTCCACCGACCGGACCCGGGAAATTGCCGCCCGCTATACCAGCCATATCATCTGCTTCCCCTGGCGGGACGATTTTTCCGCCGCCCGGAATGAGGCGTTTTCACACGCGGCCATGGACTACTGCATGTGGCTGGATGCCGACGACGTGTTGTTGGAGCCGGACCGGGCGGCCTTTCTGACCTTGAAGGAGACCTTGGACCCCGCCGTATCCGTGGTGATGGCCCCCTACCACACCGGTTTTGACGAGAGCGGGCGGGTGACCTTCTCCTACTACCGGGAGCGGCTGATTAAAAACAAGGCCGGAATGCGCTGGTCCGGGGCCGTTCACGAGGCCATTACTCCGGTGGGCGCCGTGGTCTATGCCGAGTTCGCCGTCACCCACCGCAAGGCCCACCCCTCCGACCCGGACCGGAATTTGCGGATTTATCAGGCGCAGATAGAGGCGGGGGTGGAGCTGGAGCCCCGGCACCAGTTCTACTATGGCCGGGAGCTGTACTACCACAGCCGCTGGGAGGAAGCCCTGTCGGTGTTTCAGCGCTTTCTGGACGAGGGCCGGGGGTGGGTGGAAAACAACATTGACGCCTGCTGTCACTGTGCCTACTGCCTTGAAAAGCTGGGGCGGACGGAGCAGGCGCTGAGGGCGCTGCTGCGCTCCTTTGCCTACGACCGGCCCAGGGCGGAGGTGTGCTGTGAGCTGGGCCGCTGGTTTTTTCAGCAGGAGAGATACGAGCAGGCCGCGTACTGGTACACCCTGGCGCTGACCTGCACGCGGGACGACCGGCGGGGGGGCTTTGTCTCCCCGGAGTGTTACGGCTATCTGCCCTGTATACAGCTTTGCGTGTGCTACAGCCGCCTGGGCGACCTGGAGAAGGCGGAGCGGTTCAACGAGCTGGCCGGGGCCTGCAAGCCGGACGCGCCGGAGGTCCGGCATAATCGTACCTATTTCCAGTCGCGCAAGGCGTCCCCGGCATAGGGAGAAAAACCGCTCCCCAAGGCGGCTTCCTCTTTACAGCGGGGGGAAAAACCGCTATAATTGGAGCCAAATCGGGCGGAGTTCTCCGCCTCTGGGGAGGTTTTATCTCATGCTGAATGGAAAAACGGTCCTGCTGGGCGTCACCGGCGGGATTGCCGCCTATAAAGCCGCCGCGCTGGCCTCGGCGCTGGTGAAGCTCCACGCCTCGGTGGAGGTTATCATGACGGAGCACGCCACGAAATTTGTCGCTCCGCTGACCTTTGAGCAGCTCACCGGCAACCGGACCATGGTGGACACCTTTGACCGCAATTTCTCCCATCAGGTGGAGCACATTTCCCTGGCCACGCGGACGGACCTGGTCCTGGTGGCCCCCGCCACCGCCAACGTGTGCGCCAAGCTGGCCCACGGGCTGGCGGACGATATGCTCACCACCACCATTCTGGCCTGCCGCTGCCCCAAGCTGGCGGCCCCGGCCATGAATACAAACATGTTTGAAAACCCCGTCACCCAGGACAATTTGGACATTCTGCGCCGGTACGGCTGGGAGGTCATTGCGCCCGCCAGCGGCCGGCTGGCCTGCGGGGCCGTGGGGGCGGGGAAGATGCCCGAGCCGGAGACTCTGGTACAGCACATCCTCCGGGTGATTGGCCTGCCCCACGATTTGGCGGGAAAGCGGGTCCTGGTCACCGCCGGACCCACCCAGGAGCCCCTGGACCCGGTGCGCTTTCTCACGAACCACTCCAGCGGGAAAATGGGGTACGCGCTGGCCCGGATGGCCATGCTCCGGGGGGCGGAGGTGACCCTGGTCGCCGGCCCCATGGCCCAGGAGCCGCCGCCCTTTGTGGAGGTGGTGCCGGTGGTGACGGCGCAGGACATGTTTGACGCGGTGTCCGCCCGGTGCGGACAGGCCGATTTCATCTTCAAAGCCGCCGCCGTGGCCGACTACACCCCCGCCAGCTACAGCGGGGACAAGGTGAAGAAGCGGGAGGGGGACCTGTCCATCCCCCTCAAGCGCACGGAGGACATTTTGAAGTATTTGGGCGCGCACCGCCGTCCGGGACAGGTAATCTGCGGCTTTTCCATGGAGACGCGGGATTTGGTGGAGAACAGCCGGGCCAAGCTGGAGAAGAAGGGGGCGGACATGATCTGCGCCAACAACCTCAAGGTATCCGGCGCGGGCTTCGGCACGGACACCAATGTGATTACCATCATCACCGCCAAGGGGGCGGAGGAGCTGCCCCTGCTGTCCAAGGAGGAAACCGCCGGGCGG
The DNA here is from genome assembly GCA_910585415.1 of uncultured Flavonifractor sp. Lineage (GTDB taxonomy): Bacteria > Bacillota > Clostridia > Oscillospirales > Oscillospiraceae > CANAAV01. The sequence continues at coordinate 6,607 of CAJUDT010000051.1, forward strand.
ATTCTGGACCAGGCGGCGGCGCTGGCGGACGGCCGCTAAACGTGGAATTTACAATTTTCTTGCCGTAAGAATGCCGTAAAATTAAACGCAAAATGCACGCACATAATATGCTGTGATTATCAGGAAGCAAGGAGAATCACAGCATATGAACAAGCAAAACCATCTCAGCATCCGCACAGATCAGGAGCTTCACGACAAGTTCAAGTTTGTCGCGGCCTATGAAGGCCGCTCCATGAGCGGGCAAATCCTCTATCTGATTCAGACCTGTATCCGCCAATTTGAAAAGGAGCACGGCCCGATTTCTCTGGAGGATACCAAGCTGTGAACCCAGCGGTAGACGCCCTGCTGGACCTGCTCTTTCCGCCCAAGTGCGTCTTTTGCCGCAGGCTTCTGCACACCGGCGAGCGGGACCTGTGCGCGGCCTGCCAACAGGCCCTGCCCTGGCTGACCGGGGCGGAGGCGGAGCAGGTTGGGGAGGGATTTTCCCTGTGTGTCTCCCCTCTTCGGTATCAGGATACCGTCCGGGACGCCCTGCGCCGGTACAAATTCCAGGGCTTTCGGTGGTATCACCGGGTGTTTGGCAAGCTCCTGGCCCAGTGCATCCGGGACCACCTGGAGGGGAAATACGACGTGATTACCTGGGCCCCGCTCTCCGCCAAACGGAAGCGGGAGCGGGGGTACGACCAGGCGTACCTGCTGGCGGACTCCGCCGCCCGGGCCCTGGGGACCCGCCCACAGCCCCTGCTGCGGAAGGTCCGGCACACCGCCGCGCAGTCCGGCCTGGAGGAGGACGCCCAGCGCCGGAGCAACGTACAGGGGGTTTACACGGTACCGGAGCCCTCCGCCGCGGCTGGAAAACGTATTTTGGTGATAGACGATATCGTGACCACCGGTTCCACCCTGGCCTCCTGCGCACAGGCGCTGCGGGAGGCCGGGGCGGTTGACGTGCTCTGCGCGGCGGCGGCACGGGCCCGGTGAAGGGCCGGTTGTCATAAAACCGTCAAAACCGGGTCCTTTTTCATGGACTTTGCGGGCAAAATGGGAAATTTCAGATTTTCCGCAAAATATCGTTGAAAAAATCCGCCGCCCTCTGTATAATATAGAGGATAACCCGGCACTGGGCCGGGCAAACTATAAGAAATCGCCTGAAACGGCTTTGAGGTGTGCATATGTTCACAAAAGATATCGGCATTGACCTGGGTACCGCTTCCATTCTGGTTTACGTAAAGGGCAAAGGCGTGGTTCTGCGGGAGCCCTCGGTGGTGGCTATTGATAAAAACTCCGGCAAGCTCCTGAAGGTGGGCACCGAGGCCCAACAGATGCTGGGCAGAACCCCCGGCAACATTGTGGCCATCCGGCCCCTGCGGGAGGGAGTAATTTCCGACTACGACATGACCGAGCGGATGCTCAAGGAGTTCATCCGCAAGGTGACCTCCTTCCGGCTCTTCAAGCCCCGGATTGTTATCTGTGTGCCCTCCGGCATTACCGAGGTGGAGGAGCGCGCCGTCATTGACGCGGGCATTCAGGCGGGCGCACGGCGGGTTTACCTCATCGAGGAGCCGGTGGCCGCCGCCATCGGCGCGGGCATTGACATCGCCAAGCCCGACGGGCACATGATTGTTGACATCGGCGGCGGCACCACCGATATCGCCGTGATTTCCCTGTCCGGCATTGTGGAGTCCACCTCCATCAAAATTGCCGGCGACCAGTTCGACGAGGCCATCGTGAAGTACATACGGCGCAAGCATAATGTACTCATCGGTGAGCGTACCGCCGAGGAACTCAAGATGCAGATTGGCTGCGTGTTCCCCCGGCCGGAGGAGCAGATGCTGGAGATTAAGGGGCGCTGTCTCATGACGGGCCTGCCCCGCGTGTTCTCCGTGTCCTCCAGTGAGATGATTGAGGCCTTTGAGGAGGTCTCCACCCGCATTCTGGAGGCCATTCACGGCGTTCTGGAGCGCACTCCCCCGGAGCTGGTGGCGGATATCTCCACCAACGGTATCTGCATGACCGGCGGCGGAAGCCTGGTCTGGGGCTTTGATAAGCTCATTGAATCCCACACGGGCATTGAGACCCATGTAGCCGACGACGCCATCTCCTGCGTGGCCTACGGCACCGGCAAGAGCCTGGAGAACGTGGGGGATATGCAGGACGGCACCATCAACCTCTCCCGCCGCAAGCAGATGAATTGATTACGCGCAAACAAACCGCCCGCCTCACAGAAGAGGCGGGCGGTTTTTGCGCGGTGGGGTCAGTGGGAGGTCAAGGCCTCGCCTACCGTGTAGATGTCTCCGGCGCCCACAGTGAGAATCAAATCCCCCGGCTGGGCCAGGGTCCGCAGGTGCTCCGTCAGGGCCTCCAGGGTGGGGAAATACTGACTGCCGGGGACGTGCTCCGCCAGGGTGCGGGAGGTGATGCCATGCTCGTTGCTCTCCCGCGCGGCGAAGATTTCCGCCAGCAGGGTTACATCGGGCAGGCGGAGGACCTCTGCAAAGCCGTCAAACAGGGCCTCCGTGCGGGAGTAGGTGTGGGGCTGGAAAGCACAGATTACCCTCCGGTACCCCAGCTCCTTGGACATGGTGAGCAGGGCCCGCAGCTCGTCGGGGTGGTGGGCGTAATCGTCGTACACATCGGCCCCGTTGCAGGCGCCCTTTTTCTCAAAGCGCCGCCCCGCGCCGGTAAAGGCCCCCAAACCTTCCTCCACCGCCCTGCCGGGGAGGTTGAGCACATAGGCCGCCGCCGCCGCCGCCAGAGCGTTGGAGATGTTGTGCCGCCCGTGGACCTGGAGCTTGACGTGGGCGTAAAGGGCGTCGTGGACGCAGATATCAAAGACCGGGCATCCATCCTCCTGGTGGAGGTTTCGGGCGGTACATGCCGCCCCTTCCTCCAGGCCGAAGGTGAAGGGGTCCAGGCCCTGGGCCACCGACCGGGCCCCGGCATTGTCGGCGTTGACAATGACCCGGCCCCCGGCGGGCACCAGCTCCGCAAAGCGGCGGAAGGAGGCCTTGATATCGTCCAAATCCTGGAAGAAATCCAGGTGATCTTCCTCCACATTGAGGATGACCGCCACCGTGGGGGCGAAGGACAGGAAGGAGTTGCAGTATTCGCAGGATTCCGCAATAATGGTGTCCCCCTTGCCCACCCGGTGGCCCGCCCCCAGCAGAGGGAGGGTGCCGCCGATCATCACCGTGGGGTCCACCCCCGCGGCCATGCCGATATGGGTACACATGGAGGTGGTCGTGGTCTTGCCATGGGTGCCCGCGATACACAGGGCGTTCTTGTAGCCCCGCATCAGAGCCCCCCAGGCCTGGGCCCGCTCGAATACGGGGATGCCCTGGGCATGGGCGCGGGCAATTTCCGGGTTGTCATCGTGGACGGCGGCGGTGCGGATAACCAGTTCCGCCCCCTGGACGTTTTCTCCCCGGTGGCCGATGGCCACCGGAATGCCCAGGGAGCGCAGGTGCGCCACGGCGGCGCTCTCGTTCATGTCCGAGCCGGTGATTTCCATGCCCATGCCGTGGAGGACCTCCGCCAGGGGGGACATGGATACCCCCCCGACGCCCACCAGATGGGCCCGGCGGCCGGGGGTGATGTAGTCGCGGATGTTGACAGTCTCCATAGGGGAGATACCTCTTTTCCTAATCTTGCTTCCGCTGGCGGACCAGCTCAATGGCCTCCTTGCCGGTCAGGTGCTCCACGGTCATTTCCAGGATACACAGCGCGGCGAGCTCCCGGTCAATCATGGCGTCCCGCCGCTCCGGGGGCTCCAAGGGGGCGTAGCGGTCGGAGAGGACCTGAATGGCCCGCCGGATTTCCCCCGCGTCCTCCAGGACCCGGAGGGTGCCAAAGGCAATCACACTGCGGAAATAGCTGGTGTACTCCGCCGGGACAATCTGGTCCTGACCAATCACGCAGAAGGAGCCCTTGGGATTGCGGACAATGGCGTCCAGCTTGTGGCCCGCCTTGGCGCAGTGGAAATAGAGCCTGCCCTCATGATATACGTAGCTCAGGGGCACCGCGTAGGGGTAGCCGCCGTCCCCGCTCACCGCCAGGACCCCGGAGGTCCCGGCCTTCAACAGGGCCTCGGCGTCCGCCGGGGGGAGAAGCTGCTTGCTGCGGCGCATTTCTCGAAACATAACGCTCACTCCTTTCTCTTTGTCTATTATATCTCATTATAGTCGAAAGGCAAGGGGGGCATACCAAAAAACAGGGACAGCCAGGAAAAGGGCCCCGAAAGCGGAACGGGAAACCGCTTTCGGGGCCCTTGCGGGATGGGACGTGGAGGGGCGGTTCAGCTCTGCCAGGAAACTTTCCAAGGGGAACCGTCCTCGGCTGGCCCACAGTAAGGGGCGGTGGGCAGATAGCTGTCATCAAGGCTGTGGTGGTAGGTGGCCAGAAAGTCCAGCTCCGGGCCGCTCCAGACGGCTGCAAATGGCGTAAAGCCGTTTCCGGCAATGGCCAGCCGGGTGCCGTCAAAGGCGATGTCCGCCTTTTCGTAGTTCAGCTCATCCCGCTCCAAAAGGCTGGTGTCCGCTATAAAACGCACCTGCCAGGAGCCGTCGTCCTCCCGAACCAACAGGGCCAGGCAGGCACACAGCTCATCCATCCCTACCGGGGATGAGGGGAGGGGCTCCTGATAGGACTCCCACACCACCTGGCCGTTTTCCAAAACGGTAGATCTGCTGACGTAGTGGAGGTAGCTGTAGCTGGTGGAAATGACCACGAAATCCTCGCCCTGGAACAGGTTGTAAAGGTGAAGCTGCTTGTAATCGACCGGGTCACCTTCATAGTTCGGGAACGCAACCACCTGATTCTCCGGGAATGTGAACAGGTTTATGGTCTGCCGGGGGGCAAAGGTTTTGCCGTCCAGCACAGTTAGATGAAGGGTCTGGTCCTCCCCGCAGGTCAACAGGAAGAGGTCCCGTTTGTCCTCACTGGCCCAGAAGCGGAAGATGCGCTCTCCCTCCGGCACACTGTAGACTGTGGTGAGTTTGGGAGGCTGTAGGTTCTGGTTTTCATCCTTGACGCAGGTGAGGCGGTAAATTCCCCAGCCGCCGGGGATGAGGCTGTCATCCAGGGGGAGGCCGCAGTTCTCCAGACTGACGGCAAAAAGAAGGTCCTCCCGGTTTTCCTCATCCAAAATGACCGTATGGGCGTCCAGTTCCATTGTTCCCTGCATAAGGCTGGCACCTACGGAGTACCAAGTGCCGTGTCCCACAGAAAAGCGCAGAATTAGTTCTTCTGGAACTGGAATGCGAAAATAATCCTCCAGTACGAAAACGTGCTCATCCACCAAAAAGGGAATGTGCCATGTGCGGAAGGTCAGAGGGAGATAGTCATATTTGTCCTCCAGCCGGATTTCCTCTACATAGCCTTCCTCCTGAAGTTCTTCATCGCTCCGCTGCGCTCTGGCCCGCTCTACGACCTCTTGATATAGAGGGAGTACACAAGGCTCTCGGCCGGAAATTGAGTACAGCTCTCCCATGCCATCCACGGAAAAATAGAAGGTAGTACCTTCTTCAAAGAAATCAATTTCCAACCCATCCTCAAACGAGAATATGCGGTACCCAGTTTCAGAGGTGGTATAGGAAAACTCCGTCTCCTGTTCCTCCAGACGCCCCACAGGGAAGCGGGTGAGCCAGTGCATCTGGTATTCGCACTGGTATTCGGCGGACATCTCCAGTCCTTGGACGGCGGCGGGGTCCCCGGCCAGAACGGTTTCTTCGATATGCACATCCCCGCCGGTGGGGCCGATAGCCCCGCTGGCCCCCGCCAGCAGGAGGCAGGACAGCAGCGCCAGCACGCTCAAAACAGTCAAAGCACCTTTTCCCACAGGTCATTCCTCCTTATCCGTCAAATCGGACAGGGCCTGGACCACCCGGTCCGGCTGGTACTGACAGGTTTCCTTTACGAAGTCCATGACGCTCTTGCCCGCTTCCTCCAGGGCCAGGGTGGTGCTGTCTCCCGCCAGCTTCCCCTTATGGAGCAGGACCGCCCGGCTGATGAAGTGCTGAACTTCCTCAATCAGGTGGGTGGAGAGGAGAATAGTTTCCTCCGGCTCCAGAATGCCCAGCAGGACTTTATAAAAATCCTCCCGGTTGAACAGGTCATTGCCCGCAAAGGGCTCATCCATAAGGATATAGTCCGCCCCCTGGCTCAGAGCGAGAATGACCTCGAATTGGTTCTTCTGCCCGGTGGAGAATCCCCGTACAGCCCGGTTCATGGGGAGCTGGAAGAAGTCCATCAGCCCCTGAAAGCGCTTTTCCCGAAAGGCGCCGAAGTGCTCCCGGTAGAACTCCCGGTGGTCCGCCGGAGTCAGGGCGGGGAAAAAGGAGTGCTCGCAGGTGGCAAAGGAAAATTTGCCGATGTTTTTGCGGGTGACGGGTTCCCCGTCCAGGGTGATGTCCCCGCTGTACTTCAAAAAGCCCAGAACGCACTTCATCAAGGTGGTCTTGCCCGCCCCGTTCTCTCCGAACAGGCCCACAATCTCCCCACGGGGCAGGGTGAGGCTTACATCCTCCAGGGCCTTGGTGCCGCTGAGGTAGCGCTTGCTCAGTTGTTTTAGTTCCAGCATATGGTCAGCCTCCAATCCAGGCCCAGACATTCGGGGGCAGACAGCCCGCCGGGGTCCGGAACCAATAGTAGATGAAACAAGTCACGCCGGTCAGCAGGTAGATGATGAAAGAGCCCGCCAGACAGAGGGCAGGTTCGCCCAGGCACCGCCGGGCCAGCTCCCACCGCTGGGGAAGGCGGCGCATGAGATAGATGCTCCGGCTCCCCTGAAAGTGCCCAAAGTAATTCTGCACCGCCGCCCCCAGCATCACCAGCCAAACGGTGGAAAAGCACACCAGTCCCCGCAGGTAGAGGGGAAGAAAGGGGGGCACCGTTCGCCCTGGTACCGGGACCTTAAGGGGCGCGTACTGGAACAGCGCGTTTCGGGCGGGCGCATAACCTGTGCCAAAGGCAACCCAGAAGCCGACGAACATTGTCAGGGCCAGGAACGACCAGCCGATGATGGCATTGGTCCTGTCCCACTTGCTCCACACCGGACGCAGAGCGGACATCTTTTTCTCAAAGCTCGTCATTCCAGCACCCCCTTACCCGATACAGAACCACAATACCGCATACCACCGCCACAAAGCCGAGCAGGCCGTTGAGGTCCAGGCCCCGCCCCATGTCCTGGTCAAAGGGCCGGGCGAAGCTCGTTGCGGCCAGGGCGGTGACGATGAAGCATTCCAGACTCCGCCGCCCATGCCGCCGCAGGAAGGAGAAGCACGCCAGCGAAAGCGCCAGGGCAATCAGCAGGAGCACATTGTACACCAACCGGGGCCAGTCCTGGAGGGGAAGTAGGCTGTGTAAATAGGGGTTCCGCCAGCAGGCCAGAAAGAGGGTCTGCGTATCTCCGGCATTCCCGCCCAGCCGCATCAGAAGCCGGACCAGCCCCAGCATCATGCCCGTTTGAAAGCCCCAGAATACCAACAAACACAGGGCATAGCACCCGACCCACAGCCCAAAGACCGGCAGCTGACCCACCCGCAGGCGGGAAAAGGTGTACTGACTGCGTCCCTTGCCCTGCTCGCACCCGTAGAAGGCCAGCGCCAGACACAGAAGCACCAGCCCCACAGCGGCGGGAAGGATGAAATTGGTTTCTTGCAGCATATATTCCGGGTGAAAAAACAGTTTTTGCTTTGTGTAGAGCTCGTAATCAAAGGCAGGGTCTATGGGCCCTTCCGGCCGGCTGGACAGGTACAGGGCAAAGAGAACTCCCTGCGCCGCCCCCACGGCGGCCATGAGCGCCAGCAGCTTCCAGACAACGCCCCGAGCTGCCAGAACCAGCACCGAACCATATTGTTTCATGCGTCCACCTCCGTCTCTGTCTCGTACCAGGCCCGCTCCAGCAGAGCGCGGGCTTCCTCCAGGTCTACGCCCATCTGACGCAGAGTGCGGGCCACCTGCTCCGCCGTCTGGGCCAGCAGCTCCCCGCGAATGACCGCCCGCCGATCCGGCGTCAGGGTGACGGCGCTCTTGGCCCCGGCGTGGGAGGAAATGATTCCCTCGTCCTCCAGGAGCCGGTATGCCTTCTGGACGGTGTTGGGATTCACCCCCAGCTGGGCGGAGAGCACCCGGCGGGAGGGCAGCTCGTCCCCGTCCTGAACGCTCCCGGACACAATGCCCCGTTTCACATGGCGGACAATCTGCACGTAGATGGGGACCCCCTCTTCCAGGGGAAAGGGTGTGAAGGAAAGCAAAGGCGTCACCTCCTGATAGATGTGGAAATCGTATTACTCGGATAATACAGTTTCTAACTGTATTATAGCGCCGATACAGTGGGCTGTCAACCCCCGGCGCTAAAAAATTCCCCCAAGGGCGGCGCTTTGGAAAATCTCCGTAACGTGCCGCGATTGGGGAAAGAAAAAGCAGGCGGAGAGGACGCGCTCTCCGCCTGCCGATGGGTTTGGTTGTACGGGTCGGAATCAGCAGCCCCAGCCGCCGTGATGGCCGCCGCCGTGGTGACCGCGGCCCTGGCCCTGCTGCCAGCCGCCGTGGTTGTGGGTGGTGCAGCCTGCGGGGCAGCTGTGGTAGTGCCCCGCCACCGTGCAGCCCGCGTCACAGTGGTGGAAATGGGTGGGGTCGGTGCAGTTGGGGTCGGTGCAGCCCATGCTGTTCCAGAAGAGCGGAGCAGGGTCGCCGGTGGCCGCTGAGGTATTGGCCGCTACACCATACCCATGATGGTGGCCTGTGCTGGCACAGCCTGCGGGGCAGCTGTGATAGTGCCCGGCTACGGTGCAGCCCGCGCCGCAGTGGTGGAAGTGGGCGGGGTCGGTGCAGTTGTGGTCCACGCAGCCCATGCTGTTCCAGAAAAGCGGGGCCTGGGCGGCGGTCTGAACGGTATCGGCCGGTACAGAGTACTGGTACCATCCAGCGGAATAGCCCGACAGACGGTTGCGGCAGTGCCGGGCGGCGTGGTGATGGAAGTGGGTGGTGTCGGTGCAGTTGGGGTATGCACATACTGTGCTGCTCAAAAGGACTGCGGCATCCTGCGGGTCTACCGCCGGGACGGGCTGGGGAACAGAGGCCGCCGCTGCTCCGCCGCAGCCGATGAACAGAACGCCCAGCACGGCAAACAGAGACAACACATGCTTCATGTAAGCTCACTCCTTCTTTATGATAATCCCATGGTAGCATGTTTCCTGCTCCATGTCAAGGGCTATTTCCTGCAAAAGCAAAAGCCTGCCGAAGGCCCCGAAGGGCCCTCAAACAGGCTTGCGTATGCTTTATTGCCGGATAACGGTGCCGGTCTTGCCGGATACGCCATCCTTGGCCTTCTCCAGAAGGGTGATGAGGGCGGAGCGTCCCGGCGCCGAGCGGGCGAATTGGACCGCCGCCTGGACCTTGGGGAGCATGGAGCCGGGGGCGAAGTGGCCCTGGTCCATGTATTCCTCGGCCTGCTCGGGGGTGAGGGTGTCCAGCCACGTTTGGTCGGGCTTGCCGAAGTTGACGGCTACCTTCTCTACTGCGGTGAGGATAATCAGGGTGTCGGCCTCCAGCTGCTGGGCCAGGACGCAGGAGGCGAAGTCCTTGTCAATGACCGCCGCCGCGCCCTTGAGGTGGTGCCCCTCGGTCTGAAAGACCGGGATGCCGCCGCCGCCGCAGGCCACAACCACCAACCCGGCCTCCACCATGTCCCGAATGGAGTCGATTTCCACAATGGAAACCGGTCTGGGGGAGGCCACCACCCGCCGCCAGCCCCGGCCCGCGTCCTCCACCATCTGATATCCCCGCTGCTGAATGAGCAGCTTGGCCTCGTCGGGGGAGTGGAAGGCCCCGATGGGCTTGGTGGGGTGGTGGAAGGCGGGGTCATCGGGGCTGACCTCCACCTGTGTAAGGACGGTGGCCACACCTTTGGAAATGCCCCGGTCCAGGAGCTCCTCCCGCAGGGCGTTTTGCAGGTCGTACCCGATATACCCCTGACTCATGGCCACGCAGACGGAGAGGGGACAGGGGATGTATTTTTCCGGCTCGGCTCTTGTGAGCTCGGCCATTGCCTGCTGAATCATGCCCACCTGGGGGCCGTTGCCGTGGGCAATGACCACCTGATGCCCCTCCTGAATGAGGTCGGCAATGGCCTTGGCGGTCTGTTTGACGGCGGCCATCTGCTCGGGCAGGTTATTCCCCAGGGCGTTGCCCCCCAGGGCAATGACGATGCGCTTTCCCATGACGGCCTACGCTTACAGGGAGAACTGCCGCTTCTGGGCCCGCTCATCCAGGGCCTTGAGAACGGCCTGAGGGTCCTTGCACTTGGCCAGGAAAATCATGGCGGCGATGATGTAGGGCTTGAAGGAGGCCTCCTTGTACAGAGGGGTGCGGTAGCGGTCAAAGACACTGGCTTCCACCTCGCCGTCCACGCAGGAGACATCGTTGATGTCGGCGGGCAGACAGTGGAGATACAGCGCCTTGCCGTCCCGAGTGGTCTTCATGAGTTCCTCGGTGCAGCACCAGTCTTTATGCTCGGCGTTCTGGGCCAGCAAACGCTTTTCCAGGGCCTTAATGCCGTCGGTGTCGCCCTTGCCGTAGAGCTCGGTGCGCTCTTCCATCGCGGCGAAGGGGGCCCAGCTCTTGGGATAGACGATGTCGGCGTCCTGGAAGGCCTCGGCCATGGAGTGGGTCTTGGTGAAGGCGCCGCCGGTGGCCGCGGCGTTCTTTTTGGCGACCTCTTCCACCTCGGGCATGACCTCGTATCCCTCGGGGTGGGCCAGGACCACATCCATGCCGAAGCGGGTCATCAGGCCAATGACGCCCTGAGGCACGGAGAGGGGCTTGCCGTAGGAGGGGGAGTAGGCCCAGGTCATAGCGACTTTTTTGCCCTTGAGGTTTTCCACGCCGCCGAACTCGTGGATGATGTGGAGCATGTCGGCCATACACTGGGTGGGGTGGTCAATGTCGCACTGGAGGTTGACCAGGGTGGGCTTTTGTTCCAGCACACCGTCCTTGTGGCCCTGGGTGACGGCCTCCACCACTTCCTTCTGATAGGTGTGGCCCTTACCGATGTACATATCGTCCCGGATGCCGATTACGTCGGCCATGAAAGAAATCATGTTGGCTGTTTCACGGACGGTTTCACCGTGGGCGATCTGGCTCTTGCCCTCGTCCAGGTCTTGGACCTCCAGGCCCAGCAGGTTGCACGCGGAGGCGAAAGAGAACCTTGTCCGGGTGGAGTTGTCTCGGAAAAGGGAAATGCCCAGGCCGCTTTCAAAAATCTTGGTGGAGATGTTGTTCTCCCGCATGTAGCGCAGAGCGTCGGCCACAGTGAATACCGCTTCAATTTCATCGTCGGTCTTGTCCCAGGTCAGGAAAAAGTCGTTTTCGTACATCTCCTTGAAATTGAGCTTATTCAGTTTGTCGATATAGGCTTGCAGAGTCTTATCCATGATAGTTATCTCCTTTTTTATGTTTAATTCTGCTGTTTGTTTGCTGGTCCAGCCTCCGGCGGGTTGGGTTCACGGACTTCCCCCCGGCCAGCATAGCTGACC
>CAJUDT010000052.1:0-10385 GCA_910585415.1 uncultured Flavonifractor sp.
CCGGTGATCTTTGGTTACTTTCCATCACTGGAAAGTAACCCGCCGGAGGCAGGACAAAAAAACGAAACGCAGAGAGTACCGAGGAAGAGGCACCAACCCCCAATAAAGCCCCACCCAGCCACCCCCAAGCACCATCAACCGAGAAAACGCGCAAAGAAAACCAAAGCAAACCCAAATCCCCGCCAGAACCAGAAAAGGAGCGAATCACCAATGAACGAACTGGAAGCCTACCGCCAAGCCATCGACGCGCTTGACCAGGAGATATCGAGTTTATTTTTGAAGCGGATGGAAATCACCTCCGCAGTAGGAGAATACAAGCAAAAAAACGCCCTCCCTGTGTTGGATGCCCAGCGGGAAAAAGCGGTGATTGCCGCCAAGGCGGCCCTAACGGAGGACCCCCTTCAGCGGGCCGATTTGGCCGCCCTCTACGAGGCAATCATGGGCATATCCCGCCGCCAGCAGCGCCGTCTGGTCCGGGAATCAAACAAAGACCCCGGCTACGCCGCCTGCAAGACCGCCATGGAGCGGGCCCGCTCCCCCCTGGAGCGCCCCCGTGTGGCCTACCAGGGCGAGCCCGGCTGCTACAGCGAGGAAGCCGCCGCCGGGCTTTTCGGCGCCGGTGTGGACCTGGTTGGCCTGCCTTGGTTCGAGGACGTATTCCTAGCCCTGAAGGAGGGAAAGACCGATTACGCCGTCCTCCCCGTGGAGAACAGCTCCACCGGCTCCATCCGGCAGGTATACGATTTATTGGCCCGATATGAATATTACATCGTAGGGGAGTGGCAGGTAAAAGTCGAGCACTGCCTCACCGCCCTCCCCGGTGTGGGCCTGGAGGACATAAAAACCGTCTACTCCCACGAGCAGGGCCTCATGCAGTGCGAAAAATTCCTGGACAGCCACCGGAATTGGAAGCGTACGCCCACCCTGGACACGGCGGGCTCCGCCAAGCAGGTGGCCCAGACCGGGGACCGTACCGCCGCCGCCATCTGCTCCCGCAGAGCCGCCCAGCGCTACGGGCTGGATATCCTGGCCGAGGGTATCAACTACAACAGCGCCAATCACACCCGTTTTGTGGTCGTCTCCCCCGTCATGGAGCTGCGGGAGGGGAGGGACAAAATCGCCGCCTGCTTCCGCCTGCCCCACCAGAGCGGTTCCCTCCACGAGATTTTGACGGTATTTTCCGTCCAGGGCCTCAACCTGATGAAGCTGGAGTCCCGTCCCATTCCCGGCCGGGGCTGGGAGTATCTGTTTTTCCTGGAGTTCACCGGAGATTTGACCGCGCCAGGCATGGACGGAGTCCTGCGGGAGCTCAGTCAGCTGTCCTCGGAGTTCCGGGTGCTGGGCAATTTTAGGGGGTTTGCAGGATGAATGACAACCTGATACTGATTGGCATGATGGGCTGCGGCAAGTCCACCGTGGGAAAGCTCCTGGCCCAGCGGCTGGGCATGGAGTTCGTGGACACCGACCAGCGCATCGAAGAGGCCGCAGGCTGCACCGTCTCCACAATCTTTGCCCAGAAGGGCGAGGCGTGGTTTCGGGACTGGGAGGAGCGGATATCCAAGGAACTGGCTGGTCAAAAGGGCTTGGTCATCTCCTGCGGCGGAGGACTCCCCCTGCGGAAGGAGTGCATGGAACCTCTGCGGGCGAGCGGCTCCGTGGTGTTCCTGGACCGGGACGGCGGGGATATCTACGACAACGTGAACATGGAAAAACGCCCCCTGGGGCAGGTAAGCCGGGAGGAGTTCCTGGAGCGCTGGCGGCAGCGCCTGCCCATTTACCAAAGCTGTGCCGGCTACACCGTGACCAGCCGGGAGACGCCGCAAAGGACCGCCGGTGAGGTCTTGAAGGCCCTGGCCGGGGTGCGCCTGCGGTTTTTGATTCTCAACGGCCCCAACCTGAACCTGCTGGGGAAGCGGGAGCCGGGCATCTATGGGGAAACCGGCTATGGGGCTCTCTGCCAGCGATTGAAGGACTTTGCCGCCAAACATCAATGTACCGCCGAGTGCTTCCAGTCCAACCACGAGGGGGCCATTTTGGACGCCATCCACGCCGCCGACGGTGTGTATGACGCCATCATTATGAACCCAGGGGCGTTCACCCATTACAGCTACGCCATTTTGGACGCCCTGAAGGCGGTGGACGTACCCTGCATTGAGGTCCATATCTCCAACGTCCACCAGCGGGAGGAGTTCCGGCACAAGAGCGTTACCGCCCCTGCCTGCGTGGGGCAGGTGTGCGGCCTGGGCCTGTACGGCTATGAGGCGGCGATGGGATACTTTTTGGAGGGATTGCAATGAAACGAACCTTGATTGGCGGCTTTTTGCTCCTGACGGGGACCCTTTGGAGCATGATGGCATATATGTCATCGGTGTTTGGAAGTCGGCCCCTGCGGGAGAATGGAGTATTCGGCCTTGCGCTCTCGCTGGCGCTGGTCTTTACCGCGCTAGGCCTATGGCTTCTGGTTCGGGAGTTTTTGAGAAAGGACAGCTAGAATGAAACGACCAATCATCCCGCATATCGGGATGCGCATTGTCAAGACCGCTGTGGCGGTGATGCTGGCCTACAGCATATTCGCCGTTTTGGACCTGGTGTACCGGAAGGACTACCAGGGCATTTGGGGAATGCTGGGGCCCAATTACGCCTGCATTGCCTGTATCGTCTGCACCCAGAGCACCCTGGGGCAGACCCTCCGGCAGGGGGTGTCCCGGCTGATTGGCGTGGCGGTGGGCGGCACTCTGGGGGTGCTGGTGCTCCTGCTGGGGCCTGTGCTGGATATGCCCTGGGTGAAGGCCCTGGCGCTGGGGGGCGTGTGTGTGGCGGGGGTATGGTTCTGCCTGCTGCTGAAGCGGCCCGCCGCCTGCGCGATGGCCTGTATCGTCCCCTGTGTCATCCTCATTACCGAGGTGGCCGGGGACGACCGGTTTTATTACGCCGGGGCCCGGATTGTGGAGACGGTCATCGGCGTCCTGGTGGCCCTGCTGGTGAACGGGGTGCTCCCCACCAACAGCAGGCCGGAGGAGCCGGGCGGGGGAGCGGCCGGGGTCCAGCGGGTCCGGCTGGACAACACCGCCCGAAAACTCTGCGTCATTGGGGACCCGGTGGAGCACTCCAAATCCCCCCTGCTCCAGAACACGATGATTGAGGCCCTGGGGCTGGACTACGTGTACCTCTGTCAGCCGGTGCCCCGGGGGCAGTGCGCCCAGTGGCTGGAATGCGCCAAATTTGCCGGATATGCCGGCTTCAACGCCACCATGCCCCATAAGGAAGAGCTGGTCCCTCTGATGGACGAGCTGGACGGGGACGCGGCCCTCTTTGGGGCGGTCAACACCGTCTGTATCCGGGAGGGCAGGGCCTATGGCTACAACACCGATGGGGCGGGCTTTCTCCGCGCACTGGCCAGTGAGGGAATCGCCGTGGCGGGGAGCACTGTGCTCTTGCTGGGGGCGGGCGGAGCCGCCAAGGCGGTGGCCCTCAAGCTGTCCCAGGCGGGGGCGGAGGCGGTGTACATCTGCAACCGGACGGTGGAGAAGGCCCAGGAGCTGTGCGCCCTGGACCCTGCGGGACGGCTGCACCCGGCGGGCTTTGACGGGGAAACTCTGAAGCGGCTGGCGGCAAAGGCGGACCTGCTGGTGAACTGCACCAGTCTGGGCATGGCGGGCACCGCGGGGCAGTTTGCGGACTTCTCCTTTCTGGACGCCCTGCCCAGGCGGGCCCCGGTGGTGGACTTGATTTACGCCCCGGCAGAGACGCAGCTGCTGGCCCAGGCCAGGGCGCGGGGGCACCGGACCATGAACGGCATGGGCCTGCTCATTCATCAGGCGGTGCTGTCCCTGGAGCACTTTACCGGCACAAACATCAATCCGGCGGACATGGAGGCCAAAATTCGGGCCGTAATGGGGGAGTGAAGCCGCTCCAATGGGTTTCTTTTCCAAACCGGAGAGTATAAAAAGAGCAAAAAACTCCGGCGCTACAGCAAAATTTTTCATTGGGAGCAAGATTTGATTTACAAACGCTTTGGAAGGTGTTAAAATGGGGACGTCCCGGGCGCGGCTCTGATTCGGGTCCCCCGGAAGCGTTTTGAATCGCCAGGGTAATGGGGATTTGGCCTCCTCCGGCGAGCTGGACGGGGACGCGTCCCCATTGCCCTGGAATCAAAAAAGGAGGAATCGTTTCAATGGCGAGAAAGCTGAAAACCATGGACGGCAACACAGCGGCCGCCCACGTGTCCTACGCCTTTACCGAGGTGGCGGGCATCTATCCCATCACACCGTCCAGCCCCATGGCGGACTATGTGGACCAGTGGGCGGCGCAGGGCCGGAAGAACATCTTCGGCACCACCGTCAAGGTGGTGGAGATGCAGTCGGAGGCCGGCGCGGCGGGCACCGTCCACGGCTCCCTGAACGCGGGCGCGCTGACCACCACCTACACCGCCTCTCAGGGCCTGCTGCTGATGATCCCCAACATGTACAAGCTCTCCGGTGAGCTGCTGCCGGCGGTGTTCCATGTGTCCGCCCGGACCGTGGCCACCCACGCCCTGAACATCTTTGGCGACCACTCCGACGTGATGGCCTGCCGTCAGACCGGCTTTGCCATGCTGGCCGAGAGCAACGTGCAGGAGGTTATGGACCTGGGCGCGGTGGCCCATCTGGCCGCCATCAAGGGCCGGGTGCCCTTCCTGAACTTCTTCGACGGCTTCCGCACCTCCCACGAGATCCAGAAGATTGCCATCTGGGACAACGACGATCTGGCCGACATGGTGGACATGGACGCCGTGGACGCCTTCCGCAAGCGGGCCCTGAACCCCGAGCATCCCGTTATGCGCGGCTCCCACGAGAACGGCGATATCTTCTTCCAGCACCGTGAGGCCGCAAACAAGTACTACGACGCGGTGCCCGACATCGTCGAGGAGTACATGGGCAAGGTCAACGCCAAGCTGGGCACCGACTATCAGCTCTTCAACTACTACGGCGCGCCCGACGCCGACCGGGTCATCATCGCCATGGGCTCCATCTGCGACGTGGCCGAGGAGGTCATCGACTACATGAACGCCCACGGCGAGAAGGTGGGCCTGGTGAAGGTCCGCCTCTACCGCCCCTTCGCCGCTGACAGGCTCCTCTCCGCCATCCCCGCCACGGCCAAGAAGATCGCGGTTCTGGACCGCACCAAGGAGCCCGGCGCTCTGGGCGAGCCCCTGTATCTGGACGTGGTCTCCGCTCTGGCCAACGCCGGCAAGAACGACGTGAAGGTCATCGGCGGCCGCTACGGCCTGGGCTCCAAGGACACTCCCCCTGCCAGCGTGTTCGCTGTCTATGAGGAGCTGAACGCCGCCGAGCCCCGCCGCCAGTTCACCATCGGCATCGTGGACGACGTTACCAACCTGTCCCTGCCTGAGAAGGACGCCCCCAACACCGCCGCGGAAGGCACCATCGAGTGCAAGTTCTGGGGTCTGGGCGGCGACGGCACCGTGGGCGCCAACAAGAACTCCATCAAGATCATCGGCGACCACACCGACAAGTATATCCAGGCGTACTTCCAGTACGACTCCAAGAAGACCGGCGGCGTCACCATCAGCCACCTGCGCTTCGGCGACCAGCCCATCCGCGCCCCCTACTACATCAACAAGGCCGACTTTGTGGCCTGCCACGTGCCCGCCTACATCGTCAAGGGCTTCCCCATGGTCCGGGACGTGAAGGACGGCGGCACCTTCCTCATCAACTGCCAGTGGTCCGACGAGGAGCTTGACAAGCACATGCCCGCCGTGGCCAAGCGGTACATTGCCGAGCATAACATCCAGGTCTACACCATCAACGCCATCGACCTGGCCATCGAGATCGGCATGGGCAAGCGCACCAACACCATTCTCCAGTCCGCCTTCTTCAAGCTGGCCAAGGTCATGCCCGAGGAGGAGGCCATCGGCTACATGAAGGACGCCGCCACCCACTCCTACCTGAAGAAGGGCCAGGACGTGGTGGATATGAACCACAAGGCCATCGACCTGGGGGCCACCGCCTTCAAGAAGTTCGAGGTGCCCGCCTCCTGGAAGGACGCCGTGGACAGCAAGGCCGCTGTGGCGCTCCAGGGCGAGCCCGCCACCGTGAAGATGGTCCAGAACATCATGGAGCCTGTGGGCCGCATGGACGGCGACGCCCTGCCCGTCTCCGCCTTCGCCTCCGGCCACGAGGACGGCACCTTCTGCCAGGGCGCTGCCGCCTATGAAAAGCGCGGTGTGGCTGTGTCCGTGCCCGTGTGGAATCCCAACGGCTGTATCCAGTGCAACCAGTGCGCCTATGTGTGTCCCCACGCCACCATCCGGCCCTACGCCCTCACCGAGGACGAGGCCAATGCCGCGCCCGCCCAGACCAAGACCATGGCCATGACCGGCAAGCCCAACTACAAGTTTGCTATTGCCGTGTCCCCCCTGGACTGCATGGGCTGCTCTGTGTGCGTGAGCTCCTGCCTGGGCAATCAGGCCCTGCTGCGCAAGAACCCCGACGCCAAGCCCGAGGACATGGTTCTCCGGATGGTACCCCAGGAGTCCCAGGCCGCCGAGCAGGACGTGTTCGATTACATGGTGGCCCACGCCGCCCCCAAGGCCGACGTGGAGAACATCACCACCGTCAAGGGCAGCCAGTTCAAGCAGCCCCTGCTGGAGTTCTCCGGCTCCTGCGCCGGGTGTGCGGAGACGGCCTATGCCCGCCTGATTACCCAGGTGTGCGGCGACCGTATGTACGTGTCCAACGCTACCGGCTGTTCCTCTATCTGGGGCGGCCCCGCCGCTACCTCCCCCTACACCGTGGACAAGTGCGGCAAGGGTCCCGCCTGGGCCAACTCCCTGTTTGAGGACAACGCCGAGCATGGCCTGGGCCTCTACCTGGGTCAGAAGGCCATCCGGGAGCGCCTGGCCGACAAGACCCGCGCGCTGATTGCGGTGCCTCACACCGTGCCCGAGCTGAAGGAGGCCGCTCAGAAGTGGCTGGATACCATGGACGACGGTGAGGCCAATGCCGAGGCCACCAAGGCCTATGTGGCCGCTCTGGAGGACGGCATCATGACGGTGGACGAGATTGTAGCTTTCACCGCCAGCCCCGCCGCGAAGGATGTGTTCGGCGACCAGCTGCCCCAGTTCCAGGCCCACGCCAAGGAGCTCAAGGAGTCCGGCGCCGCGTACTGCGACTGCGACGCCTGCAAGCTGGTGGCGGATATCCTGAAGGACAAGGAGTTCCTGAACAAGAAGTCCATCTGGATCTTCGGCGGCGACGGCTGGGCCTACGATATCGGCTACGGCGGCCTGGACCACGTGATTGCCTCCGGCGAGGACGTGAACATCTTCGTCTTTGATACCGAGGTGTACTCCAACACCGGCGGTCAGGCCTCCAAGGCCTCCAACATCGGCCAGGTGGCTCAGTTTGCCGCCGCCGGTAAGGTGATGCCCAAGAAGTCCCTCACCGAGATCGCCATGACCTACGGCTATGTCTATGTGGCCCAGGTGTCCATGGGCGCCAACCCCAACCAGACCCTGAAGGCCATTGCCGAGGCCGAGGCCTATCACGGCCCCTCCCTCATCATCGGCTACGCCCCCTGCGAGATGCACTCCATCAAGGGCGGCATGGCCAACTGCCAGATTGAGATGAAGAAGGCCGTGGACTGCGGCTACTGGAACCTGTTCCGGTTCAACCCCGCCGCCAAGGCCCAGGGCAAGAACCCCTTCACCCTGGACTCCAAGGCCCCCGCTGGCGGCTATCAGGAGTTCCTGATGAACGAGGCCCGCTACTCCGCTCTGACCCGTTCCTTCCCCGAGCGCGCCGAGGAGCTCTTCGCCAAGAACGAGGAGGCCGCCAAGGAGCGCTGGGAGCACCTGACCCGGCTGGTGGAGCTGTACAAGTAAGACGACATACAAGCAATCGACTTGTTTTGAACGCCAAGGAGGCCCCGTATGCGCTGCATACGGGGCCTCCCTTGTAAAAATAGTCTAGGGAAGGAAAACGGCAATGAAATTCCCATTTTTCTCGAAAAAAGACGAAAAAAAGAAGGAAGAAGTCGTGTTTAAAAATGTGGAGAGCCAACAGACATTTACCCTGCGCCAGCAGGAGCGGGAGCTGACCGATTTTGAGGACACAGACATCGCGGATTTTTTGGACGATATGCTGACCGGGCCCGATGAGTTCATCGTCTTGACCGCGCCCAGAGCGCAGGAGGGCGTGCGCTATGTCCAGGCCTGCGCCAATGACGGAATCATCGAAGTGGAGCTGGGGATTGAAACAGACGGCACGCGCCTGTACGCCAAAACATGCGATGAAGAGGAATGCCGCCGCATCTTCTTTGATTTTTACGAAAACCGCTTCCACCCCGATATGAGCGAGTACAAGCCCGTAGAATTTTAAGGCCGCGTCAATCCTGCGGCAAGCAAACAGCCCGGCCCCTGGCACGTTGCGCCAGAGGGCCGGGCTTGTTTGTTCATCCCCGGTACCCCAGCTCGCCCAGAATGCGGGCCAGCTGGGTCATCCGTTCTCCCAACAGCTCGCCGTCCCGGGCGAGGGCATCCCGGAAGAGCGGAAGGTCCTCGTCTATGTGGTCGTTTCCGGTACATACCTCCACCGTCATGGCGTCCCCCTGAAGGCCCACCCGGTCAATACAGGGGTGCTCCGGGTCGTAGCCCCTGGGGAAGCGGTAGGCCGTCTCCTGCATGTAGAGCTGCGTCCGGCAGGCCAGAATGGCCAGGTCCAAAACCCGGTGCAGGGGGAGCTCCTCCGACTGCCGGGACCACTTGCCGCCGGTGTGCCGCCAGACTTTTGCGGAAATATCCACCCGTCCCCGCTCGTTCCACTGGGCCAGACCCAGAGAGAGCCCCTGGGCGTCCGTGTCGTAGGCGTTGCGGCCGTCAATCTGGCTGTAATTCTCTACGGTGATAACCGGCTTGTGTTTGAGATTGGTTGGAATCTCCATGTTAATATCTCCTTTTACTAAATTAGTAATTTACTAAATTACTAACGAGATTGTAACACGTATAATCCACCCTGTCAAGGAAAAACTGATAGCGGTTCAAAAAGGAGGCAGAATGCAGATGGATATGACAAACAAAGCCTATGGGGAGTATGTCAACGCCAAATCTAAGCCCTCGCCGCTGTGGAAAAATATGCTGTGGGCCTTTTTGGTGGGCGGACTGATCTGCTCCGCCGGACAGGGGCTGCTCAACCTGTATCAATGGTTCGGGCTCAATGAGGCGGGGGCTGCCGCCGCGGTGTCTGTGACACTGATTTTCCTCTCGGCGCTCTTTACCGGCCTGGGGCTCTTTGACAAGCTGGCCAAGCACGCCGGGGCGGGCACTCTGGTGCCCATCACCGGCTTTGCCAATGCGGTCGTCTCTCCCGCGCTGGAGTTCAAAAGCGAGGGACTGGTCATGGGCGTGGGGGCCAAGATGTTCGTTATCGCCGGACCGGTATTGGTGTTCGGCATCAGCGCCAGTGTGATTTATGGCGTCCTTCTGGTGCTGTTTCAAAGCGTGTAATGCCCGCCCGGCTGTGGGGGAGAGGCCGGGCCTACATTTCCTCCTGCACCAGCCGCCAGCGCAGGCCGGAATACCGGCGCTGCTGCCGGTCGTTGGCGGTCATTCTGGCCACCACTTCCTCGTCGCCCACTAAAATCAGCAGCTCCTTGGCCCGGGTAATGGCGGTGTACAGCACTCCTCGGGTGAGCAGCACCGGCGCGCCGTCACACACCGCCAGCACCACCGCCCGGTACTCGCTCCCCTGGGCCTTGTGGACCGTCACGGCGTAGGCGGGCTCCAGCTCCCCCAGCATGTCCGGGGAGTACTCCACCAGCCGCCCGTCAAAATCCACGGTGACCGTCTCTCCCCGGTTGTCTACCTCCTGAATCACGCCAATGTCCCCGTTGAACACCCCCATGCCCGAGCCGAGGCCGCTTTTGTCCTGCCACATCACGTTGTAGTTGTTGCGCACCTGCATGACCCGGTCGCCGGTCCGAAAGATGTACTCCCCAAAGCGGCGCTCGGCCTTGCCCTCCGCCGGGGGATTTGCCGCCGCCTGGATGGCGCGGTTTAAGGCAGCTGTCCCCGCCTGCCGCTTGCGGGTTGGGGAGAGAACCTGAATCTGCTCCGCCGGAATGCCCATTTTTTGAGGGAGGCGGGTCTGAAGCAGCTCCACAATGGTTTCTGCGGCCCGCTGGGGGTCTTTGCGGCGGAGAAAGAAGAAATCACCCTGGTTGTTTTTCAGCTCCGGGAGCCTGCCCCGGTTGACCTGGTGGGCATTTCGGATGATGGCGCTCTCCGCCGCCTGCCGAAAAATTTCCGTCAGGCGCACCATGGGCACGGCGCCGCTGCGAATCAGGTCGGAGAACAGGCTGCCCGGCCCCACCGAGGGCAGCTGGTC
>CAJUDT010000052.1:10395-18056 GCA_910585415.1 uncultured Flavonifractor sp.
TTCATTGATGGCATGGGCGTTCAGGGCGATCCGGCTGGCCTCCTTTTGGCGGTAGGCAATATCCAGATGGGTCGCAGGGATGAGGTTGCACCGCAGCAGTTCCCGCAGCACATTGCCGGGGCCTACCGAGGGCAGCTGGTCCGGGTCGCCCACCAGAATGAGCCGGCACCCGTCCCGCAGGGCCCCCAGCAGGGCCCGCATGAGCAGAATGTCCACCATCGAGGTTTCGTCCACGATGACGGCGTCGGCCTTGAGGGGGTTGTCCTCGTCGTGGGCGAAGACCAGACGGTCGGAATGGGGCTCGTACTGCGTCTCCAGCAGGCGGTGAATGGTATAGGCCTCCATACCGCACAGCTCGCCCAGGCGTTTCGCGGCCCGGCCGGTGGGGGCCGCCAGGGCGGTGTCCAGCCCCAGGGCCTCAAAAAGAGCCAGCACACCCCGCAGGGAGGTGGTTTTGCCGGTACCCGGCCCGCCGGTGAGCAGCATCACCTGGCTCTGCGCGGCCAGAGCCACCGCCGCCCGCTGCTGGGGGGCGTATGTGATGCCCTGTTCCTCCTGAATGCGGACGATGAGTTCGTTCAAATCCTGTGGAGGGGTCAGCTCACCCGCCGCCAGCTCCCGAATGCGCCAGGCTACGAACTGTTCCGCCTCGCAGAGCTCTTGCAGGTAGATTGCCTCTTCTCCGGCTACCGCCTCTTGGGTCAGCTCTCCCCGCTCCAGCAGGGCCTCCAGGGCGTCGGTGAGGGAGTCTCCCTCGTGGTTCAGCAGCTGCCCCGTGGCCCACAGGAGCTTTCGGCGGGGGAGGAAGGTATGTCCGTTGTCCAGATTGTGCCTGAGCTCAAAGAGCAAGCCCGCCTCAATGCGCTGAGGGTCCTCTCCGTCCATGCCCAGGTCCAGGGCCAGCCCATCCGCCAGAGCGAAGGATACGCCCAGCTCCGTATCGACCAGCAGGTAGGGGTTGGCCCGCACCGCTTCCAGGGCCCGGTCCCCGAACCGCCGGTACAGCGGCATTGCCAGCTGAAGAGGCAGGCCATATTGCCCCAAAAATTCCAGCAGCCGCCGCATTCCCATTTGAAGCCGGAAGGCCTCCCCCATGGCCAGGGCCCGCCGGCGGGAGATGCCCCGGATTGCGGTGAGCCGCTCCGGCGTTTCCTCCAG
This sequence comes from uncultured Flavonifractor sp., assembly GCA_910585415.1. Lineage (GTDB taxonomy): Bacteria > Bacillota > Clostridia > Oscillospirales > Oscillospiraceae > CANAAV01. Next base: position 11,554 of record CAJUDT010000052.1, read on the forward strand.
CACCGTGAGGGCGTCCTGCCCGAAGAGCTCTACCATCCGCCGGGCAGTGGCCGCGCCAATGCCCCGCACCGCGCCGGAGGCCAGATATTCATAGATGGCCTTCTCCCCGGCGGGCATACGGCGCTCTACGGTTTCGGCCTTGAACTGCTCGCCGTAGGCCGTGTGGCGCATCCAGACCCCCTGTACCGTGATGCTCTCCCCAGGGGATACGCCAGGGAGACAGCCCACCACGGTAATGCCCCCCGACTCGCCGGCGTCCAGCTTGAGGACGGTGTAGCCGTTCTCCTGATTCTGGAAAATAACCGCCTCTACAGTGCCCTCAATGCTGTTCCATTCCTCCGTCTGCATGGTGGATCGCCCCTTTCTTTAACAGGATTGTACCACCTTCCGGGGGATTTGTCGAATGCAGTGTGAAAGAAAACCGTCAGGGTTTTCTTTCCCGTCGAAATCACAAAATTTCGGAACTTGTAAAACGAGTGTAGAAATTTTCCTCAACTGAAAATAGGGCAACCACAGAAACCGGAATACTGGCTCGACCCAATCGAACAGAAAACAGAGAGCCGCATAAGCAATGCAGACTGTCATTGTTTATGCGGCTCTGCATTGTTTTTGGCGCAATTTGATGCTTTTCTGCATTGAAATACTGAAAAGGGGGACAGCTTTCCGCAACAATACAAAAAAATGACCGCTTTCCCCAAGCCTTTGCTGGAATAGAGCGCAGACTTGGCGCGTCCTTTGCTCTTTATACGCTCAAAATATCGTGTCCGTCCAGCTATTTCAGGGGACTGGTCGGGTGCGGCAGAGAAGGAGGTATTTCAGCGCACACCTTTGACCCTGTACAGTTCCTGTTTTGAGCGGAAAAGAAAGGAGTCCAGATATGTTGCCTGCCAATATAACCGTGTCTTTGATTGTCGTGGTAATTGCCTTTGCGCTGTTCTTTTACATGAGCTTCAAGGGCGTAAACCTGTTCCTCACTGTGTTTGCCTGTACCTTCCTGGTATGCCTGTGTACAAGCGATGGAATTTCCAGTATTTTTACCAGCTTCTTGCCCACTGTGGGTACGATGTTTCAGCAATTCCTGCTGCTCTATACCATTGGCGGGGCCTTTGGCTTCTGCCTGATGGAGAGCGGCCTCGGCTCCGCGATAGCGGTCCACCTGATTCGGGTATTTGGCGAAAAGTGGATTGCTGTCGTGCTTTTTGTCATTACCAGCCTGATGATGGCCGCTGGTGTGGGCTCGTATCAATATGCGGTCCTGGCGATTTCCCTGCCGGTACTCAAGCGGCTGAATATGCCCCGCAAGGTGGCCTTGGCGGCTATGTCGGCGGGCGCTGGTTCTGTGGCCTATGGCATCCTGATTGGTATGCCCAATGCGCTGAATATTGCGCCCACCTCCTATCTGAACACCACAACCATGGCCGGTCCTGTCATTAGTCTGGTCTGTACCGCCTTTGCGGTGGTGTTTATCGTGGGCTATTTGCAGTGGCTGACCAGGCGCTGTAAGGAAAAGGGGGAGGGCTTTGTGTCCTATGCTGACGACCCTGTGCCGGAGAAGGAGGAAAGCCAGCTCCCTGCCGCTTGGAAGGGCTATGTCTGTGTTGCCGCCATCATCGGACTGAGCCTGCTGTTCCAGGCCCTGGGCATCAATTCACTCCAGGCCACCGTCTATGCTCAGGCGCTTTCCATCGCCCTGCTTGTCCTGCTGGTGGGCAGAACCTTCCTGGAACACCCTTTTCAAACCTGCGTTCGGGGGATTCAAGGTTCGATTCTTCCGGTGGTGTTCATCTCTATCGTGGTGGGCTATGGTTCCGTTGTGCAGAAGACACCTGTGTTTACCTGGCTGGTGGAGCGGGTGCTGTCTATGGACCTGCATCCCTATATCCTCACCCTTGTGGCGGTTGCTCTGCTGTCCGGAATGACCGCCAATGGCACCGGCGGCGTCACTCTGTTTATGAATACTTTTGGCAGCTCAATCATGAGCAATACTGCCATCAACCTGGGGGCGGTACACCGCATCGCCGCCATTGCGGGGTGCAGCTTCGACTCTCTGCCCCACAACGGCGCCATAGCCTTTCAGCTCTCCGTATTCAAGCTGTCTTATAAAGAGGGGTATTTCCAGCAGTTTATGATGTCCGTAGTGACGCCTCTTTTGTGCGGCGTTTTGGCAGTTATCCTGGCCATGGTACTATATTAAGCGGCGCTCCCGTTTGCGCGCGGTAAGTCTGGGAGCAGGAGCGGGCCTGTACGCGGTATGTGTACGCCCACTTCTGCTCCCAGCTGTATTTCCCAACGGGCCTAATCGGCGGCGGTTTCGGCCCTGGAATACGGGCTGGAGTCATATTTCAGTCCAGGCTTCACCCTGTGCGGACGCGGCGGGGATGCGGGCGGTATTTTTTCGCTGTGCGAGGGCCCTCCGAACCGAAAAACGGGCTTGATTTTCCTGTTAATTTCCTTTAGAATAAGCCAAGTGGGACGTCAGGACCACCCAGCAATACAACAGGGAGGCAATCACATGAAAAAATGTGTCTTAGTGGTCGATGATGACGGGATGAATCTGACGAGAACCAGAGTTATCCTGGGCAAAGAGTATGATGTGCTTTTGGCAAATTCGGGCATCGAGGCCCTGGCTGTGCTGAGAGACAAGAAGGTTGACATGGTCCTTTTGGATATTGACATGCCGGAGATGAACGGCATTGAGACCTTTGAGCGCATGAAGCGCTTTGCCGCCAATGTTCCTGTTATCTTTTTAACGGCCTCGGGGCTGGAGCAGGATGTGGTCAGCGCCATCAAGCTGGGCGCGGTCAACTACCTGAAAAAGCCCTACCAGCCTCAGGAGCTGCTCAAGCGGGTCGCACAGGAGTTTGAACGGTCATGAGAGTGGAGGAGCAGACAGGCAGATATCTCCTGCTGGCTGTCATCACTACAGTTTTCAGCATTATGCTGAGTCTGATTATCGTTGCCCTGTCTTGGGAGTTCTGGATGGTCCCGCTGATTGCGGCAGGCTGTTTCAGCGCGTGGTTTTTGCACATTGCGCGGATTGGCTCGGATATGCTTTACGAAAATCTGTGCGCCGGTCTGCTGCTGACGGAGTTTTTCTTTTTCGGGGTACACAGGGACAGCCTCTTTGACATCCCGACGGTGGCCTGTATCCTGGTCCTTGCCCTGTTTATGCTCAACCGAAAATGGCTCCTGCATATTATAGAGGCTCTGTACCTGCTGGGGCTGCTTTACCATGGACTGATTCTGCATACCATTTCCTATGAGATGGATCACCATGAGCTGCTCCGCCTGGGGCTGGGGGCGATTGTGGTCTTTGGCGCGACGGCCCTCGCACGGTACTGGATCAACAAGCGGGACGCCCAGCGGAAGCGGTATGAGACGATTTTTACCGAGCTGGAGACTGCGGGAAAACAGAACGCGGTCTTTTTGTCCAATGTGTCCCACGAGCTCCGCACGCCGATCAACATGGTCATTGGAATCAGCGAGGTGGCGCTGGGGAGGGAACTTCCCCCGGATATCCGGTCGGATATGACGTCAATCAAGCTGGCGGGAAAGCGCCTGTCCAACCAGATTAACAATATGCTGGACTACACAGAGATTGTGGAGGGCACACTGACGCCGGCCAAAAAGGAGTATATGATTACCTCCGTATTGAACGACGTAATCACCATGACCGCGCTGCAAAGCAACCGCCAGCACCTGGAGATGGTATTTGACATCGACCCAAAGGTGCCCGCGTGTCTGGTGGGCGATGTGGAGAAAATCTCCCATGTGCTCAAAATCCTGGTGGAAAACTCCATCAAATTTACCGAGGAGGGCGGTATTAACGTCCGCATACGGTGCCGCCGGGAGAAATACGGCGTCAATCTGATTGTGGATATCCGGGATACCGGCATCGGCATGACCGACGCGCAGATGGTGCAGATGTGCGATGTCTTTTATCAGGCGGACTCTGGGAGCAGCCGTCTGGCGGGCGGACTGGGCCTTGGGCTTCCCATCGCACGGGGACTGCTGACCGCGATGGGAGGCTTTATTCATTTTGACAGCAAGGAGCAGGAGGGCCTGTATGCCCATATTGTCATACCTCAGGGGGTCGCGGACGAGCGGCCCTGTATTATGGTCAACAACCCGGAGCAGTTCTGCATCGCCTGCTATTTCAGACCGGACCGGTACACCTGTGACGAGGTCCGGGAATATTACGATGGGCTGATCGTAAATCTGGTGGTGGGGCTTGGAATCGAGGGCTATCCGACCCATAATTTCGAGGGCCTGCTCAAATTGCAGCGCAGCCACCGCCTGACCCATATCTTTATCACCCAGTCGGTGTATGAAGAGGACCCGGATTACTATGAGGATTTGACCGGCGCCTATCGTATCATTGTGATTGCGGAAAAGGAGTTCATTCCGCCCAGTGCCAGCAAGCTGCTGGTCATACATAAGCCCTTTTCCGCCCTCTCGGTGGCAAACCTGCTCAACGGGGAGAACGGGGAGCGCGGGTTTGCGGAGGACCAGGCTGCGGGACGGAAGCCCTTTGCCTGCGTGGGCGTCCGGGCCCTGGCTGTGGACGATGAGGAAATGAATCTGGTGGTGGCCAAGGGCGTGCTGGGGAGCTACGGGATTGAGGTGGACACCTGCCTGAGCGGCCGGGAGGCGGTGAGCCAGTGCCAGTGCGGCAGCAGGACCTATGACATCATTTTCCTGGACCATATGATGCCGGGATTTGACGGGGTGGAGACTCTGAAAAAAATCCGCGAAATCCAGGATGGGAACTATCAGGACCTGCCCATCATTGCCCTGACCGCCAATACGGTCAGCGGTGCGCGTGAGATGTTCCGCAGTGAAGGATTTACGGAATTTGTCCCCAAGCCCATCGAGCGCACTGTCCTGGAGCGGGTCCTACGCAAGGTCCTGCCCAAGAGCTGCATTCAGTACAGCGCCCGGCCCGACGCCCCGGAGCTGCCCTTTGATGAGGCCGGTGCCGCCCCAGAGACGAAGGCGGCTGAGGTCCTGGTTGAGGACCCCAACCCAGCCGAACCCACGATTGAGGCCCCGGTGGCCGGCGGCGAGCCGGAGTATGACCTGAGCGGGCTGGGGGCCGAATTTGCCGGAGGACCTCCCATCCCCTATGACCGCCTGGAGGAGGGCGGCGTCAATACGGAGCTGGGCCTGAACTACTGCGCCGGAGATGAGGATTTTTTCCGGGAAATGCTGCGGATTTTCTGCGCCCAGAGCGGGGAGAAGCAGGCAGAAATCGTCTCCCTGTACGACAGCGCCAACTGGACGGATTACGCCATCAAGGTCCACGCGCTGAAGAGCACCTCCCTGACCATCGGCGCGGAGGCCCTCTCCGCCCAGGCCAAGGAACTGGAGCTGGCGGGAAAGCGGGGAGACGTGGATTACATCCGGGCCAACCACGCCGCGCTTATGGAGGCCTATCAGGCCCTTTGTGCGTGCATTACCGGTGGATAAGGGGGACTCCGGTATCCGTTGAAACATACCATGTTCTGGAAGGGTAGAGGTTTTCGTGATAAAAAAATGGTTTGAGACGATTACCGATCACAGAATCGGCCTGCGTGAACGCATGTTCCGCATTGTAACAAGCATTTGTATGCTTGCGCTGATCTTTACCTTACCCATGGGCAGGAGTATTTGGAACATTGCGCTCCTGCTCCTGGGCCTTATTACAATGGGGCTCATTGTAAAGTTCAGCATCCGCAAAAAGCGCATTCAGGCGGGGGCCACGGCCATTGCGCTGCTGCTGCTGGTCCTGTTTCCCATCACCTTTTTTTCCGCCGGCGGATTTTACAGCGGTGTGCCGGAGTGGTTTGTCCTCTGCTTTATTTACGTCTGTATTACTCTGCTGGGAAAGCGCAGAATCATCTTCTTTGGCCTGTGTACTGCGGAAACACTGATTTGCTATGGTATCGCCTATTATTATCCCGAGCTTGCCAAACCGAATTTTTATAACAATTCCTTTTTCGATTCCGCTTTCTCCATGGTCATGGTCGGTATGCTCACCAGTGTGCTGCTCATGTTCCTGAACCGCATGTATGAGGAGGAAAACGCCCTCACCCAACAGCAGAAGAAGGAAATCGAGGAGCTGAACCGGGCGGAGAACCACTTTTTCTCCAGCATGAGCCACGAGATTCGCACGCCAATCAATACGATCATTGGACTGAATGAGATTATCCTCCGGGAGGATATTTCCGAGGAGGTGGCGGAGAATGCGCGGAATATCCAGGGGGCCAGCAAGCTGCTGCTCTCCCTGATTAACGACATTCTGGACATCTCAAAAATCAAGTCCGGAAAAATGGAAATCGTCAACGTCTCCTATGAGACAGGGGCGCTCTTTTCGGAAATTGTCAACATGATTTGGATTAAGGCCAAGGAAAAGGGGCTGGAGTTCAAGCTCCATGTGGATTCCTCCATCCCCAGTATGCTCTGCGGGGACGAGGTGCGCATCAAGCAGATTCTCATTAACCTGCTGAACAACGCGGTGAAAT
>CAJUDT010000053.1 GCA_910585415.1 uncultured Flavonifractor sp.
AGTTTTCGGCGTCAGCCGGAAACGGAATGGAGCGGATTTCGCCCCGACGCGGGGTCCGGGCCCGCAGGCCCGGCGATCTTTGGTTACTTTCCATCGCTGGAAAGTAACCCGCCGGAGGCGGGACCAGAAAACGAAAACCTCCAGAGTACCGAGGAAGAGGCACCCACCCAACAAAAGCCACCCCAGAAAACAAAAAGGACCCATCCCCCCATGGAATGAGCCCTCTCTGTCCTTATTCCCAAACACCAAACTCCCCGTCCAGCACCGCCCGGCGGTGAAAACAGACATGGTCGGGCGCGGCCTGGGCGCAGCGCTCCCGAATGGCGGAGACGACCAGTTCTGGATTCAGCCCCGGGTTCTGCGCCCTGAGCACCAAGTCCAAAATAATACAGTCCCGCCGTTCCTCCACGGTGGCCTTGGCAATGAGGGGAATCAAATCCACCTCCACCTGTCCGCTTTTGGCCTTTTTCGAGCGTTTCACCACGGTCAAAGACTCCCGCCCCAGCAAATCCCGGATAGCGGTGTCCGCGCCAAAGGGCGCGCCGGACTGATACTCCATCGTGACAATATAATTGACATAACAAAGCTGTTTCACCGGCCGGAGGGCCTCATAACAGCGATTGACGGTAATCCCCGCCGGAAGGGCGGCACTCATCCGCCCTGGCACGGCCTCCAAATCCACGTCCCCCAGCAGCTCACACTCCAAAACCTCGCAGGCGCTGGAAAACCCCACCGAAAGGGGCAGCGGAATGGACACAAAGGCGTGGGGATTAAACCCCTCGGTGTGCTTGATGGGCAGGTCCGCCCGGAGAAACGCCCGCTGAAAGGTGCGCATCAAATCCAGGTGAGAGATATACTTGGCCGTGCCCGTCTTGGCAAAGGCTAATCTATGTTTCGGCATCACATTTCCCTCCTGGGTAGAGCTTATCGGCCCCGCAGCCGGTACACTGCACCCGGCAGTCGGGGGTAATCTCGGCCTTGCAGGCCCGTTCCCACTCCCGCAGAAGGAACGCAGTTGTCACCCCGGTGGAGGTCACCGACCAGGGCAAAACCTCCTTGGGCTTCCGCTCCCGGTTGGCGTAAAAGGCCGGGTCCAGGCCGCAGGCGTCAAAGGCCGCCATCCAGCGGTCAAAATCAAAGTATTCGCTCCAGGCGTCGAACTTGGCGCCGCGCCGCCAGGCTTCCTCCAGCACGGCGGACAGCCGGCGGTCCCCACGGGAAAAGACCGCCTCCAAAAAGCTGGTCTGGGCGTCGTGCCAGTTATAGCGGATGGAGCGGCCCCGCATGTTGTCCCGCAGGAGCTTCACCCGCCGCATATATTCCTCCATGCCAATCTGCCCCTCCCACTGGAAAGCGGTGTGGGGCTTGGGCACAAAGCAGGCGGTGGACACGGTGATGGTCACCCCCCGCTTGGGGTTGGGGGTCGTCTCTTTCCAGGCGTGATAGACCTTCTCCGCCAAATCCGCAATGCCCAACACGTCCTCGTCCGTCTCGGTGGGCAGGCCCAGCATGAAATATAACTTCACACCGCTCCACCCGCCGGAAAAAGCCGTGCGGCAGGAGCGGAGAATCTCCTCTTCGGTGACGTTCTTGTTAATCACATCCCGCAGGCGCTGGGTGCCCGCCTCAGGGGCAAAGGTGAGGCCCGACTTCCGCACATGCTGTACCCGCTCCATAAGGCCCAGGGAGAAATTATCCGCCCGCAGGGAGGGCAGGGACAGTGAAACCCGGTTGGGCTCGCACCACTCCAGCAGGCCGTCGCACAGGGTCCCCAGGGACCGGTAGTCGCTGGTGGAGAGGCTGGAGAGGGTCATCTCCTGATAGCCGGAATCCTTACAGGCGGCAATCCCCTGCTCAATGAGCCGCTGAGGGCTCCGAGCCCGAACCGGCCGGTAGGCGTACCCCGCCTGACAGAAGCGGCAGCCCCGGATACATCCCCGAAAAAGCTCCAGCATCACCCGGTCGTGGACAATCTCGGTGGAGGGCACGATGGTCTTGACGGGGAAATAGCTCTTGTCAAAGTCCTGGACAATACGCTTTACCACCACCGCCGGAGCCCCCTCCTGGGGGAGAATCTCCGCCACCTTTCCATCTTCCTGATAGCGGACCGTATAGAGCGAGGGCACATATACACCGGGTATCCCGGCGGCGGCCTGTAGAAATTCCTCTTTGTCCCAGCACTCCTCCCGCGCTTTCCGGTAGAGCTGAATGAGCTCCACGCTCACGTCCTCCCCCTCTCCCAACAGGAAGAGGTCCACAAAGGGGGCCAGGGGTTCCGGATTGAAGGCGCAGGTGCCTCCGGCCACCACAATGGGCGCCAGCCCGGAGCGCTCCGCGCTGCGGAGGGGCAGGCCCGCCAGATCCAGCATGTTGAGGACGTTGGAATACGCCATCTCATAGCCCAGAGAGAAGCCAATCAGGTCGAAATCGGCGATTGCGTCGCCGCTCTCCAGGCCGTAGAGGGGCAGGCCCGCCCGGCGAAGCTCGTCCTCCATGTCGCCCCAGGGGGCGAACACGCGCTCACACCACACGCCCTCCATCTGGTTCATAACTCCGTAGAGGATGCGCACGCCCAGGTTGGACATGCCGATTTCGTAGGTGTCCGGGAAACACAGGGCGTAGCGGACATCCACGGCCCGCCGGTCCTTGACCACCGCGTTATACTCCCCGCCGGTGTACCGGGCCGGCTTCTGAACACGGGGCAGGATACGTTCTAATGTTGGATTCATGCCAAAACCTCCCCTCCTTTTTCTTGAAAGAAAAAGGAGCAAAAAGAACTTCCATTCGCCGCCGGGTCCGGTGCCCGCTTAGGGCTGAGGGCCCGGTAACGAAGGCGCTCTTGTCTTTTTTTCACGCGACACAGCAAGCGGCCCCTTGGGGCCGTCTTGCGCTGAACCTTGGTGGCGGTGGTGGCATAGACCCTGTGGACCCCCGCCGGCACGTCCAGAAAGCGGGGTGATTTCCCGGAAAAGGTCATTTCCCGGGAATCATCCACCCGCAGGTACAGATATATAAGTCTGATATCCCCAAACACGACGATTTTCGGCATGAGCTCCACCTCTTTTATCGTCCCCTGCGGTGTTTTCGGATGGGGTGTCCGGTCAGCCCTCCGCCAGCATCAGACGGGTCCACTCGCTGTCGTACAGGGCCAGAATGTCCTGGGGCAGGTTCTGATAGACCTCGCAACGGTTGGCCAGGAAAGTGCTGTCCGGGTAGGCGTCGGGGTTGTTCACCAGCTCCTCGTCCAGCTCCGCCCGCACCGAGAGCAGGGGGGTGGAGTACCAGGTTTCCTCGCAGTTTTTCAGGCCCGCCTGGGTGGAGCACATAAAGTTGATGAACGCCTCGGCGTTGGCCTTATTCTCGGCGTTCTTGGGGATGCACATGGCGTCCACATAGAGGTTGCTGCCCTCCTTGGGCACGTAGAAGGCCAGGTCCGGGTTGACGTCGGCCATGGTGCGGTAGTCGCCGTAATAATAGGAGCACACGGCGGCGGAGCCGCTCTGCATTTTCTCAAACACCTCGTCCATCACATAGCTCTGAACCAGAGGTTTTTGCTGAATGAGCAGGTCGGTGGCGGCCTGAATCTCCGCAGGGTCTGCTGTGTTGTAGGAATACCCCAGGTACTTGAGGGCGATGCCCATGCCGTCGCGGGAGTTGTTGAACATCAGAATCTGCTTGGCATACGCCGGGTCGAAGAGCAGGCCCCAGCTGTCGGGGGTGCCCTCCACCATGGTGGTATTGTAAATGACCCCCAGCACCCCCCACATATAGGGGACGCTATACAGATTGTCCGGGTCGTATCCGGGGTTTTTCAGGCTGGGGTCGATGTCAGAGAAATTGGGGATGTTGTTGAAATCCAGGGGCTCCAGCATATCCTCCTCAATCATGCGGGAAATCATGTAGTCGGAGGGAATGATGACATCGTAGCTGGCCCCATCGTTTTTCAGCACTCCATACATGGACTCATTGCTGTCATAGGTGTCGTAATTGACCTTGATGCCGGTCTCCTGGGTGAAGTCGTCCAGCACCGATTCGTCGATATACACACCCCAGTTGTACACGTTCACCACGCCGCCGGACGCGCCGGGGGCAGGTGTGCTGGATGCACCGGAGGGCGCGCCGCAGCCCGCCAGAAGCAGGCCGGCCGCCGTCACAGTGGTCAACAGAACCGCGAGAGTCTTTTTCAATTTCTTTATCCCCTTTCGGAAGCATATTGATACCTGACCGCCGGTTCCGCGGCCCAGGCTATGACCAGCGCCCGCCGGGCGCGTGTCATACAGAGGCGGATTTCCCGTCCGGTGTGAGCACGGCCTTCTGTTTGGCCAGGGCCGTTTCCTGCCGGGCCTGCCGGAGGTTGACCACCAGAAGCAGCACAAACACACACACAAACATGAGGGTGGACAGGGCGTTGATTTCCGGGGTCACCGGCTTTTTCACCATGGTATAAATCTCCACGGCCAGGGTCGTCACGCCGGAGCCCTTGGTGAAATAGCTGATAACGAAGTCGTCGATGGACATGGTAAAGGCGATAATCAAGCCGTTGAGCACACCGGGCATGATTTCCGGCAGAATCACCCGCCGAAAAGCGTACCAGCCGGAGGCCCCCAGGTCCTGGGCGGCCTCATAGATGTTGGGGTCCAGTCCCCGCAGGCGGGGCATTACCGACAAAATCACATAGGGCGCGTCAAAGGTGATATGGGCAATCAGCAGGGTGCCGAAGCCCATCTTCCACCGCAGGCCCAGCAGCGCCGAAATGGGACTGCCGTTGAACAGGTCAATGGCAAAGACGAACAGGAGCATCATGGACACACCGGTGATAATATCCGCGTTGGTCAGCGGGATGTTATTCACCGCCAGACAGGCCGAGCGGCTCCGGCGCCTCATGCTGGTAAAGCCGATGGCGGCGGCGGTGCCCAGCACCGTGGACACCAGGGCGGCAATCACCGACAGAATCAGGGTGGTCCGCAGGGAGCCCAGCAGACGGGTGTTGTGCAGCAGCTCCTGATACCACTGGAGGGAGAAGCCCTCCCAAATCCGGTTGCTCCGTCCGGCGTTGAAGGAAAAGACAATCAGCAGGAGAATGGGGGCGTACAGAAACACGTACACCAGCACCGAAAACACCCGCGAGGGAATACGGCGGCGGTTCATAGGACGGCCACCCCCTCATCTCCCTCGCCGAAGCGGTTCATAATGGCCATACAGAGCAGGACGATTACCATCATCACCAGGGCAATGGCGGAGCCCAGGTGGGGGTTATACGCATTTCCTAAGAACTGCATCTCAATCAGGTCCCCCAGCAGGAGGGTCTTTCCGCCCCCCAGCAGGCGGGACAGGGCGAAGGTGGACACCGCCGGGATGAACACCATGGTAACCCCCGAGAGCACCCCCGGCAGGGACAGGGGGAACACCACCTTGCGGAACACCATCACACTGTCCGCCCCCAGGTCCTGGGCGGCCTCAATGACCTTGGGGTCAATCTTGTCAATGACCGAGAAAACCGGCATAATCATAAAGGGCAGGAAATTGTATACCATGCCCAGCACAATGGCCCCCCGGGTGTTAATCATATGAATATAGCTGATATTGGTTCCAAAAACGCCATTAATCCACTGAAATACCCCCAGGGACCCCAGGGCCTGATTGATGAGCCCATTGTCGTCCAGCAGGGACATCCAGGCGTAGGTCCGCAGGAGGAAGTTCATCCACATGGGGAGCATGATGAGCATCATGGCCACCTTGCGGACCATCAGGCTCTCCTTGGACAGGAAGTAGGCCAGGGGGTAGCCGATTAAAATACAAATCAGAGTAGCCGCCCCCGCCAGGACGAAGGAGTGCTGAAAGGCGGGGAGGTACTGCCCCATGTTGCTGAAATTATCCAAGGTCACCCCGCCGCTCTTGGCGGTGAAGGCATAGGCCACAATGAGCACCAGGGGGGCAATGACGAAAATGGCCATCCAGACCACATAGGGGACGGCGAGCGCCTTATTCCTCATGCTCCCCCTCCTCACTGAGCTCCTCGTTGAGCTCGTCGTATTCGGCGCTGTAGGAGCTGTAGTCGCCAAACTGACCGGAGTAGGCGCTCTTTTTCATGATATGGAAGCCGTCGGGGTCGATTTTCACCCCGATTCTCGTTCCCACCGGGGAATAGTCGGTGGTCTGAATGAGCCACTTGAAGCCCTTGAAGTCCACAATGGTGTCGTAGTGGACCCCCTTGAAGGTGACCTCGGTGACGGTGCCGGTGAGCTGGCCCTCGGCCTCGGGCACGATGTCGATATCCTCCGGGCGGATTACCACGTCCACCGGCTCGCTGGGGGCAAAGCCCTTATCCAGGCACTTGAATTTCCGGCCGTACATGCTCACCACGTAGTCCTCGTGCATGACGCCGTCGATGATATTGCTCTCACCGATGAAATCGGCTACAAAAGCGTTCTTGGGTTCGTTATAAATGTCCTCGGGGGAGCCGATCTGCTGAATTTTCCCGGCATTCATGACCACGATGGTATCGCTCATGGTCAGGGCCTCCTCCTGGTCGTGGGTCACGTAGATGAAGGTAATGCCCACCTGCTGCTGAATGCGCTTGAGCTCAATCTGCATATCCTTGCGCAGCTTCAGGTCCAACGCCCCCAGCGGCTCGTCCAGCAGGAGCACCTGGGGGCGGTTCACCACCGCCCGCGCAATGGCCACCCGCTGCTGCTGTCCGCCGGAGAGGGCGTGTACCGAGCGCTTGCCGTATCCGGCCAGATTCACCAGGGCCAGGGCCTCCTCCACCCGGCGCTTCACCTCGTCCTCCGGGGTCTTGGCGATGCGCAGGCCGAAGGCCACATTCTCGAAAATGTTCATGTGGGTGAACAGGGCATACTTCTGGAACACCGTGTTGACCTTCCGCTTGTGGGGCGGCAGGTCGTTGATGCGCTTCCCGTCAAAGAACACGTCCCCGGAGGTGGGCGCCTGAAAGCCGCCGATGATCCGCAGCATCGTGGTCTTGCCGCAGCCGGAGGGGCCCAGCAGGGTGAGAAACTCTTTGTCGTTGATATACAGGTTGATGTGGTCCAGAATCACATCCTCGTCAAACCGCATGACGCAATCCGACAGACGGATAAGCTCCTTGGGCATTTATCCTCCCCCATTTCTCAAGTTTAGCGTCCGTCCCCACGGGCTTGGGTATCCAGGGGCCTCCAAGTTTTTCCGTAGGAAAAAGGGCGTACCCAACCGGCGGTTGGGTACGCCCTTACGACGTAACAAATCATATCCTGAAACGCGAAAAAAGTCAATAAAAAAACACAAATTTTTGCGGATTTTTGCGCCGGGACATGGGGGCGGGCCGGGGCCGGAAGATATAGTACCTCCCCGGCGCTCCCGCCACAAGAACCTGTACCGGAGCTACACGCCCCCCAGGGCCCGTTCCAGGTCGGCCAGGATGTCCGCCGGGTCCTCAATGCCCACGCTCAGGCGGACCAGGTCCGGGGCCACCCCGGCGGCGGACAGCTCCCCGTCGCTCATCTGCCGGTGGGTGGTGGAGGCGGGATGGAGCACACAGGTCTTGGCGTCGGCCACATGGGTGGCAATGGAGGCCAGCTCCAGCCCCGCCATGAACCGGGAGGCGGCCTCCCGTCCCCCCTGCACCCCGAAGGACACCACGCCGCAGCTCCCCTGGGGCAAGTACTTCTCCGCCAGGGCGTGGCAGGCGTCCCCCGGCAGGCCGGGGTAACGGACCCAGGCCACCTTGGGGTGCTGCTGTAAGAACTCCGCCGCCGCCTGGGCGTTGGAGCAGTGCCGTGCCATCCGCAGGGGGAGGGTTTCCAGGCCGATGTTCAGATAATAGGCGTTCTGGGGGGAGGGGATGGAGCCCAGGTCCCGCATGAGCTGGGCGGTGGCCTTGGTGATGTAGGCCCCCTCCAGGCCGAAGCGCTCCGTATAGGTGACCCCGTGGTAGCTCTCGTCGGGGGTACACAGACCGGGGAATTTGTCGGGATACCGGGTCCAGTCAAACCGCCCGCTGTCCACAATGGCCCCGCCCACGGCATTGGCGTGGCCGTCCATGTATTTGGTGGTGGAGTGGGTGACGATATCGGCCCCCCAGGCAAAGGGGCGGCAGTTCACCGGCGTGGCAAAGGTGTTGTCCACGATGAGCGGGACCCCGTGGGCATGGGCGGCCTGGGCAAATTTCTCGATGTCCAGCACCGTCAGGGCGGGGTTGGCGATGGTCTCCCCAAAAACCGCCCGGGTTTCCGGCCGAAAAGCGTAGTCCAGCTCCTGGGGGGTGCAGGCCGGGTCCACGAAGGTGAAGGAAATGCCCATACGCTTCATGGTCACGGCGAAGAGGTTGTAGGTGCCCCCGTAGATGGAGGACGAGCAGACCACATGCTCTCCGCAGGAGACGATGTTGAAGATGGCGTAAAAGGATGCCGCCTGACCGGAGGCGGTGAGCATAGCGGCCGTCCCCCCCTCCAGGGCGCAGATTTTCGCGGCTACCCGGTCGTTGGTGGGGTTTTGCAGGCGGGTGTAAAAATACCCGCTGGCCTCCAAATCAAAGAGGGCCCCCATCTGCTCGCCGGTGGCGTAGCGGAAGGTGGTGGATTGGACAATGGGGATGTTGCGGGGCTCCCCGTTGCCGGGGACATACCCGGCGTGGAGGCATTTTGTGGCAATACGGGTTTGGTCCATAGCGGTCCCTTCTTTCGTTAAGTAGACAGGCGGCGCTCCGCCCACGCCCGGACGGCGGCGCGGCTTCGGTGGGTCCAGGGGTACGCGGCCTGGGTGTGGGGCGGATTGCCCTTGAAATCCCGGTCGAACCAGTCGGGAACGGGCCTTGGGGTGCGGACCGCCGCGAAAAAGGCGGCAATCTGCTCCGCGGCCTCGGGTACGGCGGCTTCCAGCAGGCGGTCCAGGCGGGCGTTGCTCTCCGCCGCCGAGGGGTGGGGCTCCGACGGGAGGGCGATGCCCTTGGACGAGGGGATGGGGAGCATCCGGCTCACCGCGCCGATGACCTTCCCCCGCCCCGTGCCGTTGGAGCGGGCCAGGAAGCTGGTCAGAAAGGCCATGGACCGGTAGGCCCGCCGGAGCTGGTCCGGGGAGGTGTGGGCGTAAGCCCGTGCGGCGGCGGTCCACACCTGTTCGTCCTCGGGCAGGCTGGGCAGCCACGCCCGGCCGGTGACGTCCAGGCCGTCGTCCAGCATGAGCCTCCGGTCGTACTCCCCCTCAATAGCCATGTGGCAGATGGGGCCCTCGGCGGCCTGCTGGTCCACGTAGCCGTGGCAGGCGCTGTCCAGGGCCAGATGGCACAGGAAGCCCGCGCTGTACCCTATGGACATGGGTACGTCCTCTTCGATGGCCCGGCGGAGCCGCTGGGCGGCGGGGAGGGCGGAGCCCCGGTGCATCCAGACCGCCTCCCGCCGGACGGCGTTGGGCCGGATGGGCTGGTAAAAGAAGAGCGGGTCGGGGCCCAGGCACCCCAGCTGAAAGGCGGCGTGTTCCCGCCGTATGCTCTGGCGCAGGGGGACGGGCAGGCCCTCCAGGACCTTGTCCCCGAATTTCAAATGGGCGTAGTAATTGGGCATGACGGGTTGATTCCCTCCTGAATCTGATGTAGCTGATTCCATTATAGCACATAAAGTCAAGGGGAGAAGGGCGGGAAACCGGGCGAAGGAACAAGTACCGCCCCCCTCAGGGGGCTTCCTCCAGAATGCGGGCGAAAAAGTCCAGGAAATCCGCCCGCGCTTCCTCCAGGGGCTTGTCGTTGTGGTAGATGTAATCGTAGGAGAAGTCCTCCACACCGTCGTCGGAGGGGTTGCCGTAGACGGTCTGCCCGCCCTGCCTGCGGACCAGAAGGGTCACCACGGGACAGCCCACGGTGGCGATGAAATGCGCGATCTGCTCCTTCTCCCGGATGTGGACGAAGAGCACCTGACAATCGCTCTCCTGAAAGCGCTGGTACTCCTGCCTGAGGTACACGTTGGGGTAGTCGTTGTAGGCGATGGCCAGCTGCTTCAGGCCGGCCAGGAGGGCGCGGGCCCGGTTGTCCTTCTCCCCCCGCCAGCCGATGATTTCCGCCATCTCCTTGATGGGGGTGATGGCGGAACTGTTTTGGACGGAATACCGCTCTGCGGCAAAGGCGCACAGGGTATCCTTTCCCACCCCGCCCCTTCCGTTGATGACAACGACGGTTTTTTTCATCACAGCAATCGTTCCTTTTTCTTGAAATGGCGGCGGACATGGAACCGTCCGGCAACAGCAGTATGCCACCTTTATACTACAAATTAATTTGGAATGCAAGGAGAAAATCCCCGGCGGAGTTTTCGGGCTTTCGCGGCCGCGCGTATAAGGAAAGCGCGTACCGCAAAGGCTATTGTCAAAATTTTTTGTTTTGCGCGCCGCCTGTGCGGCTTCTTTTGCGCATATACTACCCATAACCGGCGGCGGCGCGGATTCGCCGGTGGGTTTGCAGGAAACGGACGGAAGTTCGTCAAAAACTGCCGGTATAAATCCCGGATACACACTGCCGCCGCCGCTGGAACGCCCTTCCAAGCCAAAGAAGCGTTTCATTGCCAGCGGCGGCGGCGCTTTTTTTTCGCGGAAACGGTCATGTTAAAACACGGAGTCCCGCGCCGGGGCTCCGCGCGTTGCACAATCAGGGAAACAGAGGTGGTTGCATGAAGGAATGGAAGAACGGACGGCCCTGGGCCGCCGCGGCACGGGCGGCGCTGGTGATGGTCCTGGCGTCGGCCTGCGTGCTGGCGGGGTCCGCCCAGGCGGCTGAGGCCGTCCCGGACAGCGGTCCGGCAGAGGGGGGACGGATGGTGGTTCCTCTGGGACGCACCGTGGGCATCAAGCTCTTTTCCGACGGCGTGATGGTGGTGGGCCTTTCGGAGGTGGACACCGGTGCGGGGAGAAGCGCACCCGCTCGGGACTGCGGCCTTCAGGCCGGGGATATCATCACCCATATCAACAGCGAGGAAGTTGACACCATTGAGGACGTACAGCAGGTCCTGGCCCAGGTGGGCGGAGAGAAAATGAGCATCCGGGCCAGCCGGGAGGGCAAGCCCCTCCAGCTCACCGCCCAGGCGGTCCAGTGCAGCGCCGACGGCGCGTATAAGCTGGGGGCCTGGATTCGGGACTCCATGGCGGGTATCGGCACCATGACCTTTTACGACCCGAAGAGCGGGCGCTTCGGGGCCCTGGGCCACGGCATCAACGACGTGGACACCGCCCAGCTCATGCCCCTGGAGTCGGGCTCCATCATGTACTCCGAGGTCGCCCATGTGAAAAAGGGCGTCTCCGGCGAGCCGGGGGAGCTCCAGGGGGCCTTTGAGGTGGAGCGGGACTTGGGCGAGCTCTACGCCAACACCGCCCAGGGGATTTTTGGACAGCTCACCGACCCGGCGATGGCGGAGGGCCTGGAGCCCATGGAGGTGGCCCAGCGGAGCCAGGTGAAAACCGGCCCCGCCGTAATCCGCTCCAACATCGACGGGCAGGCCGTGGAGGAATACGGGGTGGAGATTGTCCACCTCTACCCCGCCGGAGGGGACGGCCGGGATTTGATGCTTCAAGTCACCGACCCCCGCCTGCTGGAGGCCACCGGCGGCATCGTCCAGGGTATGAGCGGCAGTCCCATCCTCCAGGATGGGCGCATCGTGGGGGCGGTGACCCACGTCTTGGTCAACGACCCTACCCGAGGCTACGGCCTGCTCCTGGAACACATGCTGGAGACAGCCCAGGCGGCGGCGGACTGACCATATCCTATAGCGTGCTCCATGTTGAGCGCCCGGTGAAACGCAATTTGCTTTTCACCGGGCGCTGCTGTATAATGAACTGACAGAAAAATGGACGGCTGGAGGTTATCATGAACTTTTACGAAAAAGCAAAAGCGCTTATGGACATGGAGGCCACAGAATTTACCGGCGGTGTTTCCGAGCAGGAGATTGCACGGGCAATGAACGCGCTGTCGGTGGTCTTTCCTGAGAGCTACAAGACTTTCCTGAAGGATTTCGGCGGCGGGGACGCCGGCGGAGAAATTATCTTCGGCATCACCGGGAACGAGGAAGATGATGTTGTAACCGTCACGCAGATGGAGCGCAGTCAGGGCCTGCCGGAGCCGCTGGTTATCATCGGCTTTTGGAGTGACACCCTCCTATGCCTGGACACCGCGCAAATGGACCAGGGAGAGTGCCCGGTCGTGGCCCTCAACGACGATTACAGCCAAAGGGAATTGGAAGCGGATACCTTTGGGACCTTTTTATACGAGTATCTCGCGGAAGAATAACATACATCCCAGCATTTCCCCCGTCCCCCTGCGGGCAGCTCCGCCAAAGCCGGTGGGCTGCACCGCACAAAAAGGGCAAGGCAAACCATTTCCGGTCTGCCCTGCCCTTGTCTGGTTTTCGGGGTACGGCTTTTCTGCGCCTGACCTGCTCAGGACGCCAGGACCGCCCAGCTTTCCTCCAGGGGGCGCACATCTCCGGCGATGGTCACCACCCGGTCGGGCGTCAGGCCCATGTCCACCGCCAGGGCGGCATAGTCGTTCCCCTCCTGCGAGGAGGGGACCCACACCCTCCAGGCGTGCGCGGCCAGCAGGTCCGCCGACAGCCCGCTCAGGTCCTCCTGCGCCCCGGCCAGGACCGCTTCGCTGGTCATGACGGAGACCTTGACCTCCGGGTAGCTGGCAAGCGCGGCCTCCAGCTCCTGGAAGAACGTCTCCAAAGCCCCCTCCAGTTCACCGGCGGGGTAGTTGTTTCCCGATTGGATGATATTCACCTTCCCCTGTGTGGGGAAGCCGCAGTTGTCCAACAGCAGCTCGTCAAAGCCCAGTCCGGCCAGCTCCACGCACACACCGATGACATAGGCGCGGGCCTCCGGGTTGGCGGGACTCAGCCAGCGGTAATTCCCCTTGTCCCGCCAGTTGCCCGCGGTGGTCTTGACAGCCATGGGCATATTGGACCGGGGGACGGTGTTGTCCCGAAAACAGGAGATGCGGGCCACCGTATACAGCTCCCCGGTGTTAAGCAGCTGGATGGCCGCGTTGATGGCCCCGTCGGAGGCGGAGACTTTGGCATCCAGGGCCAGCTCCAGCTGTGAGATATAGGCCAGAGCGCCCTCGTCGCTCTTCATGTCAAAGACGGCGGCATTTGCTCCGGCCTCGTCCACCTGGCTCTGGGCAGTGCCGTCATAGAGAGCCGGGGCGGCCAGCTCCACCCCGTGGAAGGGAGCGCCCGGCTCCGGGGTGGGCTCCGGCGTGGGGGTGGGGTCCGGAAGGTTCAAATCCAGGTCCGGCGTCTCCACCGGAAAGGAGTTCACCGGACCCACCGGCCCGGCACCTCCGCCCCCTCCCCCGCCCTGGGACAGGAAGGGCAGGTCGATGCGGATGCCGTCCGGGGAATAGATGATGTGGGGTTCCAGGAAGAAAAATGCGGCGGTCAGCAGGACCAGCAGCACCAGCAGCACACCAATCAGAATCTTGAGAAAGGTGCGAAACCAGCTGCGGCCCCGATAGGTGCCGTATCCTCTCGTCTGCATAGCATTTCACCTCGTCTTGAAGTGCCCTCAGGGCGGGGCGCCCGGCGGGAAACATGCCGGGCGGTCAGGCGGCGCTCAGGAAACAACCATCGAAATGAACAAAATATAATAGCCGCGTTACGCGGCTATTATACCACAGGATTCCAAAGGATAAAATACCTTTTTTACATTTGCGAAATAATTTTCACAGGGGCCAATCCAGCCCTTCGTCCGCCTAGCGGCCCTCTCCGGCCTCCCAGCGGGTGAGGGCCTCGTCCAGCAGGCGCAGGGCCTTGGCCACCTGCTCCCGGTCCTCCTGGCTCAGGTCGCTGAGGATGTCATTAAAATAACCGCTCACATCGGTGGCCGTTTTGGCGCGCAGGGCGTGGTATTTCTCCGTGGCGCATACGTAAATGACTCTTCGGTCCGTCTCGCTGCGCTGCCGCTGGGCCAGACCCAGCTTTTCCAGGCGGTCCACAATGCCGGATACCGTGCTGTTGGCGCTGCCCGTCCGCTCGGCCAGGGTGCTGATGGGGACGGCTTCCCCCTCCCCCAGCACCGTCAGAACCAGTGCCTGCGGGAAGGTCAGATTCAACTGCCCAAAGTGGTTGCGGAACTGCTGGGACATGTGCTGTGTCACCCGCAGGTAGGACATCAAAATGTTTGGCTGCTCCATAGCTGCTCCTTTCTGTGCGCTGCATACCGTTCGTGTCGAAACTGAGCATACTCTGACTGCGGCCTGATGTCAATTAAAAACCCTCCGGGTTCACGAATTGTTTACAGCCTGGGCCGCATTCCGATGGAAAAAGATTGTACACGATGGATTTTACGAAAGTATGAACAGGAGGGTGGTCCGGCGAATTTTAGATAAATTTAAGGTTATGCGTGCAACCCTCCCACAGGCAATCTTTGGCGGTTTCCGGTTGCATTTTCCCCCGGCGGAGGGTATACTGTAGGCTATCATATGAAAAGGGAGGCCCTTATGGACCACAGAGTAACCATCATTTCCTGCCAGGATTACACCCAGGCGGCGGAGCAGCTGGCCCTTCTCATCCAGCGGCTGGGCGGCATAGAGCGCTACGCCCGGCCCGGAGAAACCCTTCTGCTCAAGGCCAACCTCCTGGCCGCCGCCGCGCCGGACCAGGCCCTGAGCACCCACCCGGCGGTGGTGGCCGCAGCCGCCAAGCTGTGCGCGGCGCAGGGGGCCAAAGCCGTCATTGCCGACAGCCCCGGCGGGCCCTACCTGGAGGCGGGTATGCGCCGTGTGTACGAAAAGACCGGCATGGCCCAGGCGGCGGCGGAGAGCGGCGCTGAACTTAATTACGACCTGTCCGCCCGCCAAGTCTCCCTGCCGGAGGGCAAGGTCCTCCGCAGTGCCCAGGTCATCACCCCGGCGGCCAGCTGCGACGGCATGTGGAACCTGTGCAAGATGAAAACCCACACCTTCATGACCATGACGGGGGCGGTGAAGAACCATTTCGGCCTCATTCCCGGCGTGACCAAGGTGGGCTTCCACGCCAGCCACCAGGATAAGGCCCGCTTTGCGGACATGCTGCTGGACCTGGCCCTCTGGGCCTCCCCCCGTCTGAATATCATGGACGCGGTGCTGGCCATGGAGGGGGACGGACCGGGGGCCTCCGGTACGCCCCGGCAGGTGGGCCTGCTGCTGGCCAGCGAGGACCCGGTGGCCCTGGACGCGGTGGCCGGAGCGCTGATGGGGGTGCCCCCCCAGGAAAATCCGGTCCTGCTGGCCGCCCAGCGCCGGGGGTGGACCCCCTGCCGGGCGGAGGACGTGGAGCTGGTGGGCGGAACCCTGGAGGAACTGCGCATACCCGATTTCCGCCTTCCGGGCCACGTACGTACCAACATCATGGAGCGCTTCGGCCCCTTTACCCAGGTGGTGGAGCGGGCCAGCCGGAGTCTCATGGCCCAGACCCCCAAAATCCGCCCGGAGGCGTGCATTGGCTGCGGCATCTGCAAAAACGCCTGTCCCGCCCAGGCCATTGCCATGCGGGACAAAAAGGCCCATGTGGCCCCCGCCCGGTGCATCCACTGCTATTGCTGCCACGAGCTCTGCCCGGAGCAGGCGGTAGCCCTGAAACGGGGCTTCCTCAGCCGCCTGCTTCGATAAGCGAAGCGCGGAAGAAATGTTTCCAGTCATTGCCACCCCCGCCCTGGTATGGGTTCGCACCAATGGGGACAAGCTAGAGCCGGGGTGAGAGCAATGCGCGACAAATACGGGGACATGTATGCCCTGTTTCGCCACGAGCCCAGGGCGGAGGAATATTTTAACGCCCTGCCCGGCCACATTCAGGACCGCATCAGCGCCCAATACCAGTCGGTGGACTCCATGGAACGGCTGGAGCACCTGGCCCACAAGGCGGGCGCCGGGAGCGTGGAGGGCTGGAGCGGCGGCTATGGCCTGATTCCGCCCTACCGGGATTGGTTTTAGGCGGAGAAAAACGCAGTACGGCGCGTACGTCCGTGCTGCGTTTTTTTGCGGGGGCTAGCGGCCCATATAGGAGAAGTGCATGTAATCGTGATTGCCACTGGAGGGGTCGGTGTCCCAGGCCCAGGCGTTTCCGCCCCAGCTCCAGCCGTGCTCGGCAAAAATCCGCACAACGGAGCCGTTTTCGGGGATGGAATAGGGGTCGCTGCCCGGCTTCCAGTGGCTGCCCGCCAGGATTTGTCCATCTTTAATCTGGTAATTCTGGGCGGCGTTGATGTCAATGGCGGTGCCGCAGTTGTGTTCGCCGGTGGCGCTGTCCCCCCGCCAGGCGTAGCCGCCCAGGTCGGCAATGGGGAATTGCTCCGGGTCGTTGTAGATTTCGGTGAAAATTTCCTTGACGTCCTCCGCCAGGGCGGCATGGATGGTCAGGGACATGGTGGAGGACACCTTTTGTCCGTTGGAGAGCTTCCACACGGGCACGGTGATGGTGGCCATGCCCGCCTCAGCGGCCTCCCGGCTGGCAAAGCGGCGGGTTTCATAATCCCCAAAAAGCAGCATATATTTACGGGGGTTCTCCCCCTGCTCCTTCAGAAGGAAGTCCTGCTTGTAGTAGTCCTCATAGGAGGTCTGACCAAACCAGAACAGCTCCCAGAATTGGGCTTCCTCCCACTCCGGCTCAGAAAGGCTGTTCAGGGAAATGGTGTAGTTGTTCTGGATGCTGCTGACGAAATAAGAGCCGCTGTTCGCGTAGTTCAGCTCGTAGCCCTCGGGGATGTTTCGGGCTGTAAGATTGTAGGTACTCTCCCCCACGGTGGAGAGTACCGCGGCGCTGCTGACGAAATCCCCGTCCTCGTCCACAAAGGTAATGTTGAGCTGCATGGGCTGGCGGTAGCGGGTGGAATCGACGGCCTCCACCGTCCGGACCAGCAGGACACTGCCGTCACAGCGCATGAGGGCGTCGCCGCCGCCGAAGGTGCCGTCGGCCTTGCCCCGGATGATGTCCAGGGAAACCAGATTGGAGACTGCCTGCCGGTGCTCGGGGGCGATGAGGTAAAAGTCCGTGAGGGCCTGTCCGGCGTAGTCGCCCCAGGCGCTGGCGTAGAAGAGGGCTTCCTCGGGGATGGCCTCATTGAGTAAGAGGGCCACCTCCAACCGGGTAATGGAGGCGTTCAGGTCCCACAGGTCCAGTCCGGCGGGGACCAGCCCGGTGTTCAGGGCGGACAAAAGGGCGGCTTGGTCCCAGGCAAACCCCTGGTCCAAGGTTTTCTGGTACTGCTGGGGGGCAAAGGCCCGGACAAACATGGTCAAAAATTGTCCGCGGGTGAGGGGGGCCGAGGGGGCCATCTGACCGCCTCCCACACCGTTAATCAGGCCCAGCCAGGCGGCATAGGACATTTCCTCATAGGCCCAGTGGGATGAGGGCAGGTCGCTGTAGTCCGCCGCCGTGGCGGGGAGGCCGGTGGCGGTCAGCAGCAGCGCCGCCAGCAAAAGGGAGGACACAAAACGCTTCATTCTCAAGAGGGTTCCTTCTTTCTTTTCTGGTTTGCAGGTCCCTCGAAAAATGGTTTTGCTTTGTGGCAGGACATGCCTCTTTATGATAATTCCCTTAAAGAAGTTTGTAAAGACTTTTTTCGACAATTAGTCGGGATTTTTTGGTTTTGTTGGCTTTTTGCTTCTTCTTGGTTGCTCCCTGCGGGGTGGTGGCTGGTGCTCTCTTTGTTGGGGGTCGTTTCCATTCTGCCTCTTCCTCGGTACTCTGGTGGTGTTCGTTTTCTGGTCCTGCCTCCGGCGGGTTACTTTCCAGCGATGGAAAGTAACCAAAGATCGCCGGGGCTGCGGCCCCGAACCCCGCGTCGGGGCGAAATCCGCTCCATTCCGTTTCCGGCTGACGCCGAAAACTGCATTGCGCTCCTTTGCCCCTCCTTCTCCCCACCGGACCCGCTTCGCTGGGCTCCGGCGGGGGCCCCACGAGGGGGCGGCGGAATAGGTACGGGGCTTGCAAATCCTTTGGTTGCTACCCGCCGTT
>CAJUDT010000054.1 GCA_910585415.1 uncultured Flavonifractor sp.
TGTTCAACGCCTGGTCCAAGGAGAACAAGGTTCCCACCTTCGGCTATGACGCCAATGCCGACGCGGTGGCCGCCATTGCCGACGGTTACGGCGGAACCATCAGCCAGCACGCCGACGTACAGGCTTACCTGACCCTGCGGGTGCTGCGCAACGCCCTGGACGGCGTGGACATCGACACCGGCATCGGCACCGCCGACGACGCGGGCAACGTCCTCAGCGACGACGTGTTCAAGTATGTGGAGTCTGAGCGCTCCTACTACGCCCTGAACGTAGCCGTGACCGCTGAGAACTACAACGACTTCATGGACGCCACCAAGCCCTACGCCCCCGTGGCCAACCAGCTGGACGCCACCGCCCATCCCACCAAGAACGTGTGGCTGAACATCTACAACGCGGCTGATAACTTCCTCAGCGCCACCTATCAGCCCCTGCTCCAGAACTACGACGACATTCTGAACCTCAACGTGGAGTACATCGGCGGCGATGGCCAGACCGAGGGCAACATCACCAACCGTCTGAGCAATCCCAGCCAGTACGACGCCTTTGCCATCAACATGGTCAAGACCGACAACGCGGCCTCCTACACCGCTCTGTTGAGCCAGTAATTCCACCGGCGCAGGGGGGAAAGTCCCCTCTGACAAGTAAACAATGACAGGCAATCAGGGAGAGGGACTTCTCCGGGTGGAGGAAACGTACCCTCCATGCGGACGGAGGAGCTCTCCCTGATGCCCGTTCCTTCCATTCTTCCAAAAAGTGAGAGAGCTCCTTCGTCACCGGGCGGAATGCCGGAGAGGGCAGGGGGGTCAGAAGCGAGACAAGAGTTCTTTTTGGTTCTTTTTCTTACAAGAAAAAGAACCTGACGGGGGGCAGGCTGCTCTGTCCGTCAATCTTCATAAGGAGTAACGAGAATGGCTGAGGTGAAAGGCGATGTCGTCCTGTCAATCCGCGGCATGAGCAAGTCATTCGGGCGCAACCGGGTGCTTGACCATATCAACCTGGATTTGAAACGCGGAACCGTCATGGGACTTATGGGCGAGAACGGAGCTGGTAAGTCCACCATGATGAAGTGCCTTTTCGGCACCTACCAAAAGGACGAGGGAAAAATCTACTTAAACGGGAAGGAAATCAGCTTTTCCGGCCCGAAAGACGCCCTGGAAAACGGAATTGCCATGGTCCATCAGGAGCTGAACCAGTGCCTGGAGCGGAACGTTATGGACAATCTGTTTTTGGGCCGCTACCCCACCAATTCCATGGGAATCGTGGACGAGGGCAGCATGAAAAAGAAGGCGGCCGAGCTCTTCCGCAAGCTGGGCATGACCGTCAACCTGAACCAGCCCATGCGGAATATGTCCGTCTCCCAGCGGCAGATGTGCGAAATTGCAAAAGCGATTTCCTACAACTCCCAGGTTATCGTCCTGGATGAGCCCACGTCCTCCCTGACGGTTCAGGAGGTGGATAAGCTCTTCGAGATGATGCGGATGCTCAAGGAGCAGGGTATTTCGCTCATTTACATCTCCCACAAGATGGACGAAATTTTTGAAATCTGCGACGAGATTTCCGTTCTGCGGGACGGTAATCTGGTCATGACCAAGAGCGCCCAGGACACCAACATGAACGAGCTCATTGCCGCCATGGTGGGCCGCTCTCTGGAAAGCCGCTTCCCCCCGGTGGACAATGCCCCGGGCGGCCCCATCCTGTCCGTCCAGCACCTGTCCACCAAATTTGCCCCCCACCTCCAGGATATCACCTTCGACGTGCGGGAGGGAGAAATTTTCGGCCTCTATGGTCTGGTGGGCGCCGGACGTACCGAGCTGCTGGAGACCATCTTTGGCGTGCGCACCCGGGCCTCGGGCCGGGTTTATTTCAAAAACCGGCTGATGAACTTCAACAGCGCCAAGGAGGCCATCGAGCACGGCTTTGCCATGATTACCGAGGAGCGCAAGGCCAACGGCCTGTTCCTCAAATGCGATCTGACCTTCAACACCACCATTGCCAGCCTGGAGCAGTATAAGGCCGGTATCTCCCTGTCCGACGCCAAAATGATTAAGGCCACCAACAAGGAGATCAAAACCATGCACACCAAGTGCATGGGCCCGGACGATATGATTACCAGCCTCTCCGGCGGGAACCAGCAAAAGGTAATCTTTGGAAAATGGCTGGAGCGGGACCCCCAGATCTTCATGATGGATGAGCCCACCCGGGGCATCGACGTGGGCGCGAAGTACGAGATTTACGAGCTGATTATCCGAATGGCCAAGCAGGGCAAGACGATTATCGTTGTCTCCTCCGAAATGCCGGAGATTTTGGGGATTACCAACCGTATTGGCGTGATGTCCAACGGCTATCTCTCCGGCATTGTCAACACGGCGGAGACCGATCAGGAGGAGCTCTTGCGCCTCAGCGCCAAATATCTATAAGGGGGGAACTCGTATATGGCAGCGGAACATACTAACATACTCACGGCAGAGCAGGAGAGCCAGCTTCGCCGCCCCATCGACGAGTACGTCGGCGGCATTCAGGAAAAAATCAACGCCCTGCGCAAGGACGGCACCGACCGGGTTGTGGACATTCAGAGCACCCTGGACAACCTCAAGCGGGACCGGGTCTATACCGCCCAGGAGAAGGAGAACCGCCGGGCCCAGCTTCTGAAGGAGCTGGAGCAGGCCAAGGCGGTGGAGGCCCAGCATAAGGACGAAATCGCCAAGCTCATTGCCGACGCGGAGAGCTACTTGAAGGCCCACTTCAACCAGGACTACTACCAAAAGGTAGTGGCCAGCTGCGGCGAGGAAAAGGTCCAGGCCCAGGCCAAGTATCAGGCTGCGGTGGAGCAGCTCAACAAGACCCATCAGGAGGCCCTCTCCAAGCTCAGTGATTCCAACGAAATCAAGGACGAGAATTACGTCCACAAGAACCGGCTCTTTGACGCCAAGATGCAGCTGGGCAAGGACCTCCAGGAGGTCAAGGACCGCCGTCACGCCGCCTTTGACCACCAGTACCATCTGATTGACCTGCTGCGCATGTCCAAGTTTACCTTCAGTGAGACCCTGGCCCAGCGGTGGGAGAACTATCAGTATACCTTCAATCCCCGCAGCTTCCTGCTGCGCAACGGCCTGTATCTGGCCATTGCTGTGGTGTTCATCGCCCTGTGTTTCATCACCCCCGCCGTCAAGGGGCCCAGTGTGCAGCTGCTGACGGTGAATAACATCCTGAATATCCTCCAGCAGGCGTCCCCCAGAATGTTCCTGGCTCTGGGTGTGGCGGGCCTCATCCTGCTGGCCGGTACCGACCTGTCCATTGGCCGTATGATGGGCATGGGGATCACCGCCGCCACCATTGTGATGCATAAGGGCATCAATACCGGCGGCGTGTTTGGGCACATCTTTGACTTCACCGGTATGCCTATCATCGCCCGGGTGTTCCTGGCCCTGGTGGTGTGCGTCGTGCTGTGTACCATCTTCACCACCATTGCCGGTTTCTTTACCGCCAAGTTCAAGATGCACCCTTTTATCTCCACCATGTCCACCATGCTGGTCATCTTCGGTCTGGTCACCTACGCCACCAAGGGCGTGTCCTTCGGCGGCATTGAGTCCACCATTCCCGACATGATTATCCCAAAAATCAACGGCTTCCCCACCATTATCCTTTGGGCGGTGGCGGCGGTGGTCATCGTGTGGTTCATCTGGAATAAGACCACCTTTGGCAAGAATCTGTATGCCGTGGGCGGCAACCCCGAGGCCGCGTCGGTCTCCGGTATCTCCGTGTTCAAGGTCACGGTGGGCGCCTTCATTATGGCCGGTATCCTCTACGGCTTCGGCTCCTGGCTGGAGTGTATCCGTATGTTCGGTTCCGGCTCGGCGGGCTACGGCCAGGGCTGGGAGATGGACGCCATCGCGGCCTGCGTGGTGGGCGGCGTGTCCTTCACCGGCGGCATCGGCAAGATCTCCGGCGTGGTGACGGGCGTGTTTATCTTCACCGCCCTGACCTACTCCCTGACCACCTTGGGCATCGACGCAAACCTGCAATTTGTTATCTCCGGCATCATCATCCTCGTGGCCGTCATGCTGGACTGCCTGAAGTACGTCCAGAAGAAGTAAGGCTTCCTCTGGACCCAGGTACACAAAAACAGAGGGACCGGGAGCGTTTGGCTCCCGGTCCCTTTTTGTGTTCAGGGATTGTTACGGCTCTGGGTGAATTGGGCGGCGTTGACCCGCCCGGTGAGAGCCTGCTCCAGCAGCTCCGGCAGGCGCTCCGGCGCGCAGGCGAAGCAGGGGATGTCCATGGCCGCAATTCGCTGGGCGGTCTGGGCGTCGTAGTAGGGCCTGCCTCCGTCGGCAATGGC
Source organism: uncultured Flavonifractor sp. (assembly GCA_910585415.1). GTDB lineage: Bacteria > Bacillota > Clostridia > Oscillospirales > Oscillospiraceae > CANAAV01. Next base: position 4,340 of record CAJUDT010000054.1, read on the forward strand.
CAGGAGCACAATCACCGTCACACCGCTGGCCTTGAGTTCCTCCACCCGCCGGAGCAGAGCCGCCCGGTTTCCCCCTTCCTCCAGGTCGGAAATCAGGAAAAACAGGGTCTTGGCCGGGGACTCCACCAGCTCCTGACAATAGGCGATGGACTTGGCAATGTCGGTGCCGCCCCCCATCTGAAAGCCGAAGAGCAAATCCACCGGGTCGGCACACAGGGGGGTCAAATCCATAATCTGCGTGTCAAAGGCCACAACACTGGTTTTGACGGCGGACATGGAGGCCAGCACACAGGCCATCACTGAGGAGTACAGGATAGACTGTCCCATGGAACCGCTCTGGTCGATGTCCAGAATCACATGCCACCGGTTGACCCGGCTGGCCCGGTCAAAAAACCACACCCGTTCCGGGATAATGGCCCCCAGCTCACGGTTATAGTGCTTCAAATTGCGCCGGATGGTGCAGGGGAAGTCCAGGGCCGCAGCCGAGGGCAGGGGAGAATGGGCCCGCCGGTTGAGGGCCGCCGTCACCGCCCGGCGCACGTCGTTTTCCAGGAGCCGGTTGATTTCCTCCACAATCTTTCGGATGAACGCCCGGGCGGACTCCTTGGATTTTTTGGGAATCTGGTCCTTGAGCATCAGCAGGGTGGAGGCTAAATTCAGGTCGGGCTCCAGATTTTCCAGCAATTCCGGCTCCAGCAGAAGCTGCGTCAGGCCCTTGCGCTCAATGGCGTCGTTCTGGACCACCGCCACCGTCTCCTGGTCAAAGAGGGTCCGCAGGTCCCCCAGCCATTTGGAGATGTGGGGGGAGGAGGGCCCCCGCCCCGCTCCGCCAAAGCTCTCGGCGGGTCCGCCGTAGATGGCCCCCAGGGCGGAGTCCATCAAAAGTTCCTCCTGGGAGAGCCCCCCGGCCCCCATGCTGGCAAAGGCGTCCTCAGTCTCCGCGCCCAGAATCAGCCGCCAGCGGGAGAGCTGTTCTTGTTGTGTCATTGGATTCCCTCCCCCTCAGATATTGTCGAAATCAAATTCGTCCAGGCCGCTGAGAAGCTCCTGCTCCCCGGCGGTCAAGTCCGTCATGAGGCTTTCCGCCGCCTGCTGGGGATTCACGCCCCAGATTTCCCCCAGGTTTTCCGCGATGTCGTTCTTTTCCTTGGGGGAGAAGTCCGCAAAGGCCCGGCGGAGGAACACCAGCGCCCGCCGGAAGGCCGCTTCGTCCAGACCGCTGAGGTAGCCGTCCAGGTGCCGCCACAGGGACAGACGGGCAATGAGGGCATAGCGGTTTTTCCCCGCCAGCCCCTCGAACCAACCGGCTCCCAGCTCGGCGGGGACGCCGGGGGAGAGCCGCCGGGCCACCTCCCGGGCCAAGAGCTCTTCGTCCACCTCTCCGCGCTCCAGAAGGATGGCCATGGCAAAGCCGGAGCAGCGGGTGTTCAGGTCGTCCCGGTCGGAGAGCTCCGCCAGCAGGGACAGCCAGCGGTCCCCCTCCAGGAACGTATGGTTGAGCTGGAGGGTGTTGAGCCGGTCCATGGCCAGTGTGACCGCCGGAGCGGCCTTGACGTCGCAGATACAGGCGTCCGCCAGGGTGAGGCAGGCCCGGAGATAGAGCTGTCGGATGAGGGGTTCCACCGGCGCGGCGTCAAACCGCCGCAGGTCCCCGAAGCGCACCACATAGGAGAGCCGATGGGCCGTCTCGGCCACGTCCGCCAGGGCGGCGGCGTCCACGCTCAGGCCCTGGAGCACCGCCAGGGCGTGCTGGGCGGCGGCGGGCATTCCGCACAGGAAGGCGTCCTCAAATATGGCGGCGGCCTGGGCAATGGAGGTGCTTTCCTCCGCCCGCTCCTTCAGGGCGTAGGCGGCGGCGCCCTCGATGGTGTCCCCCAGCAGGGCGGATTCTACGATTTCAATCTCCACCTCCGGGGTCCAGCGCAGGTCCCAATATTCCCCCCAGTTGGCCCCCTCCTGCCGGGAGGGGAGCAGGGAGGCGAAATGGATATTCAGCACCCGCAGCCGGTGGAGGAAGAAGGACCGCCGCAGGTCCGCCAGCGCGGCCAGCTGGGATTTGACATTCAGCTTCTCCCGCAAATCCAGGTCCAGCCGCTGGAGCTCCGCGGCGCGGAATTTCTCCAGGCGGAGGGCCTTGAGCTGCCGGTAAAAATCCTCCTGGACGGAGGTACGGCTGACCCCTTCTGGGAGAAAGCCGATGGTTTTCCCAATCTCCGTGTCCGCCGCCGCCAGGGCCAGTTCGGAAAAGGCCCCGTGCCCCATGGTAGACACACTGGCGTCCCGCAGGTCGCGGAGGGTGGGGTACCGGCTCCCCCGCAGGGCCGCTAAGGTCTGGGCCAGCCGGGCCGCCTCAATGACCTCGGCGGAGGAGGTGAGGTTGCCCGCCTTCCGGTGGGCCGCCGCCAGCCGGGTGAGGTAGAGGTAGGGCGTCTCTCCCGGCCCGCCGCCGTGGAGGGCCTCCCACAGGAGCTCAAAATAGGCCGGGGCCTTGTTGCCCGCCCCATACCCGGAGCGGGAGGACAGGCGGTAATAGGAGTAGGGCATGAGGGTGGCGGCGGCGTCCGCGCGGGGGAGAGCGGCCGCTTCCTCGTCGGTCATGGGGGCGTTTTCCTCCAGCCCCGCCACGTGGAAGGCGCCGCACACGCAAAAAATCCGCTCCGCCGGGACGCCGGAGGAAATGGCCTGGGCAATGACCCGTTTCATGTAGGCCTCCCGCACCAGGGTTTCGGCCTGATGGCGGGGGCTGTCCAGGGAGGCCGCGCGCAGCTCCCGGCCAAAGGTGTTGGCGGCGGAGGCGTAGTCCCCCTCCAGCTGCTCAAAGCGCCGCTCCCAGAAAGTGTCGTGGTCCTCGCCGGTGAGGGTCTCCAGGCGGCGGTATACGCTCTCGGTGGTGCGCTCCGCCCCATCCTGGGGGCCGTCATCCCCGCCGGGCGCTGAGGGGTCCTCCTCCGGGGACAGGGCCAAAAAGACCGACGAGGGCAGGTCCATAAAGCGGCAGGGCACCCCGTGCTCGTGGGCCCACAGAATGGCCTGCACTTCTGGGGAGTAGACCGCCAGGGGATAGAGAAGGGTGCGCACGGGAGGCGTCTGGGTATAGGCCAGAATGGCGGCGGGAAACCGAGTCTCCGGGTGGCAGAGCCACTGCATTTGGTCGTTGAGGTCGCTGGGGCCCTCCACCAGCACCAGGGCGGGCTGGGCCTGGTCCAGAGCCCGGCGCAGATGGAAAGCCGCCGCCGGGGACAGGTGGCGCACGCCAAACAGCGCAGGGCCGCCCATCACCCGTTGAGCTCCCGACAGGCCCGGTAGAGGGGAAGCCAGGCGCTGCCCCGTTTTTTCATGACGTTCTCCAGATATTCCTTCCAGTACACCTTGTCCTTGTCCTCATCCTTGACCACCGCGCCCTGTAGGGCGGCGGCCAGGTCGGCGGGGGTGATGCGCCCGTCCCCGAAGCTCCCGGCCAGGGCCATGGAGTTGGCCAGCAGGGAGATGGCCTCGGCGGTGGAGAGGACCCCGGAGGTGGCCTTGAGCTTCTGCTTGCCGTCCAGGGTGGCCCCCGCCCGGAGCTCCCGGAAGATGGTGACCACCTGCTCCACCGTGTCCCCCTCCGGCTGGCTGGCGTTCAGATCCAGCCCGGTGGAGAGCTGCTCCACGCGGGTGCGGACGATTTCCAGCTCAGTTTCCAGGTCCGAGGGGGTGGGGAGAATGACGATGTTGAACCGGCGTTTCAGAGCGGCGGACATGTCGTTGACCCCCTTGTCCCGGGTGTTGGCGGTGGCAATCACCGAAAAGCCCTTCTGAGCGGGGACCTCCAAGCCCAGCTCCGGGACACTGAGGCGCTTTTCCGACAGGATGGAAATCAGGGCGTCCTGGACCTCGCTGGCGCAGCGGGAGATTTCCTCCAGGCGGGCCACCGAGCCCGTCTCCATGGCCCGGTACACCGGGCTCTTCACCATGGCCTCCGGGCAGGGGCCCTTGGCAATGAGCATGGCGTAATTCCAGGAATAGCGAATCTGTTCCTCGGTGGTTCCGGCGGTGCCCTGGACCACCTTGGTGGAGTCCCCGTTGACGGCGGCGCACAGGTGCTCGCTGAGCCAGCTCTTGGCGGTGCCCGGCTCGCCAATCAGCAGCAGGGCCCGGTCGGTGACCAGGGTGGCAATGGCGATTTCCACCAGCCTCCGGTTGCCCATGTATTTGGGGGTGATGTCCACCCCTTTGACCTGTGCTCCGCCGGTGATGTAGGTGAGCACCGACCTGGGGGACATCCGCCAGCCCGTGGGGATGGGGTCAGTCTCCGCGGCAATCAGGGCGTCCAATTCTCGTTGAAACAGCTCCTCCGCCGGGAGGCGCTGTACATTTTTATCCGACATGGTGTGTTCCCTCCTTTATTCCTTGGCCCAGGCGTCGATGGCCTGCCGGACCTGCAAATCGGGCCAGCGCCCGCTTTTGGGCTTGATGGACCCCTTCCAGACCAGCTCGGTGATTGCCTGGAGCTGAACGGCCTTCTCCCCGGCGGAGATGGGCAGGTGGTTCAAAAGGTCGATGGTTGTGTGCAGATGGAGCGGCTCCATGTGCTGGAGGGCGGCGGGCAGGAGGCCCGCCCAATCGGTCCAGCCGCATATGCACAGTATGTCGATGTACCCCCGCAGGCCCCAGTAGTCCCGGGCGCTGTGGGTGGCCCGGTAGTGGAAGTACTTTCCCACCTGCTCCATAAGGGCGGGGTCCTCCATGGGGTGTATCAACCGGAACAGGACCCTATCCCCGTTGGCGCGAATCAGCAGGGGGAACCAGCGGGCGTCCAGAGGCTCGGCGAGGGAAAAGCTGCCGTCCAGGATGTAGCGCTCCATCTGGAGATTCCAGGCGACCTCCCCCAGGGCCCGCAGAAGGACGGCCTGGAGGCTCTTCCGATGCTCCGCGTCCAGGCGGGCGTCCTCTGCCAGCAGGCAGGGGGAGTATTTCTCAAACACCTCCGCCGCCGGGCGGGACAGGAGGGCCGCCTGAAAGCTGATGTGCAGATAGCGGGTCATGGACGGGTGGCTGTCCCAGAGGTTCAGGCAGTAATCCCGCAGGGGGCCGGGGCCGGTTTTCCGCATAATGCCCCGGAGCTGGTCGGTGAGCTGTACGCCCAAAAACGGCGTGTGGTTCTTGACGCCACGGATTTGGTCGATGGCCTCCATGTGCTCGTCCGCCCAGCGCCAGAAGTCCAGCATGGCGGGGGAGTCCTTTTGACCAAGGGCCTGGCACCATGTGGTAATTTCCTCCCATTCCTCCCGTTTGGGGTGGGTCTCGCCGCCGAGGAACCGTTCCAGCCGCGCCTTGAGGCCGGAGGTCACCAGCGCGATGGATAGGTCCGTGTTGGAGGCCTGGAGGAATTGGATGGACTCGGGCTTTTGCGCCAGCTCCTGGGTCCAGAAGGCCTGGGCAGCTTCTCCCTCCTGCCGGGCCAGGGCGGTCAGGACGGCGTCCCGGTTTGCGCCCCGTTCGGTTTTGACCAGGTCCAGCAGCAGGGGGGCGTTGGCCGGGTCCGTCCCCAGGGCGGCCAGTACGGCGGTCCGTACCTCCTTCTTGGCCTGGGGGAGGATTTCCAGCAGCCAGGGGGTGACGGCGGGGCCCTCCAAAGCGGCAATGACCTCCACACGGCGGGCCATCTCCCGCTTTCCGGCGGGGTCAAAGTCCCGCTTGAGCAGGAGCAGAGCGGCGGGGCCCGCGTGCCGGAGGATGACGGCGTTGAGGTCGGCAATCTCCCCATAGCTGTCCCTCAGGCCGGATACCAGGGCGGGGAGGACGCGGAAATCGGAGAAATACTCCGGGTGGGACTCATAGGTGCTCTTGATGATTTCCATTCTCCCGCCGCCGGTGGTGGTGAGGGCGGTAATGAGGGGCTGCATCTGGCCGTAGGAAATGGGCTGGCAGGTTCCGCCCACCGGGGAGAGGGGCTCCAAATCCCCGTCGATGCCGGTTTTTCCCTGGGTGTACACCACCGCGTCGGTGAGGGCCAGCAAATCCAGCAGCAGCCCGCCCCGCTCCGCCGCCGGGGCGGAGCGGAGCGCTTGCAAGCCTCCGTCCAGCTTGGCAAAGACCGGGCTGGCCGCGGCCAGGGGTTTCAGGGCCTCCGCCGCCCGCTGGAGGCGGAAATCCTCCCCCAGGAGGCCGGTCCCGGCAATGGCGGCCTGCTCCAGGCGCTCCTTGAGGGTGTAAAGAGGTTGTAAATTCATGGATACCGCCTCCTTAATAGTGCAGCCGGACGATATGCGTCCCGGTCACTAGGCTGTAGGGGTGCAGGCAGAGGGAATGGTCCGCCTCGTCGTAGAACATCAGGCCGAACAGGGCGCTGCCTGGGGGGACTTCCTCCGGCAGCAGGGCCAGACGCCCGGTGGAGGCGTGGTCCGGTCCGTCGGCCGGCCGGTCCCGGAGGACGATGCGGGCGCCCTTGGGGTCCTCCAGCACAAAGGCCTCTCCCACGGCGCCCAGGCGTCCGATGGGGACCAGCACCGCCAGGAATTTGGGGAGGAGGGTGTTTTTAATCTGATTCTTGGTGAGCTTCACCGCCGCCGCCAGGTCCGGCTGGGCCAGGGCGGGGAGGGAGGTACGCTCCGCCTCGGTCAGGGGGCGGGTGGAGGCGTGCTCCCAGCGGATGCGGCAGTTGCCCTCGCCGGGGTAGGTGCAGAGTAGGGGGACCTCCAGCAGGTCAAAGCGGCTGTCGTCCCCCTTGACGTACTTGAGGGCCTTGGCGGGGCGGAGGTTCAGGGTCTGGTCGATGCGTCCGCTGTCCAGGTCCAGCCACCAGCCCCGTTCGATGTACTCTCGTTTCGCCTCGTCGAAGGCCACGTCAAAGGAGAGCTGGACCAGACGGGCGTTTTCCCGAAAGGCTCCAATGGCCTGGAGGTCCTCCAGCTTCCATACACCGCCCAGGGCCTCGAAGAGCACCGTGTCCTCGGCGGAATAGGACTCCGCGTTGAGCTTTTCCTGAAGAAAGCTCCTGGACTTTTTGATGACCGAGCGGAGAAAAATGAGGCTGTTCAGAGCTTCGGCATAGGCGGCGTCCGCCTGCTTGGGGTCCTTTTGGACGGTCCGTACCGCCAGGGCGATGCGGGTAAAGGCGGTTTGCAGGCCGGTGAGGTAGCTGCTCCCCAGGTCCTTGGCCAGCTTGTCGAAGGCCTGGGCGGAGCTGCCCGCCAGAGAGCCCACTCCGGCACAGAGCAGGTCCTCCACCATCCGTCCGGCCATGTCCAGGCCCTCCAGCTGGCGGGCGAGCTTCTTCTTTTGGGCGGCGGCGTTGGGCTTTTTGGGCTTGGGAGGTGCTGCGGTGTCCTTTTTGGCGGCGCGGGCGGCCTGCTTGGCCCGTTTTTCGGCGATGTCCGGGGGGATTTCGGCCACAGGGAAGGGTTTTCCGGACAGCTGCTCGAACATGAGCCCTAGGGCGTGCTTGCAGGGGAATTGACGGCTGGGACAGGAGCAGCGGCACACCGGCGCGGTTGGGTCGCTCCAGTCAATGGAGACATGATAGGGATTCTTGCCGCTCCCGGCGCACTCCCCCCAGTAGAGGGTCTCGTCCGCTGTCTTGTGCAGGGCGGAGAAGCTGCCCTTTTTGGAGAGCTTCCGCCCGTTTTCTGCCGCCGCCGGGTTGGGCGCTTGGAGTAAAATGGTCTGTTCCGTGAGTGTCATAGGAATGGCGTCCTCCTTTTCAAGAAACAGTGTGAGCGCACAGCTTAAGTATACCACATCAAGCCTCTGGGGACAATCCCCGTTCCAGGGACGAAATGGGCGCGGTGGGAGAACGGTTTTTGGTAAAAGTTGTATGCAAACAGGCAACATTTAGCGGGATTCCTCCCATCTTTGTAAAGGAGGGATGCCAAATGGCACAATTTACATCCAACATCGGGCTCCATCAGTGGGAGCCGGGAGACAATTTCCTGCGGACCGACTTCAACCAGGATTTTGCCAAAATCGACGGGGCCTTTGGGGCTCTGGACCCCCGCTTTGCTGCGGCGGAAACCGCCCGGGGGTGGCTGGAGGACGCGGCGGCGCGGATGGGCTATGAGGCTTTACAAAGCCGTCTCAGCGCCCATGCCGGGGGGAAAAAACTGCCCGCCGGACGGGGGCTGCTCTTTGACAGCTTCCGTACCGGGGACGCGCTCACGCTAACCGGCGGATGCGGCATGAAGGACGGCGGCGGGGTGCTGCTGGACACGGTGGGGCTGAGCAGCTTTGAGCATGCCTACGGTACGGACACCTCTCTGTTTATGTCCTATTCCAATGGCACGAACCGCGCGGACCAAAATTTTACCGCCTCCGGCAACGGGATATTGGAGACACTCAGCCTTTATATGATGGGGGTGCCCTCGGAGAACTATGGGGCGGAGGTTTCCATTCTGGAGGGCAATGCCTCTCTCTGGAGTGAAACCCGGACCCTGACCGGGAGCGTTGCGGCCTATACCTTCCGGCCTAAGCTGACACTGAAAAAGGGGACGGTATATACCATCCGGGTGAAGCGAACCCACGACCGGATGTGGCTGTATCAGGCAAAAGGGGGGAGCGGCTTTGGGTATAAAGTGACCTGCACATCCAAGGGCGGGACCAGCGGTACGATTACCACTGCGGCCCAGCCAGCGGAGCCGTTCCGGTCCCTGCGGGTGTGGGTGCGGCACTCCGGGGGGACAGTGGGGTGTGCGTTCCAGCGGGGGAGCGGGGCCTTTACGGCCCTCAGCAAAACCGGAAGCCGGGAAACGGTGGACTGCCGGGGGACCGCCTGTACCGAGACGGAGTTTTCCTTGACCGGACTTCCAAGGCAGGGGGGCAGTGTGTGCCTGCGGGTCAATGTTCAGAACAGTACCGATATGCTTATCCATGATGTGGGTATGACGATGATTTGAGCAAGGGGAAACCCCCGGAGAAATTCTCCGGGGGTTTCGTAAGTTTGCGATTAGGGGGCGCTGAAGGTAATGCCAGTGGTGTCGATGGTAATGGTGTACTCAAGGGTCAGATCGCTCTTGGCAATCTCGGTGTATCCAGTAGAGCCGTCGCTCACCCACATCTTCATCCAGTTGTTGCCGCGATCGGTCTGTTGGGAATCAGCTGCATCAAAGAGCTGTACGTTGTGGCTGTAAACCTTCAGAGTGATGGGCTCACCGTCATTAGTAACCAGAACATTCAGCTTGGGAGTGCGGTCGTTGGCTTCCGGTGAGCTACCAACTGTCAAAGTAGCGAACTTGATATACTTGCCGTTGCTCTCGCCAGCGGTGCCGTCGGTCGCGCTCACATGGCAGGTAGCCAAGGCGCTGTTGGTCTCTTCCACAGCATAGAAGCGGCCAGCGGCGAGGGGCAGATCAACCTTAACAGCAGTAAGTTTATCCACCTGGTCGGGATCAATGCCCTGCATCGAGTTTCCAAAGCTGGGATCACCACCAGCCGCCAGGCTGCCACCCTGATCATTCACGTTAGTGACAATGGGCTTCACGGTGACTGTTTCACCACGGTTGGGCTTCACGATAGTGATGGGGTTCATGTAGCCATTCGCGTCGGTGTTGTCCGCCAGGGTGTAAGTGGTGGAGATGCCACTCTTGTTCTCGACAGTGATGCTATCCACCACACCGGCATTGTTCTGATGAGCGCTCTTGATGGTCCAATTCTCACCCACCATGGCCTGAAGAACAGCCAGGTAATCGTCAAGGGTCGCATTTGCAGGAGCATTCTCGTAGGTGAACTTGCCGTTCTTCAGAACAGCCTTGAAATCACCCTGGTTCACGGGGGGAGTCGTGGGAGTAGCACCGCGCCAGGTATCTTCCTCATCAGCATCCAGATCCCACACGAAAGCGGCGATGACCTTGTCGGTGTTCTTGGCATCCAGGATGAGGATGGTGTGAACAGGACGGTTGGTGGGAATGGTGCCGTTGGTGCTCACGTTATCGGTATCAGTCACGTCGATAACCAGAGTGTTGGTGGGGATGCTGTAGGACTCCTTGTAGTTGGTCTTGGTGAACTTGCCATGCGTAGTGTCGTTCAGGAAGTCGGCAAAGGCCACAGTCTGGTTGGTCAGGCGCATGCCATAGCCATGGTCAGTGTTGTTACCAATCACGATGTTGGGGTCCACAGTGCTCAGGGTAGAGATGCCGTCAGCGTTGGTGGTGTAGGCATAAACCAGGAAGTAGCGACCGTTGTTATCGCTGTCCACGTCATCCAGGTTCATATCCTCGTAGTTGTCGCGGCTGATGGTCAGGGTGCTCACAGTGCCGTCATGCAGCACCACGTCCAGCTCGATGTTCTTGCCGGAGGTGGAATGGGTGTTGCGGCCCAGAATCAGAGCGTAGTTCTTCTGAACAGCCACGCCTTCGGCGTCGAAGAGGACCATGTCAACCAAGTCGGTGTTGCCAACCAGCTTGACGATGAAGTTCGTGTTATCCTTAACATTGCTCATGTTGGAGTAGCCAGTAGCCACGCCGTACTTGGTCTTGCCAGAAACGACTGTGTAGTAGAAGGCCACGGTGTCCTCGTCAATGGCGAGACGGCCAGCGTCAGCACCGTTAACGTCGTATTTCAGCCGGGCAGAACCGTTGTTGTACGCACCGTCAGTCTGAGGAATAGCGGCCATAGGAGTAGTGGTCAAATCGCTGTCGCCAATGCTCCAACCGGTCTTAGGACCAGTCTGAGCGGAACCAACGATGGACTTGATGGTCAGGACGCCGTTGTCGTTCAGGCTGTAGGTCACAACAAAGCCCTTAGCCATACCGGCAAGATAGTCATTAGCAGACTTGTTACTATCAGTAAAGATCTGAGCATTGACCTGCTTAGTAGTCCAGGGACGAGTATCGGAGTTATCGGTGTAGTCAGTACCCAGGAAGCCCTTCAGCTCCTGTACGCCAGCTTCCTTGGTGTAAGCGGCGGCGCCCAGAACCTGCTCACCAACGTTCTTCGCGGAAGCGGAGAAGTTCAGCTCGTAGGTGCCCTCGGTGCCGTCAGCCAGCAGAGCGGTGACCTTGCCGGAGGCATCGGAAGCATACACGCCGGGGTTGTAGCCGGAGTTCAGAATCAGAGCATAGTTGGACTTGGCCTTCTCGGTGGGCTTGAAAGCGGCCACATAGCCGTTGCTGTCCAGATAGAAGTCATAGCTCAGGTCCCACAGCACGGACTCGTAGGAGTTGGTCTTGTCGCTGCCAGTGGTGGTCTTGGCGCAGCGGGCCACGTCGAAGGTGTGGACGTCATCCACGCTCTGGCCAGCGGTAGTCTCGATGAAGGAGGGCTTGTAGGTCTCGCCGTTCACCTTGATCCACTGCTCAGTGGTCTTGTTGGAGGAATAGGACTCCATCTCGCCGGAGACAACCTCGGGCTCAGTCACATACCAGTGGCCGCCGTAGGTGCGCACCAGAACCAGGTCGCCTTCCGCAGCGCCGTCGTACAGGTCCACATCGTCAAAGTCGATGGCGCGGCCCTGATTGTAGCGGGTGATCCACTTGTTGTTGTCGTTCAGGAAACGGACGGTCTTGTCCTTCTCGTTGATGGTGGCGATCTCGGTCAGGTCCTCCTGGATGTACAGCACGTACTCAGCCAGACCGTCGTCGTCGTTGTCAATCACGGTCAGCTCAACACCGTTGCGGTTGTCCAGCATATCGTCGCTGGTCTTGATGGCGTTGAGGCCATGGGTTTTATCGGTGTCGTTGAGCATCATGTACTTGCCAGCCTCGGTACGGCCAGTCGCGCCGCGGCCGTTGAACTGGTAGTTCACATAGTACTCGGTATCGGCATCCACGGCCATGCCGGTGCCCTTCAGGAAGTCGCTCATGTCGCTGACGCGGGCATCGGTCTCCTTGATGTTGTTCAGGGACTCGTCCAGATAGACACCCAGCACCTGAGAGTTGGCCAGAATGGTGGTCTTGCGGACATACATCATAATGGTCTTGCCGATCAGCTCGACAGGAGTCTCAACATTGAAGTTGATGGTACCCTCGTGCTCAATGTAGCCCTGGCCGTTGGTGGTGTTCAGGGTGGTGGAGGCGTACTCACGGACGTTGCCCAGCAGGGTCTTGCCGTCGACGTTGGTGTCGTCAATGCCAGTGCGGTTCACAGCGGCATACTGGTTGGACAGCACCACGCCGGTCAGCTTATACACGCCATAGTAGAAGGAGAGCACGGTACGGCTGTCGTTGAACTCGATGGCATAGCCATCCTCATACTTCTGAATCAGCTCGATGTCCAGCGCGTTGTAAATCAGCAGCGCGGCATCGTCGCGGTTCAGCACAGCCTGCAGGTCCTTGGTGTACCCGTCAAAAATGTTCAGGCGGGAAGCCAGGGCGGAGGTGTTGAAGGACCAGGAAGCACCGGTCAGGCCCTCAATGCTGGCATCATAACCAGCGGCCACCAGCAGCATCTTGGCCGCCTCAACGGCGGTAACCTGCGCGGTGGGGTCAAACTTGCCGTCGCCGCGGCCGGCAATGATGTCCAGCGTGTAGCAGTAATTGATGTGGCCAGCGGCCCAGTTGCTGCTCACGTCGGTCAGGCCGCTGTTCATCCCAGCATACTGGGAGTTGATGTCAGCGCCCTTGTTCAGGATGACGGAGATCATCTTCGCCATCTCGGCACGGGTCACGTCGCCGGTGGGGTCAAAATAGGACCCGTCTTCTTTGCCGTTGACAATGCCCAGCGTGGTGAGCATCGCAACAGCGTCCTTGTTGACGATGTCAGCCTTATCGGTGAAATCGTCATAGGCATCAACAGCGCTGGCGCCGATGACCATCATGCCCAGAAGCATGATTGCGGCCAGAGCCAGGCTGAGAGCCCGCTTGAGGTTTCTCATTTGGATTTCCTCCTTTTCAATTTTGAGGGTCCAGAAAGCATATCCTCCGTCAAATCGACGGTTAGTGGCGTATGACGCCCCTTTCAGACATGCTAAAGGGAGGGAAATAGGAGGAAATCCAGAGAAAACAGGCGGGTATTGGCGGGAAATGTTCCCTTGGTAGACATTTGGTAGACTTCTGGCGAGGGCCGAAACG
>CAJUDT010000055.1 GCA_910585415.1 uncultured Flavonifractor sp.
GGGGGTGCCGTCGGGGAGGAAGGGCATATCCTCCTGGGGCAGGATCCGGGAGACGACGCCCTTGTTGCCGTGGCGGCCTGCCATCTTGTCGCCCACGGAGATTTTCCGCTTCTGGGCGATGTAGACACGGACCACCTGGTTGACGCCGGGCCCCAGCTCGTCGCCGGCTTCCCGGGTGAACACCTTGGCGTCCACAATGATGCCGCTCTCGCCGTGGGGCACCTTGAGGGAGGTGTCCCGGACCTCCCGGGCCTTCTCGCCAAAGATGGCCCGCAGCAGACGCTCCTCGGCGGTCAGGTCGGTCTCTCCCTTGGGGGTGACCTTGCCCACCAGAATGTCCCCGGCCCGGACCTCCGCGCCCACGCGGATGATGCCCCGCTCGTCCAGGTCCTTCAGGGCGTCCTCGCCCACGTTGGGGATGTCCCGGGTGATTTCCTCCGGCCCCAGCTTGGTGTCGCGGGATTCCGTCTCATACTCCTCGATATGAATGGAGGTGAACACGTCCTCCTTGACCATGCGCTCGTTGAGCAGGATGGCGTCCTCGTAGTTGTAGCCCTCCCAGGTCATGAAGCCCATGAGGATGTTCTTGCCCAGGGCAATTTCGCCGTTGCAGGTGGAGGGGCCGTCTACAATGACCTCCCCCTTGACTACCCGCTGTCCCACTGTGACGATGGGGCGCTGGTTGATGCAGGTGGTGTGGTTGGAGCGCAGGAACTTAATGAGCTTGTACTCCTTGAGCCCCTTGCCGTCATAGCGCACCGTCACATACTCAGAGGAAACCTTGGTAATGACGCCGTCCTCCTCGGCCAGGATGGCTACGCCGGAGTCGATGCAGTTCTTGTGCTCCTGGCCGGTGGCCACCACGGGGGCCTCGGTGGTCAGCAGGGGCACCGCCTGCCGCTGCATGTTGGCGCCCATGAGGGCCCGGTTGGCGTCGTCGTTCTCCAGGAAGGGAATCATGGCGGTGGCGATGGAGAACATCATCTTGGGGGATACGTCGATATAGTCCACCTGGTCCCGGTCCACCGAGATAATCTCACTGCGGTGGCGGCAGGTGATGCGGCTGTTGACCAGACAGCCGTTCTCGTCCACAGGCTCGGTGGCCTGGGCAATGATGAATTGGTCCTCCACGTCGGCGGTCATATAGTCCACCTGTTCGGTGACGCGGCCAGTGGCCTTATCCACCTTTCGATAGGGGGACTCAATGAAGCCGTACCGGTTGATGCGGGCATAGGAGGCCAGATAGGAAATCAGGCCGATGTTGGGACCTTCCGGCGTCTCGATGGGGCACAGACGGCCGTAGTGGCTGTAGTGAACGTCCCGCACGTCGAAGGAGGCCCGGTCCCGGCTCAGACCGCCGGGGCCCAGGGCGGACATGCGCCGCTTATGGGTGAGCTCCGCCAGGGGGTTGGTCTGGTCCATGAACTGGCTCAGGGGGGAGGAACCGAAGAACTCCTTGATGGAGGCGGTGACGGGGCGGATGTTAATCAGGGACTGGGGGGTGACGATGTCCAAGTCCTGGATGGTCATGCGCTCCCGGATCACCCGCTCCATGCGGGAGAAGCCGATGCGGAACTGATTCTGGAGCAGCTCGCCCACGCAGCGCAGGCGGCGGTTGCCCAGGTGGTCGATGTCGTCGGCATTGCCCACCCCGTGGGCCAGACAGTTGAGGTAATTGATGGACGCCATGATATCGTCCACAATGATGTGCTTGGGAATCAGGTCGTCCAGGTGGTCCTTGACGGCCTCAATCAGGTCCTCGCCCTGGTACTGGGCCAGCAGGTCCTGGAGGACGGTGTAGCGCACCCGCTCGGTGACGCCGTATTCCTCCGGGTCGAAGTCCACAAAGTCCTTCATGTTCACCATGTGGTTGGAGAACACCTTGAGCGCCGTCCCGTCCAGGTCCAAGACGGCCTCGTTGACGCCCTTGGCGTCCAGCTCCATGGCCCGCTCACGGGTGAGAATCTCGCCGGGCTCGGCAATGATCTCCCCGGTGGCGGGGTCCGCCACCGGCTGAAGGAGCTTCTGACCGTTCAGTCGGCTCCAGATAGCCAGCTTTTTGTTGAACTTGTACCGGCCCACGGCGGACAGGTCATACCGCCGGGGGTCGAAGAACAGGCCGTTGATGAGCGTCTCGGCGGAGTCCACCGTGGGGGGCTCGCCGGGGCGGAGCTTTCGGTAAATCTCCAGCAGGGCCTCCTCGTAGGTCTTGCAGGCGTCCTTCTCCAGGGTGGCCACAATGCGGGGGTCCTCCCCGAAGAGCTCCAGAATCTCCCCGTCGGTCTTGGGGCCCACCGCGCGGATGAGGCAGGTCACCGGCAGCTTGCGGTTCTTGTCAATGCGCACATAGAACAGGTCGGACAAGTCCGTCTCGTACTCCAGCCACGCGCCCCGGTAGGGAATCACCGTGGAGGCATAGGTGACGTTGGCGGCCTTATCCTCGGTGCGGGAGTAGTAGATACCCGGAGAGCGGACAATCTGGGAGACGATGACCCGCTCCGCCCCGTTGATTACGAAGGAGCCCGACTCGGTCATCAGGGGGAAATCCCCCATAAAAATCTCCTGCTCCTTGATTTCCTCCGTCTCCTTGTTGCGCAGGCGGACCATCACCTTGATGGGCGCGGCATAGGTGGCGTCCCTGGCCTTGCATTCCTCCACGTTGTACTTGGGGGGCTCGTTCATGGAGTAGCTGATGAAGGAGAGCTCCAGATTCCCGGCGTAGTCGGTGATGGAGGCCACATCCTTAAAGACCTCCTGAAGCCCCTTTTCCAGGAACCACTGGTAGGAGTGCTTCTGCACCTCCAGCAGGTTGGGCATATCCAGGATTTCCTCATGGCGGGCATAGCTCTTGCGGAGGGTCTTGCCGTAGTAGACGTCCTTGACCATCATCGTAGAAAAAACACCTCGTTTTCTTTACTGCGGGCGGGAATTTCCCTGGTTTTTCGGGGGCTTTCCCCGCCCATGCTGCTGCTTGTTCGGCAATTCAGACAAAAAGGGGCGGCGTTTCCGTCTGCAAACGCCCGGGCGCGTGGACTATAATTTCAACATTCCCTCTTGCACTTTTCCGCTGCTCGTGGTAGACTGTTTTTAGAATGGGTGTGCCTTTGATTCGTGCAATTGGGCATTCAAGCACATCAGTATACCATGCTTTTCCCACAATTGTCAAGTGTTTTCTGCCGTTCTTTGGAAGAGAACGGCTGTTTTTTCGCAAAAAGAAAGCCGCAGGCCCCAAGTGGTCCCCCGCCCGCCGGAGTTCCGGCGCGGGAGGGAGCCGCTTGGGGCCTGTTTTTGTGCTGTCATGAACCTTAGAAGCCGGATTCACCATGCTTGTACGATGATAACTACCAGTCCTTACTTCGCCTCATAGATGGCCTTCATGCCACGGTAGGTCATATAGCAATCCAGCTTGGAGACTGTCTCGAAGGGGGCGTGCATACTCAGCACGGGCACGCCCGCGTCCAGGGTATCAATGTCCCGCTCGGCCATATAGCAGGCCACGGTTCCGCCGCCGCCGGCGTCCACCTTGCCCAGCTCGGCCATCTGCCAGGCCACGCCGGCCTCGTCCAGCACCCGGCGGACATAGCCCACCAGCTCGGCGGAGGCGTCGGAGGCCCCGCTCTTGCCCCGGGAGCCGGTGTATTTGCACAGGCCCATGCCGTAGTTGATATAGGCGCTGTTGCGCTTCTCGTACACGTCGGCAAAGTTGGGGTCATAGGCGGCGGTCACGTCGGCGGACAGGCAGAAGGAATGCTCATAGCACACCTTGAGCTGCACCCGCTGGGCGTCACACAGGTCGCTCATGAAGGTATCAAAGGCGGCGGACTTCATGCCGGACACGCCGGTGGAGCCAATTTCCTCCTTGTCGGCCAGCATACATACGGCGGTGCGCTCCGGAGTGCCCAGGTCCAGCAGTGCCGCCAGACAGGCATAGCCGCACACCCGGTCGTCGTGGCCGTAGGCCCCGATGAAGGAACGGTCAAAGCCCAGGTCGGAGGCCTTGAAATTGGGCACCACCTCCAGCTCGGCGGAGATGAAGTCGGCCTCCACAATACCATACTTCTGGTTGAGCAGGTCCAAAATGGCCAGCTTCACCCGGTCGGAGCCCTCGTCGTCCTTGAAGGGGCGGCTGCCCACCAGCACGTTCAGAGTCTCGGCGGGAATGGCCTCCCCCAGGGGCTTCTTGGACTGCTCGGCCCCCAGGTGGGGCAGCAGGTCGTCTACGGTAAAGACCGGGTCGCCGGGGTTGTTTCCAATGGCCACCTGGACTGTGGAGCCGTCCTTCAGGGCGAGGACCCCGTGGAGCTCCAGGGGAATGGCCACCCACTGGTACTTGCGGATGCCGCCGTAATAGTGGGTTTTGAAGAACGCCATCTCGTTCTCTTCATAGAGGGGGGTGGGCTTCAGGTCCAGGCGGGGGGAGTCGATGTGGGCGGCGCCGATGTTGACGCCCTCGCTGAGGGACTTGTTCCCCACCACCGCCAGCATGACGGCCTTGCCCCGGTTCACCCGGTAGAGCTTGTCGCCGGGCTGGATGGCCATGCCACGGGTGAAGGGCTTGAACCCCTTGGCCTGGGCCAGACGGACGGCCTCGGTGACGGCCTCCCGCTCGGTCTTAGCGGCGTCCAGGTAGTGCTTGTAGTCCTCACAATAGGCGTTCAGCTCCCCCTCCTCGGCCTGACTCAGGCGGTCCCAGCCGTTCTTGGGCTGGTGGAAGAGGGCTTCCCGGCGGAGCTCGCCGGGGGTCTTTTGCTTTTCATCCATGTGAAAAAAATCCTCCTTTTATGTGGATACTATTACCATACCACGAATCAAAACTTTTTACCAGGGAAATCCCGACTTTTGAGAAATTGGTCCGGGTTATTTGATCTCCCTGCTGTCCACCTCGCTCTGGAGCAGGGCGGCGAAGGCGTCCAGGCTCATGGCCCCCAGGTCCTCGCCGGTGCGGTGGCGGACGGAGACGGTGCCGTTCTCCATGTCCCGGTCCCCTACCACCAGCATATAGGGCACCTTCTCCAAGGTGGCCTCCCGAATCTTTTTGCCAATCTTCTCGCTGCGGTGGTCCACCTCCACCCGGAAGCCCTTGCCGTCCAGGGCGCCGGCCACGGTGCCCGCGTACTCGGCGGCCCGGTCGGTCACCGGCAGGACCTTCACCTGTACGGGGGCCAGCCAGACCGGGAAGGCTCCGGCAAAGTGCTCGGTAATCACACCGATGAAGCGCTCAATGGAGCCCAATACCACCCGGTGAATCATGACGGGCCGGTGTTTCTGGCCGTCCTCGCCGGTGTACTCCAGCTCGAAGCGCTCGGGCAGCTGGGAATCCAGCTGGATGGTACCGCACTGCCAGGTCCGGCCCAGGGAGTCGGCCAGATGGAAATCCAGCTTGGGGCCGTAGAAGGCCCCGTCGCCCTCGTTGATGACGAACTCCTTGCCCATGCCGGTGATGGCTTCCTTGAGAATATCCTGATTGCGCTCCCACTCCTCCACGGTGCCGATGTGGTCCTCGGGCATGGTGGACAGCTCGATGGTGTAGCTCAGGCCGAAGGTGGAGTAGACCTCGTCAAAGAGGCGCACCGTCTCCTGAATCACGTCCTGCATCTGTTCACGGGTCATGAACACATGGGCGTCGTCCTGGCTGAAGCAGCGCACCCGGAACAGACCGTGGAGGGCCCCGGAGAGCTCATGCCGGTGAACTAGGCCAATCTCCCCCACCCGCAGGGGCAGGTCACGGTAAGAATGGGGCTCGCTGGCGTAGACCAGCATACCGCCGGGGCAGTTCATGGGCTTGACGGCAAAATCCACCTCGTCAATCACGGTGGTGTACATGTTGTTTTTGTAGTGGTCCCAGTGGCCGGAGCGCTCCCAGAGCTGGCGGTTGAGCATGATGGGGGTGGAAATCTCCACATAATGATACCGTTTGTGAACCTCTCTCCAGTAGTCCAGCAGGGTGTTTTTCAGGGTCATGCCCTTGGGCAGGAAGAAGGGGAAGCCGGGGCCCTCATCCCGGAGCATGAACAGGCCCAGATCCTTGCCCAGGCGGCGGTGGTCCCGCTTCTTGGCCTCCTCGATGCGGGCTAAATAGGCGTCCAGCTCGTCCTTCTTGGGGAAGGCGATGCCGTAAATCCGCTGCAAGGTCTCCCGGTTGGAGTCCCCCCGCCAGTAGGCGGCGTTGCAGGCAGTGAGCTTGATGGCGTTGCCCTTCACCCGTCCGGTGGAGTCCAGATGGGGCCCGGCGCACAGGTCGGTGAACTCCCCCTGTTTGTAGAAGGAGATGGCGGCGTCCTCGGGCAGGTCGTCGATCAGCTCCACCTTAAAGGGCTCCCCCCGGTCCTCCATGAACTTGCGGGCCTCGTCGCGGGGGAGCTCAAAGCGCTCCAGCTTGAGCTTCTCCTTGCAGATTTTCCGCATCTCTCCCTCTACCTGCTCCAGAATCTCCGGCGTAAAGGGAAAGGGGGAGTCCATGTCATAGTAAAAGCCCTCGTCGATAGAGGGGCCGATGGCCAGCTTCACCTCCGGGTACAGGCGCTTGACCGCCTGGGCCAGGATGTGGGAGCAGGTGTGCCAATAGGTTTTGCGGTACGTCTCGTTTTCAAAGGTATACTGATTGTTTTCTTCGCTCATTGATATTCCCTCCTGTTTTGGGGCAATGCAAAAAATATGCTTCACCCCTGATTGTCTCAGGGGTGAAGCATGTATCATACTCCACGGTTCCACCCTGCTTGCGGCACAGCTGTGCCGCCGCTTCGTTCTCCGCGCTAACGGGCGGACCCGGCCTGCTTGTTCACAGGCGGCTCAGGGGTGGTCTGTTGAAAAGTCCGGCTGTCTGGCAGGCGCGCTTTCAGCCCTTGGCGCACCCTCTCTGTCCCGCAGCTGCGGACCCGGTCCCCGTCACGGCCAATTTGACGGGGATACTATACCACCCCATACCGGAATTGTCAAGCCGGAAGTTCCCGGCCGCCCAGATTATCCCCGCAGATGGTCCCGGGCGTCGGGATTCTGTGCAAAAATCTCCCCGACCATCTGGCATTGCTCCAGGTCCGGGCAGTCCCCGCAGGTCGCCGCGCCGCGTTTCCGCGCACACTGGCGAACCTCGCAGAGGTGTTCGCAGTACACCGTTTTGACCCCGTCCACACGGCACCCCTCGCAGTTGATGTGTTCTGGGAGAATGGGGGCCTGATTGGCCTCCGCCCACGCCTTCGCGGTCTTTTCCCGCAGGGCCTGATCGTCGTGGATGGTGGCCAGATAGGCGTCGCATTGCGCACAGTCCAGCCCACAGTATCCAATCATCGCCTTCATGGTCTGCCTCCTGTCTATATCCCCGCCGGGCCTCGGAATATTCTGGCGGATGGTCCGTCCTTACAGCGCCGCCGCCGACTGCTCCAGCTGCTCCACCAGAGCCCGGAGCTTCTCTGCCCGCTCCCGCTCGGCCTCCACCACCTGGGCGGGGGCCTTGCTGACAAAGCCGGGGTTGTTCAGCTTGGCCTCCAGCTTCTCCAGCTCGGCCCGGTTCTTTTTCAGCTCCTTGGCCACCCGGGCCCGCTCCTTGCCCAGGTCCACCAGCTCCGCCAGAGGCATGAACAGCCGGGCGGCGTGGGTGATGACCTCCACCATGCCCGCCTGAGCGGCCTGGTCGGAGGTCCCGGCGGCAGCCGTACCCTCCACCGTCACGTCGCTGGCGTGGGCCAGACGCTTGAGGAAGGGGATACCGGCGGTAAAGGCGTCCCGCTCCAGAGTGGCCACGGTCAGGTGCGCTTTCTTGGAGGGGGGTACGTTCATCTCCGACCGGCGAGCCCGGACGGCCCGGATGGCGTCCATGACCAGCTCCATGTCCCGCTCCTCCGCCGGGAAGGACAGCTCCTCCCGCGCCTGGGGCCAGTCCTGGAGCATCAGATACCCCTGCTTCTCCCCGGCCCGACGGGGCAGGGCCTGCCAGATTTCCTCGGTGATAAAGGGCATGAAGGGATGCAGGAGCTTCAGGACCTCCAACAGAACGTAGCACAGCACCTGCTGGGCCTGCTCCTTGGCGGCGGGGTCCTCCCCCTGGAGGCGGGCCTTGGTCATCTCAATATACCAGTCGCAGTAGCTGTCCCAGATGAAGTCGTAGACCTTCTGGGCGGCTACGCCCAGCTCGTAGCGGTCCATATTCTCACTGACCTGGGGAATCAGGCTGTTGAGCTTGGACAAAATCCACTTGTCCTCCAGCTCCAGCTTCTCCGGCAGGGCGCACTGGTCAATGGTGAGGTTCATCATCACGAACCGGCTGGCGTTCCAAATCTTGTTGGCAAAATTGCGCATGGCCTCACAGCGCTCGGTGTAGAACCGCATATCGTTGCCGGGGGAGTTGCCGGTGACCAGATTGAAGCGCAGGGCGTCCGCGCCGTACTGCTCGGCCATCTCCAGGGGGTCAATGCCGTTGCCCAGGGACTTGGACATCTTGCGGCCCTTGTCGTCCCGAATGAGGCCGTGAATAAAGACCGTGTGGAAAGGGGGCTTCCCGGTGTGCTCGCAGGCAGAGAAAATCATCCGGGCCACCCAGAAGAAAATGATATCGTACCCGGTGACCAGCACGTCTGTGGGATAGAAATACCGCAGGTCTTCGGTTTCCTCCGGCCACCCCAGGGTGGAGAAGGGCCACAGCGCCGAGGAGAACCAGGTGTCCAGTACGTCGTCCTCCTGACGGATTTTTGCGGAGTGGCAGTGCTGGCATTCGGTGGGGTCGTTCTCAGAGACGGTGATTTTCCCGCACTCCTCACAGGTCCAGGCGGGAATGCGGTGGCCCCACCACAGCTGCCGGGAGATGCACCAGTCCCGGACGTTCTCCATCCAGTTGGTATAGGTCTTGGAGAAGCGCTCAGGGACGAATTTTGTCTCCCCCTCGTTGACCACCCGCAGGGCCTCGCGGGCCAGGGGCTCCATTTTTACGAACCACTGGGCGGAAATCAGGGGCTCCACGTCGTGGTGGCAGCGGGAGCAGGTGCCGACATTGTGCTGGTGGGGCTCCACCTTCACCAGCCAGCCCCCGGCCTCCAGGTCGGCCACAATGGCCTTGCGGGCCTCATAGCGGTCCATGCCGGAGTAGCGCCCATAGCCCTCCACCACCTTGCCGCTGTCGTCCAGAACCCGGATGGTCTCCAGATTGTGCCGCAGGCCCACCTCAAAGTCGTTGGGGTCGTGGGCGGGGGTCATTTTCACGCAGCCGGTGCCAAATTCCAGGTCCACGTATTCGTCGGCCACAATGGGCATTTCCCGGCCCACCAGGGGCAGGATGCACTTTTTGCCCACAAGGCCCGTATAGCGCTCGTCGGCGGGGTTGACGGCCACGCCGGTATCTCCCAGCATAGTCTCCGGCCGGGTGGTGGCCACAATGACATACTTGCCTTCCTCCCCCTGGATGGGGTAGCGGATGTGCCAGAGGTTTCCGGGCTTGTCCTGGTACTCCACCTCCACGTCGCTGAGGGCGGTGACACAGTGGGGACACCAGTTGATGATACGGGAGCCCTTATAGATGAGCCCCTTTTCATAGAGGCTTACGAACACATGCCGGACGGCCTTGGACAGCCCCTCGTCCATGGTAAAGCGGGAGCGCTCCCAGTCGCAGGAGACGCCCATCTTCTTCTGCTGCTCCACAATGCGGGCCCCGTACTTGGCCTTCCAGTCCCACACCCGCTCCAAAAACTTCTCCCGGCCCAGGTCGTACCGGCTGAGGCCCTCGTTCTCCCGAAGATTTTCCTCCACCTTGGCCTGCGTGGCGATACCGGCATGGTCACAGCCGGGCACCCAGAGGGCGGCATAGCCCTGCATCCGCTTGAAGCGGATGAGGATGTCCTGAAGGGTGCAGTCCATGGCGTGGCCCATGTGCAGCTGACCCGTCACGTTGGGGGGCGGCATGACGATGGTAAAGGGCTTTTTGCCGGGGTCCCGGACGCCCCGGGAACACCCGTCCTGCTCCCAGGCGGCATAAATGCGGCCCTCCACCTCCTGGGGCTCATAAACCTTTGGCAGTTCTTTTTTCATCTGTGTCGTTCCACTCGCTTCCTTATAAAATAGCAAAACGCCCCAGACCGTGTGCCGGTCCAGGGCGAATTTCTCCGCGGTACCACCTGGCTTCGGGCGCAACGCGCCCGCGCTTAATCCCTTAACGCGGGATACGCCGGACCTTACTTCCGTTCAGGTCCAGGGCTCCGGGACCACCTTCCCCGCGCTTGCGGGGGGACTCTCACCAGCCGTCCCCTCTCTGCGCCGCCTGTGCGGGTACTCCTTCCCCTCGTCGCCGTTGGATGTTCGCTTACTGCTGCACGCCCGTGATATAGGCGTCAATCAGCTCTTTCAGGTCTGCGGCGGTGTAGGTCTGGTCCGGATGCTTCTCAAAAATTCGGATCAAATCATACGCCATAGCCTTTTGAATATCCTTGCGCTCGTTTTCTATCGGCATTTTGCAGACATCCTTTCTGGCAGCAGGGGTTTTCTTTCATCTTCCAGGGATTTTTGCAGGATATCTTTGACAAAACGCGTAGCCCCGGCCTTTTTTCCGGTTCCTGGCCAGCCGCATCCAGGGCCTTATGGGCTTAGTATATGTGATTTCCCGGCAAATGTCAAGGGCGGCGTCATTTTCTGAACGTGCCTCTCCTTTGACCTACAGGGCCGCGAATTTCAGGTTATTCCGCTTGGCGAAGTCCTCTGCGGCGGACCCGGCGGGGGCGTGGATCGTAACATTGTAATGCGCACCGGTGATTCCCGATACAACGAAGAGCCCATCGGGCAGGTACTCCATACCGGCAAGGATCGTCACGTCCTTCAGGTCCTCGCAGCAGAAGAAAGGATCTCCGTCCAGCTGTTTTACGCTCTTGGGGATCACCAGGGACGTAATGCCCGTCTCCGCAAAGGCACGGTTTTTCAAAATTTCCAGCCCTTCCGGCAGGACCACGGTTTTCAGCGCCTTACATCCCGCAAAAGCATCGCTGCCGATGACCCGCAGCCCCTCCGGCAGGACCACGGAATGCAGCGCCACGCACCGTTTAAAGGCCCCACATTCGATCTCCTCCACATGGGCGGGGACCACGACGCTTGTCAGTCCGCAGCAGCAAAACGCATACGCTCTGATCCGCTTCAGGCTCTGGGGCAGCTCCACCTGCTCCAGAGCCTTGCATTCAAGAAACGCCCTTTCCCCAATCTCCGTTATCCCCTGGGGAATGCAGGCTTCTGTCAGCTGGCAATTAGAAAACGCGCCGAGACCGATCTCCGTCAGCTGTGGGGGAATCCTCAGGTTCTTCACGTTGATCAGGCCTTGAAACGCGTAGTTGCTGATACTGGTGACACTGTCGGGAATCGTGATGGCGGTGGTCTCATGTCCAAAATATCCAAAGATGCCGCAATCCCATATATTTTTACGGACGGCGCCGCTGAGGGCGGTCACGGGCGTCTTGCCGATCCGCTCTGGAATGACCACCTCTTTATCCGTACCCTTATAGCCGGTCAGCACAAGGCTCCCATCCGCCCGCTTCTTGAAGCTCCACAGCTTTTTCATCTCCGCCACCGTGGGGCCGGACTTCCCCGTCTCCTTGGGGCATTTCTCTTTCGGCGCGCCTTCCGGTTCCGGGGCCCGCTTCTTCCGCCCCTCCGCCGGAGCGCGGGACTCGAAATTCTCGCGCACGTACTCCGCCACGGCGGCCTTGGCGGCGGCGTTTCTGCCCTTCTTGCACGCGTTCAGAAGCAGCGGCGCGTCTGCCTGGGCCACCATCCTCTCTGCAAGCATCACCTGGAGCACCTCCTCATGGGCCGCGGCCAGGGGGAAGAGCTTTTTCCGCTGGGACTTGATGTACTTGAGATAGCCCTCCCGGACGGCGCCGCTCATGTCCGCGTTCTGGAGATAGAGCCTGGCAAAGCCCCGGACCGCGTTGGGCTTATTGTCCGTGCTGAACACGGAAATGGAAGTATTGGGGGCCAGCAGGGCGGCGGGGCACCCCCGAAAAGCGCTGGAGGCGATCTTCTCTACGCCGGAGGGGATGGAGATCCACTCCAAATTCTCACATTGGGCAAAGGCGCTGCCCTCGATCTGTTTCACCTCCGGCGGAAGGACGAGGCTCGTCAGCCCCGTACACCCTTGAAAATCCTCACTGTCGATCCGGGTCATGCACGCCGGGAGAGCGATGCTGGTCAATCCCTTGCAGCCCCGGAAGGCGCCGCCGTGCGCAAGATAGCTCTCCTTCCCGAAGCGCTTCAGTTCCGCCGGGAAGGAGACGCTCTCCAGGCTGGCGCAGCCGTCGAACACGTTCGCCTCGATTTCCGTCACACTGTCCGGAATGGCGATGCTCTTTAGGCTGGCACAGTTTTGAAAGGCGCTGTATCCGATTTTCTTCACGCTTCCTGGAATTGTAACACTGGTCAAAGCGGTGCAGTCCTGAAACATACGCCCGCCGATCTCGCCCATCCCGTCGGGAATCGTAAAGCTGGTCAAGGATGTACACCCCGCAAAGGGCGCGTCGGCAACCCGCAGCAGCTTTGGTGAAAGGGTCACGTCCCGGAGGCTTGTACAGCCCTGAAAGGTGTGATAGACGTACTCCACACGGCCTGGTATGTCGATACTGGCGAGGCTTGTGCAGTTGTAGAAGGCGTAGCGCTCCAAAATCGTCAGCTGCCGGGGGAGCTCCGCCTCTTCCAGGGCGGTACAGCCCCAGAACGCCCCATAACCGATCTCCCGCAGGCTGTCCGGCAGGAATACCGCCTTCAGGTGGATACAATCCTGAAACGCCCCCCGCTCAATCACCTCCACCCCTTCCGGGACGACCACGGTCTTGACCGCCTTCTTTTTTGCAAACGCGCCAGGACCGACCGTCTTTACCCCCGTGGGTATGACCACATCCTTGTCGGAGCCGCTGTATTTGACCAAAGTGTCCTGTTCCATTTGAAAGTCTTCGTACATACCAGAGCCCTCCCGTTTCGATTGATGGGTCTGTTTTTTACAATTGTACCTTCCGGCAAAACCGCTGTCAAGACCCCCTGCGCTCCCGCGCAGGCAACCCCCTTGCTCCAGCCTACCCGCTATGGTATAATAGCCGAAAAGCGGCCAATCTCTGCGGCCGCACGTATCAACACTCAAAAAGGGGCTGACTGTCATGACCTACAAAGAGGAATTTATCACCTTTATGGTGCGCTCCGGCGTGCTGACCTTTGGGGACTTCACCACCAAATCCGGGCGCAAAACCCCCTACTTCATCAACACCGGCAACTACAAGACCGGCGCACAGGCCGCACGGCTGGGGGACTACTACGCCGCCTGCATTCAGGAGCACCTGCCCGAGGGGGTGGACTGCCTGTTCGGGCCCGCCTATAAGGGCATCCCGCTGGCCGTGTCCGCCGCCTCATCTCTGTACCGGAACTATGACCGGGACCTCCCCTACTGCTTCAACCGCAAGGAGGCCAAGGACCACGGCGAGGGCGGCGCTATGGTGGGCTACAAGCCCCAGGCGGGCGACAAGGTGGTTATTGTCGAGGACGTAGTCACCGCCGGTACCGCTGTGCGGGAGACCATTGAGCTCTTCAAGCAGGTAGCCGCCGTGGACATGAAGGCCCTCATCGTCTCCGTGGACCGGATGGAGCGGGGTACCCGGAGCTGTTCCACCCTGGACGAGCTCCGGGAGGACTACGGCATCGCCGTCTATCCCATTGTCACAGTGCGGGAAATCATCGCCTTCCTCCACAACCACCCGGTAGACGGCGCCGTGTACATCGACGATGACATGAGGGCCCGCATGGAGGCTTATCTGGAGCAGTACGGCGCGTGCTGAACCTCCCCCCGCAAACTAGAGAGAGAAAGAAGTGAGCCGCTATGGCCGACCACTCGGGGCACCGGGGCAGGCTCAAGCAGGAATTTCTTCTGCGGCCGGACTCCTTCCCCGACCATAAGCTGCTGGAGCTGCTGCTGTTCTACGCCAACCCCCGCAGTGACACCAACCCGCTGGCCCACGACCTGATGGACCACTTCGGCACCCTGGCCGGCGTCCTGGACGCCACTCCCGACGCCCTGAAAGCCGTCCCCGGCATCGGGGAGCACGCCGCCACCCTCTTCAAGGCCGTCAACGAGCTCTCCCGCCGCTATCACGCGGTCCGCACGGATGTTTCGGGGGTCCCCCAGTCCTCTCGGGACTATTTCCGTCTGCTGCACTCCTATTTTTTCGGCGCCCGCAACGAGTGCCTGTGTCTTTTATGCATGGATGGGAAACATAAGGTCCTGGGCATCCGCCAGATGGGCGAGGGGAACGTGAACGCCGTGCAGGTGGTCACCCGCCTGATTGTGGAGGCCGCCCTAGCCCTCAACGCCACGGCGGTGGTACTGGCTCACAACCACGTATCCGGTCTGGCCATCCCCTCTCAGGAGGACGTGTCCACCACCTATGCCCTCCGTGAGATTCTGCTCCATGTGGGGGTGGAGCTGGTGGACCACCTGGTTTTTTCCGACGACGACATGGTTTCCATGCGGGACAGCGGCTACTATACCCCCTGAACGCAGACCCTGTCCCACCGGGCGGGGCTCGAAATTTTTTCATTCAGGGCTTGCAATCGAACTTTCGTTTTGGTAGAATATCCGTACGAGCGAGGTGAGGACCGTGCCCAAATTTGAAGTTGTCAGCGACTATACCCCCGCCGGGGACCAGCCCCAGGCCATTGAGGCCCTGTCCATGGGCCTGGACAACGGGCTGGAGGAACAGACCTTGCTGGGGGTTACCGGGTCCGGCAAGACCTTCACGATGGCCAAGGTCATTGAACAGGTCCAGCGGCCCACACTGGTGCTGGCCCATAACAAAACCCTGGCCGCGCAGCTGTGCGCGGAGTTCAAGGAGTTTTTTCCTCATAATGCGGTGGAATATTTTGTCTCCTACTACGACTACTACCAACCGGAGGCCTATATTCCCCACACGGATACCTTTATTGAGAAGGACTCCGCCGTGAATGAGGAAATTGACCGTCTGCGGCTGTCGGCCACCGCCTCCCTGATGGAGCGGCGGGACGTAATCGTGGTGTCCTCGGTGTCCTGTATCTACGGCCTGGGCGAGCCGGAGGACTTTGCCAAAATGATGGTCTCCCTCCGTGTGGGCATGACCCTGGAGCGGGATGAGCTTTTGAAGCGCCTCATTGCCATCCGCTACGAGCGCAACGACATCGCCTTTGAGCGG
Source organism: uncultured Flavonifractor sp. (assembly GCA_910585415.1). Lineage (GTDB taxonomy): Bacteria > Bacillota > Clostridia > Oscillospirales > Oscillospiraceae > CANAAV01. The sequence goes on from CAJUDT010000055.1 coordinate 15,168, forward strand.
AACATGTTCCGTGTGCGGGGGGACACGGTGGAAATTTTCCCCGCCTATTGGCGTGACTCGGCCATTCGGGTGGAATTTTTCGGGGATGAAATCGACCGTATCAGCGAAATCAACGTGGTCACTGGCTCCCCCATCCGGCGGCTGGAAAATATCCCGATTTGGCCGGCCACCCACTATGTCACTCCCAAGGAAAAGATGGACGCGGCCATTCAGGAGATTTATAAGGAGCTGGAGGAACGGGTAGCCTTTTTCCAGGCCAATAACCAGCTCATTGAGGCCCAGCGCATCAAGCAGCGGACCATGTATGATGTGGAGATGATGCAGGAGCTGGGGTACTGCTCCGGGATTGAGAATTACAGCCGGGTCATTGAGGGGCGTCCGGTGGGGTCGCCGCCCCATACCCTGCTGGACTTTTTCCCCAAGGACTTTGTGCTGTTCATTGACGAGAGTCATGTGACGCTCCCCCAGGTGCGGGCTATGTACAATGGGGACCGGGCCAGAAAGACCACTCTGGTGGATTATGGCTTCCGCCTGCCCTGCGCCTTTGACAACCGGCCGCTGAAATTTGAGGAATTTGCCAAGCGGCTCAATCAGGTGGTTTACGTCTCCGCCACACCGGGGGAGTATGAGCGCACACGCTCCGGGCAGATTGTGGAGCAGGTCATCCGGCCCACGGGGCTGTTGGACCCCAGGATTGAGGTCCGGCCTGTGGAGGGGCAGATTGACGATTTGATTGGGGAAATCAATACCCGCACCGCCCGGTCCGAGCGGGTGTTGGTGACGACACTGACCAAGCGTATGGCGGAGGACTTGACGGCCTATTTGAAGAACGCGGGCATTAAGGTCCGGTATATGCACCACGATATTGATACCATTGAGCGGATGGAGATTATCCGGGACCTGCGGCTGGGGAACTTTGACGTACTAATTGGAATCAACCTGCTGCGGGAGGGTCTGGATTTGCCGGAGGTCAGTCTGGTGGCGATTCTGGACGCGGATAAGGAAGGGTTTTTGCGCAGTGAAACGTCGCTGATTCAGACCATCGGGCGTGCGGCCCGCAATGCGGAAGGTCTGGTTGTGATGTATGCGGACGGTGTGACGCCGTCCATGCGGCGGGCCATTGATGAGACGGAGCGGCGGCGGGCCAAACAGGACGCCTTTAATCAGGCCCATGGGATTGTACCCAAGACGGTTATTAAGAGCGTCCGGGATGTGATTGATCTCTCTCAGGAGGATGAGGGGACGAAATTTGATCCCGATGGCGCACAGCTTACCAAGGTTCAGCGGATGGAGGCTATCGCCAAGCTCGAAAAGGAGATGCGGGAAGCCGCGAAAATGCTGGAGTTTGAGTATGCCGCTATTTTGCGGGATAAAATCGTGAAGCTCCGCGGGGAATAATTGTTTTTTGATTTGCGCTTATTCTCGCTCTGTTGGTTGGTTCGGACTTTGTTGAGGGGTTTTGTCTCTTCCTCGGTACTCTGGTGATTTTCGTTTTCTGGTCCTGCCTCCGGCGGGTTACTTTCCAGTGATGGAAAGTAA
>CAJUDT010000056.1 GCA_910585415.1 uncultured Flavonifractor sp.
GCTTTGCGGCCTGCCTGGACTTTTCCCTGGCAGGCCGCTTTTCGACAGGCTGACATAAAGACCTAGGTCTTTAATCATTTTATCACACCGCTTCTGTTTGTCAAGCCCTGATTCTCCACACTTCTCCCTGGGCCTCCACGGACGGCTCAGGGGGCGGCGCTAAATTCCACCACGATTCCATCCGGGTCCAACACGGTAAAATAGCGCGGCTTCGGCCCCTGGGCGTTTCCCAGAAAGCGGATGCTCCATCGCTTATTGTTTATCGCACTAAACTTTATCACCTCCGGTTTCCGGTGTCAAGGCGCAATTTCCGCCCCGCCTCTCCCGCAAGTTTTTCTTTTTCTCCTCTCTTTTTTATGGTATACTGGAGCAAAACACGAAAGGCGGGACAAGCCATGAAGGAGCGCAAGGGGCCTCCCCTGGAGGAGGCCGACGGCATCATTGAGGGCCGCAACGCGGTGATTGAAGCCCTCCGGGCCGGGACCAACATCGACAAAATCTATTTGGCCAGGGGGGAGACCGACGCCGCCCTGGGGCACATCGCCTCCACCGCCCGGGCGAAGGGCGTGGTGGTGGTGGAGGCCGACCGGCGGAAGCTGGACGGCATGAGCCGCACCCATGCCCATCAGGGGGTCATCGCCCTGGCGGCGGTGCGGGCCTATGTGGACGTGGAGGACCTGCTTGCCCTGGCGGCGGAGCGGGGCGAGCCCCCCCTGTTGGTGGTCTGTGACGAGCTCAGTGACCCCCACAACCTGGGGGCGGTCATCCGCACCGCCGAGTGCGCCGGGGCCCATGGGGTCATCATCCCCAAGCGCCGGAGCGCCGGTCTGACGGCCATTGTGGCCAAGACCTCCGCCGGGGCGGTGAGCCACCTGCCGGTGGCCCGGGTGGCCAACCTGTCCGCCTGCCTGAAGGAGCTGAAACGGCAGGGGGTGTGGGTTTTCGGCGCCGACGCCGCCGGGGACCGGGTCCTCTACGACGCGGACCTGAAGGGCCCCGCCGCCATCGTCATCGGCAGCGAGGGCAGCGGCATGGGCCGTCTGGTGGCCGAGACGTGCGACTTTCTGGTGCGCATCCCCATGAAGGGGAAGCTCAATTCCCTCAACGCCTCCGCCGCTGCGGCCATCCTGCTCTATGAGGCGGTACGCCAGCGGGGCTGATTCTATATTAAAGGACGTTGCATATGGCAAACGATTGGGACGATGAATTGAATCAGGGCACAGACGGCGGCCAGGAGCAGGACTTCTCCCTGGACGACATCATGGAGGAATTTAAGGACAAAACCCCTCCCCGCCGGGTCCTCAGCGACGACACCATCCCCTTCCCCATCATCCCCAAAAGCGCCCTCAAGACGCCCCCTGGACGGAAGCCGGGCCGGGTGGTGGATTTCCCCACGGGCAAGCTGCCCCACCTTCCCCCCCAGCCCTCCAAGCCGGAGCCCGACCCGGGCCCGGAGCTGTTGGAGGAAGTCCAGCCGGAGGAACCGGAAAAGGTGGTGGACTTCCCCAGGGAGGACCCGGAGCCTCCCCCGGAGGTCCCCGCCTCGGACAACCCCATTGCCGAGGGCCTCAACCGTCTGGTCCGCAAGGCCGACCAGTACGCCGGGCAGATGTTCGCGGAGGAAGGCATTGAGGACGCCGAGGAAGTCCTCCGGGCCGAGCGGTACATCCCCGGCACCGACGAGGAAGCCCCGCCGGAGCCCCGGCGGGAGCGCCGCCGCCGGCCCCCTCCGCCCCCGGCCCCGGACCTGCCCCCGGCGGAGCTGGCCCGGCGGTATCAGAAGGGGCTCAAGGGCCTGCGGATGCGGACGGTGCTGGCGGGGCTGACGGCCTTCGCGGCCCTGGGCTTCACCCTGGCCCTCCGGCTGGGGGCCCCCCTGCCCCCGGAGGTCACCCCCCAGATGCAGGCGCTGATTCTGGCCCTGGCCCTGATTCTCTCCATGCTGCTGGGGCTGGATGTGCTTTTGCGGGGGCTTTTTCGGCTGCTCCGGCTGCAAATGAGCATGGATACCTTGCTGGTCTTTTCGTGTCTGGCCGTTTTGGCCGACGCGGTGACCATGCACGCCCTGGACCCCCGTGAGGGGCAGCTCCCCTACTGCGGCCTGACCTGTCTGGCCATCTGGCTGACCATGCGGGGGACCTGGCTCAAGCAGCGGGGACAGCGGCTGTCCTGCCGGACGGCGGCCTCCGCCGCCCAGCCCTATCTGGTCACCCTGGACGACGAGGCCTGGAACGGCCGGGACACCTATGCCAAGTGGTCCGGGGAGACGGCGGGCTTCGGCCGGCAGATGCAGGCCCCCGACGGAGCGGAGCGGGTCTTTCACATTACCTGCCCCCTGCTGTTCATCGCCTGCCTGTCCCTGTCCATCGCGTCCTCGGTGGGCCGGGAGGCCCCGGAGCGGATTCTCTGGTGCCTGTCGGCCACACTGACGGCGGCTTCCTCCCTGTCCGGGGCCCTGTGCTACGGCATCCCCTGGTTTCAGCTGAGTCTCCGCCTGAGCAAGTCCGGCGCGGCCATCGCCGGGTGGGACGGGGTCACCGCCACCGGGAGCACCTGCGGGATACTGCTGTCCGACCTGGACCTCTTCCCGCCGGGGAGCGTCCGGCTCAACGGCATCAAGGTCTTTGGGGACTTCCCCGTGGATAAAGTCGTCTCCGACACGGCCACCCTCATCCGGGACTCCGGCAGCGGCCTGGACAAGATTTTTCACGACCTGCTCCGGGCCCAGGGGTGCGTTTACCGCCGGGCCACCGGCCTGGAGTTCCACGAGGGGGGCGGCCTGTCCGCCGAGATTCGGGGGGATCAGGTGCTGGTGGGCTCCGGGTCCTTCATGCAGCTGATGGAAATCGACTTGCCCCAGGGGCTCAACGTCAAGAACGCGGTGTTCTGCGCCATCGACGGGGAGCTGGCCGGGGTATTCGCCCTGCGGTACAGCCTCCATGGGCTCATTGAGCCCTCCCTGAACGCCCTCATCCGCAACCGGGTGACCCCGGTGCTGTCCACCCGGGATTTCAATCTGATTCCCTCCATGCTTCAGCAGCGCTTCAAGCTGCCCGTGGAGCGGATGGAGTTCCCCCCGGTGGACCGCCGGGTGGAGCTCTCCAGCCCCGACGCCCTCCACAGCCCCATTTTAACGGCGGTCCTCTGCCGGGAGGGCGTGGGGCCCTACTCCGAGGCGGTGGTGGGGGCCGCCCGGCTGCGCAAGGCCGTCCGGGGCTCCGCCATTCTGGCCTCTCTCGGGGGGGCGGTGGGGGTGTTTTTGGCCTACTACATCACCTCCGCCGGGGCATACGCCTCCCTGGCTCCCCTGAACCTGCTGGTATTTCAGGTCATGTGGCTGGTGCCCACTGTCCTCATCTCCGGGTGGGTCAACAAATATTAGGTTAGGATCACCCTTTGTATCACGCTTTACATTCTTTTTCCCCCGGCACTGCCATACTGGGGGCACACAATTCTTTATCCTGCTAGGAGGCTGTCGCCATGAAAGAATATCCTGTTCAGCCCTGCGCCGCCGGGAAGCCCAAGCCGGACCCGGATACCCTGGTGTTTGGGCGCACCTTCACCGACCATATGTTTATCATGGACTACACCCAAGGCCAGGGCTGGCACGATGGGCGCATCGTCCCCTATGGCCCCATTGCTCTGGAGCCCTCCGCCATGGTGTTCCACTACGCCCAGGAGGTCTTTGAGGGCATGAAGGCCTACCGCTCCCCCGACGGCGGGGTGCAGCTCTTCCGCCCCATGGAGAACGTCCGGCGCATCAATTCCTCCTGCGGGCGCATGTGCATCCCCCCGCTGCCTGAGCAGGACACCCTGGCCGCCATTGAGCAGCTGGTCCGGCTGGAGGCCGGTTGGGTGCCCTCCAAGCCGGGCACCTCGCTGTACATCCGCCCCTTCATCATCGCCACCACCCCCAGCCTGGGGGTACACGCCGCCCACAACTATATTTTCTGCATCATCTGCTGCCCTGTGGGGGCCTACTATGCCGAGGGCATCAACCCCGTGCGCATTTACGTGGAGGACGACGACGTGCGGGCGGTCAAGGGGGGCACCGGGTACACCAAATGCGGCGGCAACTACGCCGCCTCCATCCGGGCCGGGGAGCGGGCCGAGGCCCAGGGGTACGCCCAGGTTCTGTGGCTGGACGGTATTCACCGAAAGTATATTGAGGAAGTGGGATCCATGAACGTCCTCTTCAAAATCGACGGCAAGGTGGTCACCCCGGAGCTCACCGGCTCGGTGCTGCCGGGCATCACCCGCAAATCCTGCCTTGAGCTGCTGAAAAGCTGGGGCGTCCCGGTGGAGGAACGGCTCATCTCCGCCGAGGAGCTCTTCGACGCCGCCGAGAGCGGCCATCTGGAGGAAGCCTTCGGCTCCGGCACCGCGGCGGTGGTCTCCCCCATCGGCGAAATGGGCTGGGGGGAGCGTCACGCGGTGGTCAACGGCGGAGCCATCGGCCCCCTGACCCAGAAGCTCTATGACACCCTCACCGGCATTCAGTGGGGCGCCCAGCCCGACCCCTTCGGGTGGGTGGTCAAGCTGTAACTATCCCTCTGCCAGCGCGGCCCGGGGTCCCACTCCGAGCCGCGCTGCTTTTCTCCCGGCCCGCCAAATTTCCACTAGGAAAACTCTGCCTTTTGGTGTATACTAAGGGCAGGACAACCCGTTCGATTTTTGCAAGGAGGTTTACAACCATGTTCAAGCTCGACCTGTCCAATGCCGCCCCGTTTTTGCCAGAGGACTGGCTCTCCAGCCGCGCCGCCGCCCTGGAGAAGGCCCGCGCCATGCTGGAGGCCGGAAACGGCCCCGGCGGGGACTTCACCGGCTGGGTCCACCTGCCCCGGGACTATGACAAGGAGGAATTTGCCCGCATCCAGACCGCTGCGGAACGCATCCGCAGGGACTCCGAGGCCCTGGTGGTCATTGGTATCGGCGGCTCCTACCTGGGCGCCCGGGCGGTGGTGGAGGTTCTCAACTCCCCCAACTTCAATCTGACCCGCAAGGGCGGGCCCGCCATCTACTTCGCCGGGTGCGGCCTGTCCAGCGACGGCCTCACCGAGGTCATCGACCAGGTGAGGGACAAGGAGTTCTCCGTCAACGTCATCTCCAAGTCGGGCACCACCACCGAGCCCGCCGTGGCCTTCCGCATCTTCAAGGCCCTTCTGGAGGAAAAGTACGGCAAGGAGGGGGCCCGGAAGCGCATTTACGCCACCACCGACGTCAAGCGCGGCGCCCTCAAGGGTCTGGCCGACGCCGAGGGCTATGAGGAATTTGTGGTGCCCGACGCCGTGGGCGGGCGCTATTCCGTGCTCACCGCCGTGGGCCTGCTGCCCATCGCCTGCGCGGGCATTGACATCACCGCCCTCATGGGCGGGGCCGCCGCCGCCATGGAGGAACTGGCCAAGCCCGGCACGGACAACCCCGCGTGGCAGTACGCCGCCGCCCGGCACGGGCTCTACTGCGCCGGGAAGAAGGTGGAGCTGCTGGCCTGCTACGAGCCCTCCTTCCGCTTCTTCGCCGAGTGGTGGAAGCAGCTCTACGGCGAGAGCGAGGGCAAGGACGGCAAGGGCCTCTTCCCCGCCAGTGTGGAGTTTACCGCCGACCTGCACTCCATGGGCCAGTATATCCAGCAGGGGGAGCGGGTCATGTTTGAGACGGTGGTCCGCTTCGCCAAGTCTCAGCGGGAAATCGAGATTCCCAACGACCCGGACAACGTGGACGGCCTCAACTTCCTGGCGGGCAAGTCCCTGTCCTTCGTGGCCGAGAAGGCCTTTCAGGGGGTGGTCCTGGCCCATGTGGACGGCGGAGTGCCCAACGTCATTCTCACCGTGGAGCAGCGGGACGCCCGGACTCTGGGGGCGCTGATCTACTTCTTTGAGTACGCCTGCGGCCTGTCCGGCTACCTGCTGGAGGTCAACCCCTTCGATCAGCCCGGCGTGGAGGCCTATAAGAACAACATGTACGCCCTCCTGGGCAAGCCCGGCTACGAGGACCGCCGCAAGGAGCTGGAGGCCCGCCTGGGCTGAGGGCCCCGGTGAAAATTTTGCAGTTTTTCATAAAGCGGTTGCAATCTCCCGCCAAAGATGGTAACATGGAGGCACAAGACCGGAGATGCTCCGGCAGACTAAGAAGGAGTGATAAACTATGGTGAGAGTGATCATGGGCGTCAAGGGCACCGGCAAGACCAAGCAGATGATCGAGCTCATTAATTCCGCCGTTCACAGCGAAAACGGCAGTGTGGTCTGTATCGAGCGCGGGCCTAAGCTGACCTATGACATCCACTACAAGATCCGTCTGGTGGAAGCCAGTCATTACGATATGAAGGACTTCGCGTTCCTCAAGGGCTTTATCAGCGGCCTGTACGCGGGCAACTACGATACCACGTATATGTTCATCGACAGCCTGACCAAGATTGTCCCCGCCGACCCCGGCGACCCCGCCGTGGAGGATTTCCTGGACTGGCTGAACAAGTTCTCCGACAAGAACGACATCAAGTTTACCGTCACCATCAGCGCCGACGCCTCTCTGGCCACCGACGGCATCAAAAAGTATTTCTGAGCACCCCGCAGGCACGGCAGGCCACCTGGTCCGCCGTGCCTGTTTTTTTTGGGGGGGTTGCCGAAACCCCTTGGCAGGGGGCGGTTCTTTGGATATAATGGGGGCAGGAACCGGAATGGAAAGGGAGTGCGTTTCGTGATTACCAAGGAAGAGCTGCTGGCCCTGCTGCGGCAGGAGGTGACCCCCGCCCTGGGGTGTACCGAGCCCGTCTGCGTGGCCCTGGCCGCAGCCGACGCCTATCACGCCGTGGGGGGAGACATTGTCTCCGTCAAGGTGGAGGTCAACCCCGGCATCTACAAAAACGGTATGAGCGTGGGCATACCCGGCTTTCCCCGGGTGGGGCTGAAGTACGCCGCCGCCCTGGGGGCCTGCCTGAACAACCCCCAAAAATCCCTCCAGCTTCTGGAGGACATCGACGAGGAAATCTCCAGCCGCGCCCTCCGCCTGGTGGAGGCCCGGCATGTCATCGTCATGATTAAACCCGACGAGGTCCCCCTCTACGTGCGGGCGGAGATCATCACCACCTCCGGCATCGGCATCAGCGAGATTCGGGGGAGCCATGCCAACCTTGTCTTTACCAAGCGAAACAATGACGTGCTGTTTTCCAAAAGCTACACCCCCGGCGCCGAGGACGCTCTCCACGAGAAGCTGAAAACCATGACCGTGGCCGGACTCCGGGCGGTGGTGGAGCAGTGCAGCGAAACGGAGCTGGCCTTTCTTCTGGAGGGGGTCGCCCTCAACCAGCGGCTGGCGGACTACGGCCTGGAGCACGGGGTGGGCATCGGCATCACCGCCGCCCTCAAGGGGCAGATGGCCCCCGCCCTCATGGGGGACAACCTGTTCAGCCGCACCATGCTCCGGGTGGCCAGCAGCGCCGAGGGCCGCATGAGCGGCTGTCCCTATGCCGTCATGAGCAGCGCGGGCAGCGGCAACCACGGCATTACCGCCATACTCCCCGTGGTGGAGCTGGCCCAGCATTTGAACGCCTCCACGGAGGCCCTGGAACGGGCCCTGGCCCTCTCCCACGCGCTGAATGTGTACATCAAGCTCTTTACCGGCAAGCTCTCGGCCACCTGCGGCTGCGGCGTGTCGGCGGCTACGGCGGCCTCCGCCGCCATGGTCTGGCTGCTGGGGGGCAGCGCGGAACAGATGGGCTACGCCATCATCAACATGTGCGGCAACCTCACCGGCATCATCTGCGACGGGGGCAAAATCGGCTGCGCCCTCAAGCTGGCCACCGCCGCCAACGCCGCTTTGATGTGCGCCTTTCTGGCCGCGGACGGCGTGGTGCTCCAGGCCACCGACGGCATCTGCGATTCCACCCCCGAGGGGGCCATCCGCAACATCGGCCGGGTAAGCGCCCCCGGCATGGTGGAGACCGACAAGACCATCCTCTCCATTATGATGGATAAGGACCAGCTGGCGTAACCCTGTTCGCCCGCTCGCAGACCGGCCCCGCTGGGCCGGTCTGTTTTTGTCTCTGAAAAAATTTTTCTTCCCCTCTTGACAGCCGTGTATATAACGTATATACTGTACATGCTGGATATATACAGTAAAACATTTGGAAGGTGCGCCATGGACATCATCATCCACAATAGCGGCGGCGTTCCCATCTACGACCAGATTACCCGGCAGGTGAAGGGCCTCATCCTCCGGGGGGAGCTGCGGGAGGGCGAGGCCCTGCCCTCCATGCGGCTGCTGGCCAGGGAGCTGCGCATATCGGTCATCACCACCAAGCGGGCCTATGAGGAATTGGAGCGGGAGGGCTTCCTCACCACCGTACCGGGGAAGGGGTGCTTCGTGGCCCCCCGGGACCTGGAGCTGGTCCGGGAGGACGCCCGCCGCCGGGCGGAGGAGCACCTGTCTCAAGCGGCGGACATCGCCAAGACCGGCGGCATTTCCCTGGCGGAGCTCACCGAGGCCCTCAACCTTTTCTACGGAGATGAATCAGAATGAAATACGCATTGGAGATTGAACATCTGAGCAAGGATTACGGCTCCTTCCGGCTGGAGGACGTATCCTTTGCCATCCCCGGGGGCACCATCATGGGCCTGATTGGGGAGAACGGCGCGGGCAAATCCACCACCATCAAGTGCATCCTCAACCTCATCCGCCGGGACGGCGGGACCATCCGGGTGCTGGGCATGGACAACCTCCAGGAGGAGCGCTCCGCCAAGGAGGCCATCGGGGTGGTGCTGGACGAGAGCACCTTTCACGACACCCTCCGGCCCACCGAGGTGGGGCAGGTATTGAAGCACCTCTACAAGAGCTGGGACGCCCCGCTGTTTGCCCAGTATCTGGACAAATTCGGCCTGCCCCGGAAAAAGACCATCAAGGAGTTTTCCAAGGGCATGAAAACCAAGCTGTCCATCGCGGCGGCGCTGTCCGCCCGGCCCCGGCTGCTGATTCTGGACGAGGCCACCAGCGGCCTGGACCCGGTGGTCCGGGACGAGATTCTGGACGAGTTCCTCACCTTCATCCAGGACGAGGACCACGCCGTTTTGATTTCCAGCCACATCACCAGCGACCTGGAGAAGGCCGCCGACTATGTGACCTACCTCCACAGGGGGAGGGTGGCGGTCCAGGGGGCCAAGGACGAGCTGCTGGAGACCTATGGCCGTCTGGCGTGCGCCAAGGCGGACCTGGAGCGGGTGGACCCGGCCCTTCTGGTGGGCCGGCGTGTGGGGCAGTTCGGGTGCGAGGCCCTGGTGAAGGACCGGAGAGCCTTTTGCCGCCTCTACCCGGAGCTGACGGTGGACAGGGTAAGTCTGGAGGATATCATGGTCTTTACGGTAAAGGGGGATGTCCAATGATTGGCCTGGTGTACAAGGACCTGATGGTGCTGAAAAAGCATCTGCGCTATTACATGATTTTCCTGGTCGTTTATGGCGGCATGACTGCGGCGGGCATGGGCCCCGGCATTCTGGGGGCGGTCATCTGCATCGTGGGGATGATTCTCCCCATGTCCTCCATCGCCTATGACGAGCAGGCCCGGTGGGACAAATACGCCGCCGCCACCCCCGCCGGACGGGCGGGCATTGTGGGGGGCAAGTACCTCTTCGCCCTGGCGGTGATTGTGGGCATGACGGCGCTGGTGCTCCTGTGCATGGTGCTTTTGCATCTGACCGGGCTGGTGGAGGACAGTCTTGCGGATTTGGTGCTCATTGCCCTGAGCTGCGGGGGTGCGGCGCTGTTCCTCAACGCCGTTACCCTCCCCCTCATGCTGAAATTCGGCGCGGAGAAAAGCCGTACCATCTCCATGGGCCTCTTTGTGGTCATCTTCGGCGGGAGCGCCCTGGCCGCTATGATGCTCAAGCGTCAGGTAAAGCTGCCCGTACCCCCCGCGTGGCTGCTGAACGCCCTGCCGGTGGTGCTGGCCCTCCTGGCGGTGGGGAGTCTTGCCGTCTCCTACTGCGTCGCCCGGGCCATTTATGAACGCAAGGAGCTGTAAGCAATGGCCGGGATGCTGTACAAGGATTTCCTCCTGACCCGGAAGGATCTGGCTGCTTACGCCCTGCTCCTGCTGGCTATGGGGGTGGTGGTGGGTCAGGGGGCGGTGGGCGCTACCCTCCTTCTGGGGCTGATGGCCCTCTACTGCTCCGGTGTCGCCTCCGCGTTGTTCACCTATGACGCTAAGGTCCATTGGCCTCCATATGGAGCCTGTACCCCCGGCGGGCGGGCGCGGCTGGTGGGGGGGCGGTATCTGTACGCCCTTGTTGTGCTGGCCGGGGGCGTGCTGGCGGTGGGGGGTATGCTTCTGGCCCTGTCCGCCATGGGCCGTCTGAGCATGGAGCTGGCGGACGCTCTGCGGGCATTGGCGGCCTGCGCCGCCGCCGCGCTGGCAATCAACGCGTTCCTTTTGCCAGCCCTGTTCCTCCTGGGCGATTGGGGGCGCGTCCTGTTTGTGCCGGTTATCGTGGTCCTGTTCGTGCTCCTGCTGGTGTCTCTCTTTGCGGAGGAACGCCTGGGCGGCGTCTTTCGGCTTTTGCCGGTGGCACTGCTGCTGCTCCTGGCGGCGGGGCTCTTCGCCCTCTCCTGGCGGCTCACCCTCCGGCTCTACCGGCACAAGGAGCTGTAACCAAAAAGCAGCGGGCAGACGGAACCACTCCGTCTGCCCGCTGCGTCGTCAATTTATGTGGCGTTCTCTTCCCAGCAGAGTTGCACAGCGGTCGAGTGTCTCATCCTGGAAATCGTGGTAACAGTTTTTCAGCCAGACTTTCGCGGCCTCCAAGGGGTCCAGCAGTTCAGGATATGCTCCCTGATCCGCCGCGTCCTGGCAAGCCTGATAGTGTTCGGCGGCGGAAATATTTTGGTCCTGGGGTAGGGGTGTTTCCATGGCAAAGGAATAGTAGACCTCCCCGTTTCTGTTGTCCACATACCGTTCCACGCACCAGATTCCCTCTTCCCCCTTCTTAACTGGCTGAGAGAGCTCCAATGTTAGGTCGATGTCGTAGCTGTCCACAACGAAGCTCACATAGCAGTGCCGCCCATCATAGGTAAAGTCCCGACCGAAAAATCCATCGGAGCTGTAGGCATTCAGTCCATTACGGGCAATGAAATCCGTAAGGGTGCGCTCCAACCGCGCCTCCAGGGTGAGCCAAGGGGAAAAATCCGCCTCGCTGTAATCCGTAACGGCACTGCGGTAGAACTGTACGTCGGTGGCGGTGTTCCAAAAGTAATAATATGCTTCATCCCTGGCAAAACACCGCTGTCCACTGCCGTCGCTCATGAGATACTGCTCGTATTGCGCCTGATTGGACCGGGTGATGGAGCCCAGAAATCCCGCCCCGAGGCCGCTGTCTTTCATACTCTCCTCATAGCTCTGCTTCTCATAAACGGAAAGCAATGTGACCCAATCGCCGTTGTTGTCCACATCGCCGGAGAATATCAGCAGCTGGTCATATATGTCTCGATGAAAGGCCATCGTGAAGCCTTTTGTCTCAAAAAGCGTGACTTCCTCATCCTCCATGAGGAAGTGTTCGGGGTCAGATGGATTTGCAACTGTTTTCCAACGGACGTCCTCTGGGACAGGCGTAAGCTCTGCGTCCCCAATCAGCGCGCAGCTCCCCACCGCCAGGGCCAGGACCACAGCCAGCGCCGCCGCCGCCGGGCCCCGCTTCCTGTACCATACCAACGACACCAGCCGTTCCTTGAGCCGCTTCTTCTCCTCACAAAGGGTCACCGCCAGCAAACCCGCCGGGGGCGCGGCGGCCAGGGTCAGGAGGGTCTCTCCATAGTGCCTGCGCCCCTCGGGGGACATCTCCTTCACAACTGCCTCATCACAGGCCAGCTCGCAGGCTCGGGCGATCTCCCGCCGGATTAAGTAAACCGCGGGATTGAACCAGTGGAGGCACCCCACGCCTGCCGCCCACCATTTCACCAGTAAATCCCACCGCCGGGCGTGGGTGAGCTCATGGGCCAGGATATCCCGCAAACGGTCCCCATCCACCCCCGGCGGGAGGACGATGGTTGGCCGCGCCAGCCCCATCAGCAGGGGTCCATTGGCCGCCGGGGACTCCACCAGCCGGACCCGGCCCCTGGGGTCCAGCTCCCCCAGGATATTCCGGGCTTCCTCCGAGGGCTCCCGGGCGGTCTGGAGCAGGGCCCCCGCAAAGCGCTGATACCCGCGCACATACCACCCCAGGCAGACCAGCGCCCCCGCCGCCCAGAGCGCCAGCCACGGCGCGGGAGATGCCAGCACCCGCAGCGGGTCCTGAGCGGACGCCTCCGGGGCCTCCGGCGCACTGGGGGTATCCGGGGCCGCTGGAAGCGTCTGGGCCCCCGGCTCCGCCGCATCCGGGCCAACGTCCTCCGAAATACCGGGGGCCGCTGGGACTGTAGGTACCTCCGGGGCGGACGGCGGCGCGCCGGCCCCGCTGCTCCGCAGGACGGCAAAGGGATTTTCTACATCCAGAACCGGCACCGGGAAGGTCACCCCCAGGGGCACGCACAGCCGGAGCAAAACCAACACCCACAGATAATAATAGACCCTCCGGCTGACGTGCTCCCACAGCGCCAGCCGCACCAGAAGCAGCGCCCCCGCCAGCACCGAGCCCAGCAGACTCAGCCGCAGCAGGACCGGCAGAAATTGTGCCATTTACTCCCCCTCCTTTCCATTCCACATCGTCTGAAACATCACCCGCAGCTCCTCCACATCCTGGGGCTGGAGCTGGTCGTGACGGACCAGGGAGGCCACCAGGTCCCGGGCGCTGCCCGCGTAGAGCTTGTCAATGAGCCGCTGGGTGCGGCAGCGCTCCAGCTGGTCCCGGTTCACCAGGGGGCGGTAATAGTACACCTCCCGCTTCTCCTGTCCCGCCGCCCCCTTCTGACACAGGCGGCGCAGGAGGGTCTTGGTGGTGTTCTCATTCCACCCCTGGCTCCGGGCCAGGGCGCTTTTAATCTGCCCCAAAGTCATGGGCTCCCGGGAGGCCCAGAGGGCCCGCAGGACCTCCAATTCCGCGTCGGTGATTTTTTCCGCCTCAAGCATAGCGCGCACTCCTTTCCTTCCGTCATCAGGTTACAGCTGTACCCTCTACCTATAGGGTACAGCTGTAACCTCATTTTGTCAAGGTTTTTTTGGGGGGCAGTCGAAAAAAATCCTCCACCGGCGGCGGGATTCGTTCAGGTTGGCCGTTGTATCCGGGGGAAGGTCTGTGCTAAAATAACCCCAAAAGAAGTTCGCAAGGAGGACAAGCCCATGTATCTCTCCGATTATCATTTCCACACCCGCTGTTCCCCCGACTCCGCCGCCCCCCTGGCCCAGCAGGCCAAGGCCGCGCTGGCCGCAGGGGTAAGGGAAATCTGCGTAACCGACCACTGGAACCTTCTGGACCAGCAGGGGAACCGCCTGCCCACGGTCTACGACTGGCGGCGGCCCCTGGATCAGTGGAAGAGGGTGCGCCACCGCTGGCCGGGGGAGCTGGAGCTCCGTCTGGGGGTGGAGGTGGGCAACGGGGTGCTGGACCCCGCCGCCGTGGACGCCTCCCTGGACCTGCCGGAGCTGGATTTTGTCATTGGCTCCCTCCACAGCCAGAGCGCCGCCGCCGGAGGCCGGGGCATCTTCACCGTGGCCCGGGCCGCCACCCGCCGGGAAGAGGGCATTTCCCTTCTGGACGACTATATGGACATGCTGGAGGAACTGGTACAGACCGATGGTTACGACGTGCTGGGCCATGTCATCTACCCCCTGCGCTACCTGCCCCCGGAGTTCCAGCTGGACCTGCACCCCTGGCGGGACCGGCTGGCCGAGGTGTTCCGCACGGTCATCCGCCGGGGAAAGGGCATCGAGTGCAACACCAGCGCCGGAACCACGGTGGAGCAGTGGCGGGATGTGCTCGCCCTCTACCGGGATTTGGGGGGAGAAGTCCTCACCCTGGGCTCCGACGCCCACCAGAGCGCCCACATAGCCGCCGCCTTCCCCCAGGCGGTGGAGCTGATTGCCGCCCTGGGGTTTCGGTATCTGTCCGTCTACCGGAGCCGTACCCCCCTGTTCTGCAAAATCGACAGCTAAAAAGTGCCCCCTGGCGGCAAAAGATTCCCTGTCCTTTTGCCGCCGGGGGGCTTATACTATTCTTGTATTCTTCTGCGCAGATTTGGAAACGGCGGTGAACGCGATGGTGGTTCTGGACAAACACAACATCATACCGTATTTGCGGCAGCACTACCCCGCCTTTGACACCGCCGGAGCGGTGCGCGTCTCGGCCATCGGGGACGACGAGGGGGACTCCCGGGGGCTCATCAACTATGTGTTCCGCGTCCGCAATGGGAGGGCCTCCCTGATTCTCAAGCAGGCCCGCTCCAACATGCGCCTGGATGACGACGTAGCCTCCACCGACGCCAGCTACTGCCCGCCCCAGGACCGGAACTATTCCGAGTATCTCTCCCTCAAGCTCCGCCGGGCCATTACCCCCGGCTGCGTGCCGGAGGTCTACTACGCCGACCGGGAGAACCATGTGTTCCTCATGGAGGACGTGAACTACATCCGGCCCAGCCGCACCCAGCTGTCTCAGGGAATCATGATTGACGGCCTGGCAGAGCGCTGCGCCCACTTTCTGGCGGACAACCACTTTTACACCTCGGAATTTTATTTGGAGACCGAGGCATTTCGGGAGCTGGACCGGTGCTTTGTCAACACCGGAATGCGGGCCATTATGGAAAATTGGCTCTTCCTGCGGGACACACCCACCCACCAGTGTCCCCCGCTGACCCGGCACTTCCTCCCCTACATCTTCGCGGAGGATGTCGTGGTCCAGTCCCACCTTCTGCGGCACAAGTACATGAACTCCACCCAGGCCTTTATCCACTCTGACGTACACACCTCCAACGTCTTTGCCGACGGTACGCAAATCAAGGTCATTGACATGGAGTACACCTTTGCGGGGCCCTGCGGGTACGATTTGGGATATTTCCTTGCCAGCCTGGTATCTCAATACTGCTCGGCGGTGTTCCGCCCCTTCCCCTCCCAGGGGGAGCGCCGGGCGTTCAAGGGCTACATCCTCGCCGCCATCTACACCCTGGCGGACAGCTATCAAAAGCGCTTCGCCGCCCACTGGAACGACGAGGCCAAGCCGGTTTACCGCGCCTGCCCCGGCTTCCGGGACGCCTTCCTGACGGAGCTGCTCCCCGACGTGGCCGGATTCGCCGCCATGCCCATGTTTACCCTGTGCGTAAGCTCCTTCGGCTTCACCCAGGAGTTTGAGGTCATTCCCGACGAGCGGCAGAAGCTCCACGCCCTCCAGCTCTACTGCACCTTGGGCCGCCGGTTCCTCATGGGCCGGGCGGACCTCCGCACCCCGGAGGCCATCGCCGCCGCCGTTCTGGAGGGGGAGCGGGAATACCTCAGCAAAATGAAATAAGCAAACAGCACAGCCTCCGCAGGCAGACCCTGGGGAGGCTGTTGTTTCGTTTTTGCTTGAAACGGGGCCGGAAACTGGATATACTGGAGAAGCATCCATAGGGCCGGACGGCTTCCCCCCGGCACAGCCGGAGCAGCGGGACAGCGCCCACAGTTTTAGAGGTGATGTGAAATGACAATCCGCCAGGAAACCGAGCAGGACCGCCCGGGGGCTGGGTTACGATTATTCCATCGTTCTGGGGAGCGAGCGCTATTACCCAAGGCTGGGCTACCGGCCAGCGGAGGCCTTTGGCATACTGCCGCCCTTCCAGGTTCCGAGCCAGAACTTCATGGCCTGCCCCCTGCGGGAAAACGCCCCCAGTATCCAAGGGGTCGTGGCGTACGCCAAAGAATTTGGAATTGAATAAAACAAAAAAACTCCCCAGGCAGTGCCCGGGGAGTCTTTGATATCCGCAGAGAGAAACTCAGCGCTTGGAGAACTGAGGCGCGCGGCGGGCCGCTTTGAGGCCGTACTTTTTCCGCTCCTTCATACGAGGGTCGCGGGTGAGGAATCCGGCGGCCTTGAGGGCGGCGCGGAACTCGGGGTTGACCTCCAGCAGGGCGCGGGAGATGCCGTGACGGATGGCGCCGGCCTGACCGGTGACGCCGCCGCCGGTGACGGTAGCCTCAATGTCCACCTTGCCCATGGTGCCGGTGGCGGCCAGGGGCTGGCGGACGATGAGCTTCAGGGTCTCCAGACCGAAGTAATCGTCGATATCCCGGCCGTTGATGGTGATTGCGCCGGTGCCGTTGGGGAACAGATGCACCCGGGCCACGGAGGACTTGCGGCGGCCGGTGCCGTACAGATAAGGCTTCTTGCTCTTATACATATGTTCGTACCTCCTGCTTAGTTAGCGGCCCAGGCTTCGGGCTTCTGGGCGGCATGGGGATGCTCGGCGCCGCGGTAGATGTGCAGGCGGGTCAGAGAATCCTTGGTGACGATATTGCGGGGCATCATGCCGCGCACGGCCACGCGCATGGCCAGCTCGGGCTTCTGCTGCATCAGCAGGCGGTACTTGGTCTCCTTGAGGCCGCCCACCCAGCCGGAGTGGGTGCGGTAGTACTTCTGCTCCAGCTTCTTGC
>CAJUDT010000057.1 GCA_910585415.1 uncultured Flavonifractor sp.
GTGGTTCTGACCTTGGGGGAGTTCTTATAAACTCTCCCAAGGGCCACCAAAATCACAAGTGGCGAACTTTGAGGTTCTGATTGCAAAGAACGTGTTCGCGCTTGTGTATCGCACAGCGGTCTATGGCCGCTGAAAAAAGATCCTGGGATGGTACGCCGTCCCAGGATCTTTTCTATTTTGCTCCAGCCGTCCGCTGCGCGGACGCCGCCCGGTTATCCCCCTAAGAGGGGCCCCTACCGGGCGGAAGCTGGAAAGAGAAATGTCACCCGCTGCGGCGGGAAAGGGAACGACTGCGCCGAAACTGACGTGCCCGAGCAGCCGCCGCATAATTTCCCACCATGTGTCGCTTCGTTCCGAACAATGTGGAAATCAAAGCGGCTGAACAAGCGGCCAAACGGCGGTGAAATCCACAGTGTGGAATTGTTTCCACAAAAAAAGCTGCCGTTCCGACCGCATTTGTGGAAATTCATTTCACCGCCTGTGAAGCCGCTAAAGCGGCAAATGGGGCACGTCAGCCGCTTCATTTAGATAAATCTTAATGAAGCGAAGAAAAGGGCATAAGGGGCGGCGACACATACGGAGTATGTGCCCGGCATAGCCGGGGCCGCTGGGCTCACCCTTGCGTGTGACCCCACCCCGCGGACGCTGCGCGTCTGCGGGGCCCTTACTGCGCCCGCTGCGCGGGCTTGCCCTTGACCGCTCTATAGAGCGGTCAAGGGTGCCCAAAAAGCGCACCGCCTTGTTCGGATAAACCTCACAGGCAGTGCTCTGCGGCGTCCCTGACGCCGCATGGTGGCCTTCGGCCACTGGTAACGTTATTATTCGTTGTCTTGCCCCATTCCCTCTGTTCGGTACATAGCCGCAATTCGGAACGTGTACTGATTGGGCCCTACGGGCCCGGTTCGGTTTGTGAGGGTAGCTCCGCAAAAGAAAAATGTACCCGTGCGGAGCGGCCCAAATATCACAAAGGGGGGTGAACGTATGACCTTATTTACACCATTGACACCAGATTATCGACCGCCCTAAGCGCACAAAAGCGCCGCCGCAAGGACTTGTCCCCACAGCGACGCCAGCTAAAATTGTCGGATTTCTGCTTGCAATATCCCAGATAGTAGGTTATAATTGTAACGAGATGACAGAAGCATAAAGGCAGGGCGCACAGGATGGCAGTCCCATGCGCCCCTATGCAGGAGAGACCTTAACCCCAGTCCCACACAGCAGATTTAACTGCGCCCAAAGCCATTATAACGATTTTTCTATCAATAATCAATGGGGAAAATCATGTGGCGTGTGCGTAGCTTCGAGCGGTGTAGGGCTTATTAACCCTGCGCCGCTTTTGTTGTCTCAGCGGGAATGCCTCTGGGGGCCGGGAATAGAAGTACCACCCCCAGCGGTGAGTACCGTTGAGAATAATTTAGCCGTCCTTGTGATGGCAAAAGGAGAGGAAATTATGAAAATCAAGAAATCCGTCCTGACCCTCGCGTTGCTGGCGGTCATTGCAGCCAGCTTTACCGCAGGAGCCGCCGCCTCTGGAACTCTGAAAGAAATTGCCGCATACCTTAACTATGGTATCACTATCAAGTATGATGGTGAAACGCAAAACCTGACGGACGCCGCCGGGAATCGTGTCTACCCTATCACCTACAACGGTACAACTTACCTCCCCGTCCGTGCTGTCAGCAATATGCTGGGTGTCGCTGTGGATTGGGACGGGGCTACACAGACCGTTCTGCTGGGTAAAACGGGGGCAACGGTAAACCTTATGGAAACCTATAAGCCCTATACCAGCTATCAAAGTGTCTCCCGTGTTATATCTGACTGGCATGATGGCCCCATTTTCTATCAGAAATCGACTACACCGGAAAATATTGGCGGCGAGACCGCAAGCAGTTGGCTGAATTTGTATAATCCGAAAAACAACTGGGCGGAGGACAGCAACACTTTACTCTGCTCCTTTAATATTGGCGGCAAGTACAAGACATTAACTTTCAAAGCCTATACGAACGAAGACGCCACACTAACTGTTAAAGGAGACAATGACAGTCTCCTTGGAGAATTTAAATTGGCTGCTGGACAAACTCCCCAAACTTTTACAATTGATTTGCTGAACACAACACAGTTGACCTTCCTCTTAAACAACGGCGTTGAAACATATGGAATAGATATCGAAACCTATGTTTTTGACGCGAAGTTGGAAGCCTAGAAAGCTATCCCCCGCTCTACGGAGCGGGGGATTTTGTATTGAAAGCGGCGTTGTGCGGCATCGGTGGCTGGCTGGCCCGCCACGGGCGAAGCCTGGGCGGTTGTCGGCAGTTGGGTGCAAGGCGGGAAATAAGGTTGGTTACGCTCCATGGCAATTCCCCGCCGATGGGCTGGCGGTATGGGGGGAAGCTGGCCCCCGTGGGAATTGCCGTCGCTTTGATGGCCTGCGGGCCATAGGCTGGAATTGCGTGATATGCTGCTTTAGCCTTGATGATGGGGCGGATATATGCTAAAATGGGCGAAAAAGGAACCTGCATTTTTCGAGGAAGGAGGACAAAATGACAAAGAAATTTGTCCCAAACAATAACGATTTTGCGATAGCTTACTACCGTTTTTCATCCCACGCGCAGTCTGACGCTTCTATCCAGCAGCAGCGGGACGCCGCACAAAAGTACGCCGCCGGTCACGGTTTACAAATCGTCAAGGAGTACAAGGATGAGGCCATCAGCGGCACCACCGACCAGCGGCCGGGGTTTCAGCTTATGCTGTCCGAGATAGGCAAGATAAAGCCTGGTGCGCTCATTATCTGGAAAACTGACCGGCTGGGGCGTGACCGCTACGATTTAGCTATCGCAAAAAAGTACATCCGGGACGCTGGCTGTGTTATCCACTACATTGCTGAGCCAATCGCAGGGGATGCGCCGGAATCCGCGCTGATGGAGGGTGTTCTGGAATCTATGGCCGAATACTATTCCCGCCAGTTGAGGACGAATATCAAGCGTGGACACCTCTACAACGCGCAGAATTGCCTTTACAACGGCCACAAGGCCCTTGGCTATGCGGCGGAGCCCGCGCCAGAATTTGGCAAGGGCAGACAGCGGTATGTCATTGACCCGGTGACAGCTCCCTTTGTGCAGAAGATTTTCGAGGACTATGCCGCCGGGAAGCCCATGGTGGAGATTGCCAAGGAGTTAAACAGTTTAGGTGTGACCACAGTGCGCGGGAAGCCCTTCACCGTCAATTCTCTTGCGCATATTCTGAACAACCGGGCCTATATCGGAGAATACCGCTATGGCGATATTGTCACGCCCGACGGTATGCCCGCTATCGTCTCCCAGGAAGTATTTGAAGCCGCGCAGAAGCGGCTGATACTAAACAAGCGGCAGGGCGGCCAGCGGGCAAACGGCCTGACCCCGGACGAGGCCCCGCGCTTCTGGCTGACGGGCAAGCTCTACTGCGGGAAGTGCGGAACGCCTATGCAGGGTTGTTCCGGTACGTCCAGCCACAAGGGAGCAAAGCACTATTATTACGCCTGCGGCGCGGCAAGGAAGAAAAAGTGCTCGCTAAAGTATGTGAAAAAGGACAAAATCGAAGCTATCGCCTGTTTCATGCTGTCGGAGTGCTTAAAAGACACGGAACTGCTTGCGTCTCTGGCTGTTGACGTGGCGGCGTACTATCAGAAAGAGCATGAGGACAAGGGATATATTGAGGGGCTGAAAACGGAGCGGGCAGAAACTGAAAAGGCTTTGACTAACCTTGTACGTGCGATAGAACAAGGAATTTTTTCCGAGACGACGCAGACGCGCCTTTTGGAACTGGAGAGCCGGAAAAAGGCGCTGACGGAAGCCATTGACGCAGAGGAAATCAAATGCGCCGTGACAAAGAACGAAATCAGTATCCAACACTTTTTCGACGAGTACAAGAACGCCGACTTGAATGACCCGGCTGTGAGGGACTATCTGCTGGACTATTTTGTGGACAAGATTTTTGTCTATGATGACAGGGTTATTTTGACAGCGTGGTACGGGGACGATAAGAAAGAAATCACCTGGGGCGATATCGACTGTGTCGTTGTGAAAGACCGGAAACGGAAAAAAGGTTCGAGCGCTTCGGAGTTGGTTCCACCAGCTCAGAAATTCCCACCACCGTTCCGTTTCCGGCTCCGCCGAAAACTGCACTCTGGTGGGAATTTCTTCGCTTTCCGCCGTGACCCGCTACGCTGGGCTCACGGCGGAGTGGGGACGCGGCCTTTATGGATAGCTTTTTGCCCGCATAATACAAATAAAAAAGCCCGCAGCTTTGGTTTCCCCAAAACTGCGGACTTTTCTATAACTGTTCACAACATTCCAACCCGCTAAAAAGCACCCGTAAGCCATTATCTTGCAACAAACCAAAGCATACCATCACACACAAAACACCTGTGCAGCACCTTGCCGCACACGCTCATTTCACACCGAAACAGAGCGCTGTGCCTCATAGAGCCGGGCATACTCGCCGCCTTTGGACATCAGCTCCGCGTGGGTGCCTTCCTCCTGGATGCCGCTGCCGTCGATAACGATAATCCGTCCGGCGGAGCGGATGGTGGACAAGCGGTGGGCGATAATCAACGTAGTACGGCCCTTGGCCAGCTCGTCGAAGGCCCCTTGAATCCGGGCCTCGGTGACACTGTCCAGGGCGGAGGTGGCCTCATCCAGAATCAAAATAGGCGGGTCCTTGAGGAAAATCCGGGCAATGCTGATGCGCTGCTTTTGCCCGCCGGAGAGCATGACCCCCCGCTCGCCCACGTAGGTCTGAAAGCCGTTGGACATCTCCAAAATATCGTCATAAATCTCCGCCCGTTTGGCGGCCTCGAAAATCTCCGCCTCGGTGGCGTCGGGCCGGCCGTAACGGATGTTATCATAGATGGTCCCCGCGAAGAGAAACACGTCCTGCTGCACGATGCCGATTTGGGCCCGAAGGGAGTGCTGCTGCAAGTCCCGCACGTCCTGGCCGTCCAGGAGAATGCGGCCCTCGGTCACGTCATAAAACCGGGGAATCAGCTGGCACAGCGTCGATTTGCCCCCGCCGGAGGGGCCCACCACGGCAATCGTCTCTCCCGGCTTCACATGGAGGCTCACATGTTCCAGCACCGGCTCCGAGTCCGGGTCGTAGCGGAAGGTCACATCGTCCACCCAAATGTCCCCCTTGACCTCCCGGACCTCCTGTGCGCCGGGGGCGTCCTGGATATCGGGGTCCACCCGCATGAGCTCCACAAAGCGCTGAAAGCCCGCCATACCCTGCATGAACTGTTCCACAAAAGCGGAGAGCTTACGTATGGGGGTAATAAAGGTGGTCACATAGAGGGTAAAGGTGGTCAGGTCAATGAGGTCCATTTTTCCCTCCATAATGAGGAAACCGCCGAAGGCGATAACCAGCACGCTCATGATGCCCATCGCGAACTCCAGCCCCGCCTGATAGGTGGCCATCGCTTTGTAGTAGCCCCGCTTGGCTCCCCGAAAGAGGTCGTTGGCCTGCCGGAACTTCTCTTGCTCCGCCGCCTCGTTGGCGAAGGCCTTGGCGGTGCGCATACCGGAGATGGAGGACTCCACCTCCCCATTGATGCCCGCCAGCTTGACCTTGACCTCGGTGGAGGCGGCCATCATCTTCCGGCGGGTAATGACCGTAAAGATCAGGAAGAGGGGAATCACCGAAAAGACCACCAGAGCCAGTTCCCAGCGGATGGACAGCATCACCAGAAAGGCCCCCACCAGGGTGACGGTGGAGATGAACAGGTCCTCCGGACCGTGGTGGGCCAGCTCGGTAATTTCAAACAGGTCCCCGGTGACCCGGCTCATAAGCTGGCCGGTGCGGTGCTTGTCGTAGAAGGAGAAGGACAAATCCTGCATGTGGGAAAACAAATCCCGGCGGATATCCGCCTCCATGCGCACCCCCAGCAAATGGCCCCAAAAGGCGACGGTATAGTAAAAGACGCTCTTGAGCACATAGGCCGCCGCCATAGCCGCCATAACGACGAAAAAGACCTGAAAGAGCTTGCCGGGCAGCAGCTCCGACATCGCAAACCGAGACACAAAGGGAAAGGCCAGGTCAATCAGCGAGATACACAGGGCACAGGCCATATCCAGGGCGAAAATCTTCCAGTGGGGCCGGTAGTAGGAGATAAAAATGCGGAGATACCCGCTTTTTTTCATCTGTTCCGTAGACATAACAAGTATACACTCCTTTTGAATCGCATAATAAAATATCCCGCACTGCGGTTCGACTGATTGGTTTTCATAATAACTCTCCTTTCCGCTCTCTCAAAGAGACTCACCCAGTATATCCCGCCAGCACCGCCTTTGTCAACCACAGGAGCGCGGCCAAGCGCCCCACCGGCTCCGGGTATAGAGAAAATATCTCTTGCATATACTATCTCAGCTGTGGTATAATAACCTCAGCCAAGGAATGCGATAAAGAATCCACGGTATTCACGCAAAAAAGAACCCCCGGAGAGCGCTACCTCTCCGGGGGTTCACTTTGTGCTTACCTGCCCTTGCTGTGACGGTCAAGCCACTTGCAGACGTAATAACTCACTACGCCCGCTCCGACCGACACAAGGAATGCGATAACAATTTCCACGATACTCACCCCCTTTCTGTTGCCAGTATGGGGAAGGGCAGCACAACCATTGTACCTGGTTTTGGGGAATCCCGCAAGGGGTGTGAACCGCGTCTCCCGCCCGTCCAAACATTGTTCACAATTTCCTCCTTGACATTTGACGGGGAAGGTCCTAAAATAGGCAAGCCGTTAATTATTAAGCCCTTAACGAAAGAAGTGGAAACCATGGAACACGACCCGAATACGGCGAATTTCTTTTTCCACGCC
The DNA here is from genome assembly GCA_910585415.1 of uncultured Flavonifractor sp. Taxonomy (GTDB): domain Bacteria; phylum Bacillota; class Clostridia; order Oscillospirales; family Oscillospiraceae; genus CANAAV01. The sequence goes on from CAJUDT010000057.1 coordinate 6,844, forward strand.
CTTTTCCAGGCCCACCGGACGGCGGTGCAGGCGGGATTGGCGGAGCGGGGGATAGAGGCCCTGGGCTCTCCGCTGCTGATGATGCTCCTGCAATGCGGGAAGGAGCACGGCGAGATACCCACCCAGCGGGCCTTGGCCAAGGTGCTGCTGGTCTCCCCGGCTGCCATCGCCATGTCCCTCAAGTCCCTGGAGCGGCTGGGCTTTGTGGAGAAGCGCACCGACCCCGCCGACCAGCGGCGCAAGCGGGTCACCGTCACCCCCAAGGGGGAGGAAGCGGTGGAAACCTGCTGGAAGGTCCTGATGGAGGTGGACCGGCGGATGATGGAGGGCTTCTCCCCGGCGGAACGGGAGGGGCTGGAGCGCTATCACCAACGGATGCTCCAAAACCTCATGGGCGCGGAGGGGAGCGTGCCCGAAAACCCCTTTGAAAGGATGGAATGTCAATGCTCAAAACCCTAGCGGCCTATCTGGAGGGCTATAAAAAATACGCCCTGCTGGCCCCGCTGTTCGTGATTCTGGAGGTGGTCTGCGAGCTGATTCTGCCCCGCGTCATGGCCAAGATTGTGGACGTGGGCATCGAAACCGGCGATGTGCCCTATATCGTGGCCATGGGGGCAGTCATGGTGGTGCTGGCGGCGCTGGCCATGCTCCTGGGGGTGCTGGCGGCCAAATACGCCGCTTACGGCTCCCAGGGCTTTGGGGCCAACCTGCGGCAGGGCCTGTTCAATCAGGTGCAGGAGTTCTCCTTTGCGGACATCGACCGCTTTTCCTCGGCCTCCCTCATCACCCGCATGACCAACGACGTCAACGCCCTGACCATGATGCTGGCTATGGGCCTGCGTATGCTGGTGCGGGCCCCGGTGATGCTCATTGCCGCCCTGGCGGTGACCTTTTCCATCAACGCCCGGCTGGCCCTGATTCTGGTGGTCATTATCCCCATCATGGTCCTGGCCATTGCCCTGCTCATGAAGGTGTGTTCCAAGCTCTTCGAGCTGGTGCAGACCAAAATCGACCACCTGAATAACACCGTCCAGGAAAACCTGGTAGCGGTGCGGGTGGTCAAGGCCTTTGTCCGGGCGGGCTATGAAAAGACCAAGTTCATGCGCTCCAACGACGCCCTCACCGACGCGGCCCTGAAGGTTGGTACGCGGGTGGTGCTGATGATGCCCGTCATGATGCTCTCCCTGAACATCGCCACCGTCTCCGTCCTCTGGGTCGGCGGGCGGCAGGTCATGGGGGGAACCCTCCTGGTGGGGGACCTGTCCTCCTTTCTGACCTATATCGCCCAAATTCTCATGAGCGTGATGATGGTAGCCATGAGCCTGCTCCAGCTCTCCCGGGCCCAGGCCTGCGCCCGGCGCATCTGCGAGGTGCTGGACACCCGGCCGGACATACAAGACAAGGCCTCCGCCGCCGGGCAGAGCCTCCCCGCCCCCAGGGGCCGGGTGGAGTTCCGGGATGTATCCTTCAAATACGTCGCCACCGGCATCGGGGACGACGTGCTCTCCCACATCAACCTGACCGTGGAGCCGGGCCAGTTTGTAGCCATCGTGGGGGGCACCGGTGTGGGTAAGTCCTCCCTGGTGAACCTGATTCCCCGCTTTTACGACGTGACCGGCGGCGCGGTGCTGGTGGACGGGGTGGATGTGCGGGACTACCCCCTGGAGGAACTCCGGGGGCGCATCGGCATGGTGCTGCAAAACAACGTCCTCTTCTCCGGGACCATCCGGGAAAACCTCCTGTGGGGCAAGGCGGACGCCACGGAGGAAGCGCTGATTCAAGCGGCCCGGGACGCCCAGGCCTATGACTTCATCCAGAACCTGCCCGACGGGTTCGACACCTGGCTGGAACAGGGGGGCGTCAACGTCTCCGGTGGGCAGAAGCAGCGGCTGTGCATTGCGCGGGCCATGCTCCGCAAACCGGCGGTGCTCATTCTGGACGACTCCACCTCCGCCGTGGACTCGGCCACCGAGGCCAATATCCGCAAATCCTTCCACGAGAATCTGAAGGATACCACCGTCATCATCATCGCCCAGCGCATCAGTTCGGTCCAGTACGCCGACCAGATTGTCATCCTGGAGGACGACCACATCGCCGGACTGGGCACCCATCAGGAGCTGCTGGAGCACAACGAAATTTACCAGGAAATCTATCAATCACAGCTTGAGGGGGTGTCCGAGTAATGGCCAACGAGACGAGGCAATCAGGCCCCCGGGGCCACGGCCCCGGTATGCGCGGGGGCTACCAGAAGCCCAAGGACGCCAGAAAGACCGCGCTGCGGCTGCTCTCCTACGTGACGGGCCGGCCGGCGCTGCTGGCGCTGGTCCTTTTGTGCCTGCTGATTTCGGTGGGCACCAACCTGGCCGGGTCCTATATGCTCCGGCCCATCATCAACGACTTTGTCTACACCGGGGCCAGCGACGTACTGGGGCTGGGGCTCTCCCTGGTCAAGCTCCTTGGCATCTATCTCCTGGGGGCGGCGGCGGCCTATGTTCAGATGGCCACCATGGTCCGCCTGTCCGAGCGGGGCATCAACCGCCTGCGCCGGGAGCTCTTTGAGCGGCTCCAGGACCTGCCCCTGTCCTACTTTGACCAGCATCCCCACGGGGAGCTCATGAGCCGCTTCACCAACGACGCGGATAACGTGGAGCTGGCCCTTCAGCAGAGTCTGGTGTCCTTACTCTCCAGCGCTCTGATGTTTGTGGGCATTGTGGCCATCATGCTGGTGACCAACCCGCTGCTCTTTCTGGTGACGTTGGTGGTGCTGGTCGTGACCATGCTGGTGTTCTCCCAAATGGGCGGCAAGAGCCGCAGGAACTACCAGGCCCAGCAGGCCGCTCTGGGCCGCGTCAACGGCAACATTCAGGAGATGATTGAGGGCCTCAAGGTGGTCAAGGCCTTCACCCACGAGGAAGCGGCCAAGGAGGAATTTCAGCGGCGGAACGAGGCCTACCGGCAGGCGGCTTCCAAGGCCAATTACTATTCCACCGCCATCATGCCCATCTCCAACAACCTCATGAACATCAGCTACGCCCTGACGGCGGCCTTCGGCGGTCTTCTGTCGGTGGCCACCGGCTTCGATTTGGGCGGACTGGTGATTTACCTGAACTACTCCAAGCAAATCGGCCAGCCCCTGAACCAGATTTCCCAGCAGCTGACCACCATCCTCTCCGCCCTGGCGGGAGCCGAGCGTATTTTTGAGGTCATGGACACCCCGCCGGAGGTGGACGAGGGCCGCATCACCCTGGTCCCGGCGGAGAAGGACGGCAAGGGAGGACTGCGGGAGCACACCGGCCGGGGCAATGCCTGGGCCTGGAAGGTCCCCAGGGACTGCGGCCTGGAGCTGGTGCCCGTCCAAGAGGACGGGGACGCCCTGACCGAGCTGCCCCAGCCGGTCTCCGGCTGCCTGTGGGCGTGGAAGTACCCCGGCCGGGACGGGACCGCCGCTCTGCACCGGATACGGGGCGCCGTCCGCCGGGCCGAGGGGGAGGATTTCTATTACACCGAGCTCCGGGGGGCCGTGCGCTTTACCGGGGTGGACTTCTCCTACGTCCCCGGCAAGCAGGTGCTCAAGCAGGTCACGGTCTATGCCAACCCCGGCCAGAAGATCGCCTTTGTGGGCTCCACCGGCGCGGGCAAGACCACCATCACCAACCTGATTAACCGCTTTTATGAGATTCAGAGCGGCTCCATCACCTACGACGGCATTGACGTCACCATGATTCGCAAGGACGACCTGCGCCGTTCTCTGGGCGCGGTGCTCCAGGATACCCACCTGTTTACCGGGACCATCCTGGATAACATCCGCTACGGCCGGCTGGAGGCCACCGACGAGGAATGTATCGCCGCCGCCAAAAGCGCCAACGCCCATTCCTTCATCCGCCGCCTGCCCCAGGGGTACCAGACCATGGTCAGCGGGGACGGGGGCAACCTCTCCCAGGGCCAGCGGCAGCTTTTGGCCATCGCCCGCGCCGCCGTGGCCGACCCGCCGGTGATGATTCTCGACGAGGCCACCTCCTCCATCGACACCCGCACGGAGCGGCTGATTGAGCGGGGCATGGACGCCCTCATGGAGCACCGGACGGTCTTTGTCATTGCCCACCGCCTGTCCACCGTGCGCAACTCCAACTGCATTGTGGTCATTGAGGGGGGACAGATTCAGGAGAAGGGGGACCACGACGAGCTGATCGCCCAGCAGGGCCGGTACTACCAGCTCTATACAGGACAATTCACCCTCTCCTGACCGCCGCCCCATGCCAAACCCGCCGTCCGCACTGGACGGCGGGTTTTTTCAGGGCCCAGCCGAAAAAATCAGTTGCAATTCCGTTGAACGGCAGTATAATAGGGAGGCTTGATTTTGTCGGAAAAGAGGACTGCATTATGATTGCGAATATTTTGCTGACGGCCTCCCAGGTGGGGACGTTGTTTCTCATGATGGGGGTGGGCTTTGCCCTGGCCAAGTGGAACAAGCTCACCCCTGCCGGTGTGTCTCAAATGAGCCTGCTGCTGCTGAACGTGGCGACCCCCTGCATTATCATGGACGCCCTCCAGGTGGAGCGCACCGGGGCGCTGCTCCAGGCCATGCGGCTGGGCGCGGTGCTGATGCTGGGCATTTACCTCCTCTGGATGGTGCTGTCCCCCCTCCTGTTCCGCCGCCTGGAGGAAGGCGCCCGGACGGTGCTCCAGTTCGGCATGATTTATGGCAACACGGGCTTTATGGGCCTGCCGCTGATTCAGGCCGTGCTGGGAACCGAGGCTCTGGTCTTTGCCACCACGCCCTACATTCTGTTCAATGTTCTCAGCTGGAGCCACGGCGTGGCCGTCATCGGGGGACGGGCCAACATTTCGGCCAAAAAGCTCCTGCTCAATCCGGGTATCCTGGGCTCCGCGGCGGGACTGGCCCTGTTCTTCCTGAATCTCCGCCTCCCCCCGCTGGCGGGGGACGCCGTTCACTATCTGGGCAGTCTGAATACCCCCCTTGCCATGGTGGTCATCGGCGCGCAGATGGCGGGCACCGACCTGGCGGCTACCTTCCGCTCCGCCAAGCTCTACGCGGCGTCAGCCATGCGCCTGGTGGTTTTTCCGCTGACGGCCCTTCTGCTCCTCCTGCCCCTCCATCTGGACCCCCTGATGTACGCCACCTATGTCATCCTCGCTGCCACCCCCACCGCCGGGGTGACCGCCATCTTCGCCCAGCAGTACCAGCGGGACACAGCCGCCGCCGCCCAGCTGATTACCCTGAGCACCCTGCTGTGCGTGGCCACCCTGCCCGCCTTCGCCGCCCTGGCCCAGGCGCTGGGGGGATAGGGGCGCACTTTCCCGGTAGACTTTCCGTGTCAAGTATGATAAAATAGCCGCATAAGCGGCTATTTTTTTCTGGCCAGTTGCCCACAGGGCAGTATGAGGTGATAACATGAACATCAAGCTGATGCAGGTGGGGGAGATCGGCACCAACTGCTACCTGCTGGAGGACGAGGACACCCGCTCGGCCGCCATCATCGACCCCGGCGGAGAGGCCCGGGGCATTCTGGGTCAGGCCAAGGCCGACGGCGTCCAGGTCAAGGCCATTCTCCTGACCCACAGCCACTACGACCACACCGGAGCCGTCCGGGAGCTGCGGGAGGCGCTGCCCGGCGTACCGGTGTACCTCCACCCCGCCGACGCCGCCCAGCTGGGTACGGCGGTGATGCCCCCCATCGGGGAGACGCTCCCCTACCAGGAGGGGGACACGGTCCCTGTGGGCAATTTGACGGTCCAGGTGCTCCACACCCCCGGCCATACCCCCGGCGGGGTGACCCTGCGGGTGGAGGACGTGCTCTTCACCGGAGACACCCTCTTTCAGGGCTCCATGGGGCGCACCGACCTGGGCGGGTCCTATACGGAAATCATGGCCTCCCTGAAGCGCCTGGGCCAGCTGGAGGGGGACCTTCAGGTTCTCCCCGGCCACATGGGCGTGTCCACCCTGGACCGGGAGCGCAAGAGCAACTATTTCCTGCGGGAAGCCCTGGGGCTGTAATATGAAGCTCTATCTCACCGGCCACGACTGCAAGTATGCCGCAGAGCAAATGCTGCTCACCCTATTTCCCGGGGAACGGCCCGAGTACCCCGACACTCCTCCCCGCCCGGAGGACCCCTCCGCGCAGATTTGCGCCCAAAGGGAGTACGGCTCCGGGGAGCTCCTGCGGGTAGAAACCCGCCTGCATTGGGGCGGACGGGACTGGACGGGGACCTGGACGGGCCCCCTGGCCGGTACGGCGGAGGAACGGGAGTGGACCCTTCGCCACGGCGTGCGGCTGTCCTTCTACCAAGCGGGCGTCCAGGCCCTGGGGAAGGATCCCCCCTGGGGCGCGCTGACCGGCGTGCGCCCGGTCAAGCTCCCCACCCGGGACATGAAGCGGGGCCTGACCCGTACGGAGGCCGGTCAGCGGCTGGAGCAGATCTACCGCGTCTCCCACCGCCGGGCGGAGCTGGCCCTGGACTGTGCGCAGGCCAGTCTGGCGGCTCAGGCGGCTCTAAACGAGCATGAGGTGTCCCTCTACGTGGGGATTCCCTTCTGTCCCACCCGATGCGCCTACTGCTCCTTCGTCTCCGCCGGGGTGGGCCGGACCCTCAAGCTGGTGGAACCCTTCCTGGAGGCCCTGGAACGGGAGATTGCCGCCGCAGGCCGCGCCCTGGCCCAGGCGGGACGGCAGGTACGGACGGTTTATATAGGAGGCGGCACCCCCACGACTCTGTCGGCCCCCCAGCTGGACCGGCTCATGGGAACCCTGGCGGAACACATCGACCTGTCCGCCTGCACCGAGTACACCGTGGAGGCCGGCCGTCCGGACACCATCACGGCGGAAAAGCTGGACGTACTCCGCCGCCGGGGGGCCGGACGGGTGTCGGTGAACCCCCAGTCCATGGACGACCGGGTGTTGTCCGCCATGGGCCGTGCCCACCGGGCGGAGGACATTGTAAACGCCTATGCCCTGGTCCGGGAGCGGGGGATACCCTGCGTAAACATGGATTTGATTGCGGGCCTCCCGGCGGATTCCCCGGCAGGCTTCCAAAGCTCCCTGGAGCAGGTGCTGACCCTGGGCCCGGAAAACATCACCGTCCACACCCTGGCCCTGAAAAAGGGCTCCCAGCTCATGAACGGGACCCAGGAGGGCCCGGCGCTCCCCAGCGGGGAGGCGGTGGCCGGTATGCTGGACTACGCCTGGGACGCCCTGGCGGCGGCGGGCCAGCGGCCCTACTACCTCTACCGTCAAAAGTACATGTCCGGCTCCTTTGAGAATGTGGGGTGGACGCGGCCGGGATTTGAGGGTATCTATAATATCTGTATGATGGAGGAACTCCACACCATTGTTTCCCTGGGGGGCGGGGGTGTGACCAAGCTGGTGGATGCCCGGCGGGGGCGTATCCAGCGGCTCACCAACGCCAAGTATCCCCAGGAATACCTGCGGGACATTGACAAGGCCCTTGCGGACAAGGAGAAGCTCCTGTCCTTTTATTCCCAGGGCTGAGAGCAGCCGACAACATTGAAGGAGGTACTACCATGGCGTATCAACTCAAAGAGATCAACGACCGCATCCAGCGGGAACCGGCGGCCTTCATGGCCGAGTGCGACGCACACTATCAAAAGCGCATCAGCACGGCGGTAGACAAGATTCTGGCGCGGATGGCGGAAAGCCCCATTGTGCTGCTTTCCGGCCCCTCGGGCTCCGGCAAGACCACCACGGCCCTGAAGCTGGAACAGGAGCTGGTCCGCCGGGGGGTGAACACCCACACCATCTCCATGGACAACTACTTCAAGACCCTCAACCGCGCCACCGCCCCCCGCACACCGGAGGGGGACATTGACTATGAATCCCCTCTGCTGCTGGACATGGACCTGTTAGACGAGACGTTCACCCGCCTCTCCCACGGGGACTGGGCCCTCATTCCAAAATTTGAGTTTGCCCGTCAAATGCGCAACGACAGTCAGGGGACGCTCCTGAAGCTGGATAAGGACGAGGTGGCCATTTTTGAGGGCATTCACGCCCTGAACGACGACATTGCCGGGCGGCACCCGGAGGCCACCACCCTTTACATCTCCGCCCGTTCCAGCATCATGGACGAGGGGGAGGTGCGTTTCAAGGGGACCTGGCTGCGGATTGCCCGCCGGTGTGTCCGTGACTATAATTTCCGGGGCACGGATATGATTGAGACTATGTCCATGTGGCATAATGTCCGTCGTGGGGAGAAAAAATTCATCTCGCCCTTTAAGAACCGGGCCAAGATTGTCATTGACTCCTCGGTGCCCTACGGCCCGTCGGTGTTCGCCAATTATTCCCAGCCCCTGCGGCAGGCGCTGGAGCTGGTGCCCCAGGACAACAAACGGTATCAGGAGCTCCACGACATGGTGGAGGCCCTGCGGCACTTCATCGCGGTCAACCCGGAGCTGGTCCCGGCGGAATCGCTGGTCCGTGAGTTCATCGGGGGCGGGGTTTACTCCTATTGATGCCCATTTGAATGGAAAGAAGGAACGGTAAAAATGGCAGATTGTACCCATGATTGCTCCTCCTGCGGCGAGAGCTGCGGGGAGCGTACGGCACCTCAGGATTTACGTGCGCCAGCCAATGCCCTGTCTCACATCGGCAAGGTGATTGCCGTAGTCAGCGGCAAGGGCGGCGTTGGCAAAAGCACTGTGACGGCCTCTCTGGCCTGCGCGGCGGCGGCGATGGGGAAGAAGGTGGGCGTGTTGGACGCGGATATCACCGGTCCGTCCATTCCCACGGCCTTCGGCCTGCACGAGAAGGCGGAGGGGAATGAGCTGGGGATTTATCCCGCCGTCAGCGCCAAAGGGATTGCGGTGATGAGCCTCAATCTGCTCATGGAGCATGAGACGGACCCTGTTATCTGGCGTGGCCCGGTGATTGCCGGGGCGGTCAAGCAGTTCTGGACTGATGTTGTCTGGGGGGATTTGGATGTCCTCTTTGTGGATATGCCGCCCGGCACGGGGGATGTGCCTTTGACGGTTTTTCAGAGTCTGCCGGTGGATGGGATTATCGTTGTCACCTCGCCGCAGGAACTGGTCGGGATGATTGTGGCCAAGGCCGTAAAAATGGCCGGGATGATGGAGATTCCTGTTCTGGGTCTGGTGGAGAATTACAGCTATTTCAAGTGTCCCGACTGCGGGAAGGAGTATGCTGTTTTCGGGGAGAGCCATGTGGAGCAGACTGCCCAGGAGCTGGGGCTGAACCTTTTGGCCAGACTCCCCATTGACCCGGCGGTAGCCGCCGCCTGCGACCAGGGCAGGATTGAGGATTTTTCGCCAAATTATCTGGAGGGTGTGGCGAAAGCGATCCTCTGACGGGCTTTTGCGCTTTCTGGTTGCTGGGTCTGCGGCTTCTTCCTTGATACTTCCTACGTTTCGTTACCTGGTCCCGCCTCCGGCGGGTTACTTTCCAGCGATGGAAAGTAACCAAAGATCGCCGGGCCTGCGGGCCCGGACCCGGGGAGGAGGGGCGGCGGAATAGATACGGGGCTTGCAAACCCTTTAGTTGTTACCCGCCGTTTTAGCCTCCGCCCTCAACACTTCGGCCATTGGCCCCTCGGGCGGATATCCCCCTTGCAAGACTTGTAAGCAGT
>CAJUDT010000058.1 GCA_910585415.1 uncultured Flavonifractor sp.
AGAAAACCGTCAGGGTTTTCTTTCGCGTCGGAATCACAAAATTTCGGAACTTGTGAAACAAGTTCCGAAATTTTCCCCAGCTTGGCGGGAAAGTCCGCAGGACTTTTTCGACAAGCTGGAGGACGCGTTCTTTTTGTTTCCGCTCAGATCAGGCAGATGACAAAGGTGACCACCATAAATCCGATGGCGACCCATTTGGTCATCTTGGCCAGCTTGGAGTCCCAGCTCTTGGCCTTGTTTTTGGCAAGGAAGGTGTCCGCGCCGCCGGCGATGGCGCCGGACAGGCCCGCGCTCTTGCCGGACTGGAGCAGCACAACGGCCACCAGGAAAATGGCGGCTGCCACGTCGACAATACTCAGAATCAGCTTGGGGATTTCCACAATACATCGTCCTTTCGGCCCCGAAGGGCGGTATCCTTCTATTTTGGGGCGCAGTACCACCCGCGCCGCGTCAAACGTGAACTTTACTATAGCACAAGGCTGTGAAAAATGCAAGCCTTTCTCCCAAGGAATTTCAGAACCTGCGGCAAAATCCGCCCCAAAACCGCCCCGGCAGAGGGGAGCTGTTTTGGGGCAAATATTTTTAATCGGATTTTAAGGGTTTTTACAGGGATACTTTCCTTGTCTTTTCACCGGCCCAAGGCTATAATCGAAACCATCAAGGGGCGCGGCCCCACAGAGAAAGGGCGGGCATCGTATGGAAAAGCAGGAATATATGGCGCAGCTTCGCGCTCTGCTGACCGGGCGGATGGCCCCGGCGGAGCTGGAGCGTGTTACGGCCTACTATGAGGAATACTTTGACGAGGCGGGCCCCCAGGGGGCCCAGCGGGTGGCGGAGGAGCTGGGCGCCCCGGCGGAGCTGGTCCAAAATATTATGGGCCGGAACCGGGTCCAGGGCGGACCGCCGCCGGTCCGGGAGAAGCGGGGTATCGGGGGACTGTGGACGGCGGTCCTGGCCCTGTGCGCCGCCCCCATTGCCCTGCCGCTGCTGGCCGCAGGTCTGGCGGTTGTGGCGTGCCTGGCGGTGGCGGCGCTGTGTCTGGTGCTGGGGGTGTGTCTGGCAGGAGGCGCCTGCGTGGCGGTGGGCGTCTATGTGGGTGTCCACAGCTTTACCCTCCTGTTCAGCGGGGGTATGAGTACCCTGATGTTTTATTCCGGTGTGGGTATGCTCACGGCGGGAATCGGGCTGCTGCTGATTGCCGGAGGGGTCATCCTGGCGGGGCTGTGCTGCCGGGGGATTGCCGCCCTGATTCGGCGGAGCATCGGCGGGAAGGAGGTACGGGCATGAATAAACTCAATCGAGTCCTTCTGGGCGCGGGGGCCTTTCTGGTGATGTCCGGAGGCCTGCTGGCTCTGACCGGCTGGGCCACCGGGGCCGATACCGAGGCCATGCGTGAGGTCAGCTTCTTCGGTTCCTCCGGCAGGAGGACGGACACCTCCATAGAGTCCGCCACGGATTTGGGGATGGGCCAGGGATTTCAGGAGGGCATAGACCTGGAGCCCTTTTCCAAGCTGGATGTTGACATTGACCTGGGGGATATCTATATTCAGACCGGAGACAGCTATGACGTGGTTCTGGACTGGAGCGGGGACCACTACCAGCTCACCTACGAGCTGGAGGGGGACACCCTCAAGGTCCGCAGCAGCGGCGGTGTCAACTCGAATCTGGCCAAACATCAGGCCACCGTGTATGTCTACCTGCCCCAGGACGCCGCGCTGACGGAGCTGAAGGCCCACGCCGCGTTGGGGAACCTTGAGGTATCCGATGTGACCGTCCAGAAGGCGGAGCTGTCCGGTGACTTGGGGGATATCAACGGGTACGGCCTTACCGCCGGGGAGCTTACGGTGCAGTGTTCCCTGGGGGGCATCTTCCTGGCGGACGGCTCCGCAGACACGGCGGAGATTACCAACAACATGGGAGACATTGAAGTGGTGGAATGTGACACAGCCAGCGCCCTGACCGTGCGGGCCGACCTGGGCAGTGTGGACTTGCAGGGGGATTTTCGGGGCGAGGTGGATGTAACGAGCAGCATGGGCGGGATAACCCTCAACCTGGCGGAGCCGGAGAGCGCCTACAGCTATGACCTGGAGGTTGACATGGGCGAGCTGTACATCAACGGCGCGTCGTCCCGCAAAAGCGCCAGCGGCTCCGGCTCCCCCCACACACTGACGGCGGAGGCCGATATGGGCGACATCAATCTGTGGTTTGACGAGGTGGACTAGTTCACCCCTCCGCCCAGGCGCGGAAGGCCTCCCAGAGCTCCATGGCCTTGAACTTGACCACATAGCCCTCGTCCTCGCCGGAAATCAGGGCCAGCTGGTCCTGGGTAAAGCCGGCCCCGGCGGCAGTCTCGGCGGCGGTTTCGCTGACCGAACCCAGGCAGAGGGGGGGAAACACCACGCACCACCAGTTGCGCCCCGCGCCCGCGCCAATGACCACCCGCAGGGCGGTATATTGTCCGGCGGGCAGGGAGAAATCGGTGTATTCCTTGGTAGGGAACCACACCCCGTCCTCCAGGGAGGCGGTAACCGGGTAGGCGTACCCCTCGTTCCCGACGGCCTCCGCTCCGGCGGCGGCCAGGGCGGGAAGGGCTTCCTCCAGAGCGGCGCGGGCTTCCTCCAGGGTGGCGCCGGAGGCAATCAAATCCCCGGCTTCCTCCAGAATGCGGTCCCGGACCTGCAATTTCAGCGCCTGGTCCTCCGGGCTGTCCGAATTGGCAATCACATGCAGGCGGATGACCTTGTCCGCCAGGGCGGCCTGCTGTCCGTCCAGCCATACCCCAAGCAGAGCCGCCAGCGCCAGCCCCAGCAACAGCGCCAGCTCCCACCGGCGCAGGGAATTGTGTTTCTCCATGAGTTTCATTCGATTCACCATCCATATGTAATGTGTGCCTACAGTATGGACAAAGCCCTCTGTCCTTAAACAGGGGGCTTTCTTTTTTCGGACCGATTCTCCGGCAAATTTGAAAAATTTTTTAGTATGAACTGCGGAAAAGCTGGGGATACTGCTCTCGTAACTCGATTGGAGGAGGAAGCACATCCCATGATTATGGATAAAATTGCCCTTGTGCTGGCGATTATCGGCGGACTGAATTGGGGCAGCATTGGTATTTTCGGCTTTGATTTCGTGGCCTTTGCCTTTGGCGGTCAGACCGGAGCCATCAGCCGGGTGGTCTATACCCTGGTTGGCCTCTCGGCCATCTGGTGTATCTCCCTGCTGTTCCGCGACCATGACACCATCGACGAGCGGGCCTAGTTGCCTGCTTTGGCGTATCAATACGGCTCCGCCTCTGGGCGTGAACCGGGCTGCGTCAAGCCTCCGCTGAAATGATTTGGCGGGGGCTTGACATTTTCTTTTCTCTGCCTTATACTACACCCCAGGGGGGTGTCAGACCATGATGGCCGACAAGAGCAAAATCCTCCGCCTGCTGAAAACCGCCCGGGGTCAGATGGACGGGATTCTCAAAATGGTGGAGGAGGACCGGTACTGTATCGACGTATCCCAGCAGGTGATGGCCACCGGGGCCATTCTCAGCCGGGTCAACCGGGAGATTTTAGAGGCGCATCTCCGCCACTGCGTCCAGGAGGCCGCCAGCGCCTCCGAGCGGGAGGAAAAAATTGACGAGTTCGTCCGCGCTCTGGAGCGGATATTGAAATAGAAACTGCTTACCGGCAGTTCCGAAAAATGTGGTGATTGGATGAAGCAGAAATTTGAAGTGTCCGGCATGACCTGTACCGCCTGCTCGGCCCATGTGGAGAAGGCGGTGTGCAGGGTGCCGGGGGTACAGAAGGTCAACGTCAGCCTCATGACCAACTCCATGCAGGTGGACTATGACCAGACCCAGACCTCTCCCGACGCGATTATCGCCGCCGTGGAGTCCGGGGGATACGGGGCCTCTCTGCCCGCCCCGGCGGGGGGCGCGGGGAAAGCCGCCGCCCGGCGGGGGCCCGACCCCATGGAGGAAGAGCTGACCGGGATGAAGCGGCGGTTCTCCCTGTCCATGGTGTTCCTGCTGCCCCTGTTTTACATCGCCATGGGGCATATGATGGGCTGGCCGCTGCCCGGCTTTTTCCACGACCCAGGCAATGTGTTTGTGGTGGCCTTTTTGCAGTTCCTGCTGACCCTGCCCATTTTGTATCTCAACGACAAGTATTACAAGGTGGGCTTCCGCACCCTCTTGCAGGGGGCCCCCAACATGGATTCCCTCATTGCCATCGGCTCGGCGGCGGCCATGGTCTACGGTATTGCCGCCCTGTTCCAAATCGCCTGGGGCCTGGGCCACGGGGACGCGGAGCGGGTGAGCCGCTGGTCCATGGATTTGTACTTCGAGTCGGCGGGGATGATTCTCACGCTCATTACCCTGGGCAAATTCCTGGAGACGCGCTCCCGGGGCAAGACCAGTCAGGCCATCACCCGGCTGATGGACCTGGCCCCCAAGACGGCCATGGTCCTCCGGGAGGGGACCGAGGTGGAGCTCCCCGTGGAGGAGGTCCGGGTGGACGACCTCATAGTGGTCCGGCCCGGCGGGCGCATTCCGGTGGACGGCGTGGTGGTGGAGGGGAGCTCATCGGTGGACGAGTCCGCCCTCACCGGGGAGAGCCTCCCGGTGGAAAAGGCCCCCGGCGACCCGGTGGCCGCAGCCTCCATCAACAAGAGCGGCTCCTTTACCTTCCAGGCCCTGCGGGTGGGGGAGGACACCACCCTGGCCCAGATGATACGGCTGGTGGAGGAAGCCGCGTCCTCCAAGGCCCCCATTGCCAAGCTGGCCGACAAGGTGGCCGGGGTGTTCGTGCCCTCGGTCATTGGAATCGCCGTGGTGACCGCCGTTGTGTGGATGCTCCTCACCGGGTCCATTGAGCAGGCCCTGACGGCGGGTGTGGCGGTGCTGGTCATCTCCTGCCCCTGCGCCCTGGGGCTGGCCACGCCGGTGGCCATTATGGTGGGCACCGGCAAGGGGGCGGAAAACGGCATCCTGATTAAATCCGCCGAGGCCCTGGAGACGCTGCACACCATTCAAACGGTGGTGCTGGACAAGACGGGCACCCTCACCCAGGGCAAACCCCGGGTTACCGGATGCAGAGCCGCCGGGACCTCCACAGAGGAGGAGCTCCTATGTCTGGCGGCTTCCCTGGAAAAGCCCTCAGAACACCCCCTGGCGGAGGCCATCTTGCTGGAGGCCCAGGAGCGGGAGATTCCCCTGTGTCCGGTGGAGGGCTTTACGGCTGTCTCCGGCCGGGGCATTGTGGGGGACATTCAGGGGGCCCATGTGCTGGCGGGCAACCGGGCTATGCTGGAGGAAGCCGGAGTCCCCCTGGGGGAATTTCTCCCCTACGCGGAGGAACGCTCCGCCCAGGGGGAAACGCCCCTGTACTTTGCCAAGGACGGGGCTCTGTTGGGGGTCGTGTCCGTGGCCGACACCCCCAAGCCCACCAGCGCCCAGGCCGTCGCGGCCTTCAAGCGCCTGGGGATTCAGGTGGTCATGCTCACCGGCGACAACCGCCGCACGGCGGAGGCGGTGGGCCGCGCCCTGGGGGTGGACCAGGTGATTGCCGAGGTCCTGCCCCAGGACAAGGAGCGCCATGTAGCCGCCCTCCAGGCGGAGGGGAAGCGGGTGGCGATGGTGGGCGACGGCATCAACGACGCCCCCGCCCTAGCCCGGGCCGACGTGGGCGTAGCCATCGGCGCGGGCACCGACGTGGCCATCGAGAGCGCGGACATTGTGCTGATGAAAAGCGACCTGCTGGACGCGGTGACGGCTGTGGAGCTGTCCAAGAAGGTCATTCGCAACATCAAGCAGAATCTGTTCTGGGCGTTTATTTATAACATCATCGGCATACCGCTGGCGGCGGGGGTGTGGTATCCGCTCTTCCATCTCCAGCTCTCCCCCATGTTCGCCTCGGCGGCTATGAGCCTGTCGTCGGTGTGCGTGGTGTCCAACGCCCTGCGGCTGAAGCTCTTCAAGCCGTCTTACGTTCAAAAGGCGGAGCTCCCCCAGGAGCCCGGCCTGATGATAGAAAAGGAGGTACCGACCATGGAAAAGAAGATTGTGATTGAGGGCATGATGTGCGCCCACTGTCAGGCCCATGTGGAGAAGGCCCTGAACGCCCTCCCCGGCGTGACGGCCACCGTGGACCTGGCGGCCAAGACCGCCACCGTCACCGGGCAGGCGGAGGATTCCGCCCTCAAGGCTGCGGTGGAGGAAGCCGGATATCAGGTGGTATCCATCTGCTGAACGGCGTAAGCCGGGCGGACCACAGAGCGGGTCCGCCCGGCTTGTATTTCGGGTATTTTTGTGGGAAATGCTTGCAATTCTTCGATAGATGGAGTAAAATCGTCTTGGAAACATGAATTGCGGCAGGCCGTGGAGCGCCGCAAACACTCCACGGCCCTGTACGAGTGAATCCGGCACTCAGCACAGCAACTTGGTTGCACCACAGGCCTATTATACCCATTTTCTCCTTTCGTTTCAAGGGGCGGGCTGTGCGCGCAGATAACTCCAGGCGGTGTTGAGTCAGAAAACTCGACACCGCCTTTTGTGTTTCCAACGGAATCCGTGTTGGGCAGGGGAGGACCGCTTCTCCCCGCCCAGCCGGGACCGTTGGAGCTCCACACAAGAAAAAGGAGGATGTACATGAAAACGCGAATACTTTCCCTGGCCTTGGCCCTGGCGGTGTGCCTGGGGCTGATGGTCCCCGCCCAGGCGGCCACAAGAGGGGGCGCCGTCACCGTCTACGGTATGACTATCAGCGACTATTACGTCACGGACATCTATCCGTATCCAGCTTATGAGGATTATGGTGAGCCGAGCCCAGAGCGGGAGTATGAGTACTACCTGGGAGAAATCCCCTATGGGGACGGTCTGTGGTCCTTCCTGCTTCCCATGGATGCCACAGTCACCTTCAACAATTCCAATTACTCGATTACGGGCCTCACCCTGGATGAGCTGGACGCCTCCAACCCGGAGTGGGAGTGGATGGGGCTGGAGGGCACCGGCACGAAGCTCTACGCGGAGGGCTATGTCGATTATAAGGACTACACCAAGGACAGCGGCGGCGCCCAGTGGGATTACGCCCGGTTCCAGGAGGAATTTCCCGGCTTCGATTATTTGTACTGCGACAACGAGGACCAGTTCATCCGCATCATGTTTGTAGATGAGGCCACCCTTTTTGCCCCCAACGCCTCCACGCTTTCTGATTCCGCGCCCGGTACCCCCGCCCCCAGCTCCGGCAATACCGTGGGCGGCTTCTCCGACGTGAAAGAGGGGGACTTTTTCGCCGAGCCGGTCCTGTGGGCGGTGGACAAGGGCGTCACCACCGGCACCGGGGACGGGAGCACCTTCTCACCGGAGAACACCTGCTCGGTCAGCGAGATTATCACCTTCCTGTGGCGGGCCAAGAACGCCCCGGCTCCCACCATTGCCAACCCCTACACAGACGGCTCCGCCGACGGCTGGTTCCAGGATGCCGCCGTGTGGGCCTATGAAAACGGCCTGACCGCCGACGGGGCCTTCCCCGCCGGTGAGCCCTGCACCCGGGCCATGGTGGTCACGTACCTGTGGAAGCTGGCGGGCTCCCCCGCCGCCTCCGGGAGTGAGTTCAGCGACGTGTCCGCAGACGCTCCCTATGCCCAAGCGGTGGCCTGGGCGGTGTCCGAGGGCATTACCACCGGCACCGGAGACGGGACTGCCTTCTCTCCGGACAAGACCTGCACCCGGGGGGAAATCGTCACCTTCCTGTTCCGGGCGTTAGCCTGACGCAGGCAGCACACAGCCCCCGCCGTTGCACACACGGCGGGGGCTGGTTTTCGTTCCTGTAGGATTTTCGTGAAGGGAATTTACCGTTACCGGGCAATGAGGCCAAAGAGGGCAAGCGCCCGGAAGCGGGAACAAAGTTCTTTTTGGTTCTTTTTCTTTCAAGAAAAAGAACGTGCGCCCCGTTCGCAGCGGTTGCCCCAGGCGTCGATGAGCTCGTCGCCCCGGTAGACGCAGATGATTTCGCATTGATTGGAGCACTTGCCGCATCCGGCCTCCCGGGTGCGGAAATCCATGTGTTCCACGGAGAAGTCAAACTTCTTGCGGGCGCTCCCACGGCGGGCCAGAATCGCCGCGCCCAGGGCCCCCATCAGGTGGCCGTTGTCGTCCACAATGACCTTGCACCCAAGGGCCCGCTCGAAGGCGGCTACCACCCCCTGATTTTTGCTGACGCCCCCCTGAAATACCACCGGGGAGAGAATTTTCTTCCCCTTCCCCACGTTGTTGAGATAATTGGCCGCAACCGCGTTGCACACCCCGGCGATGATGTCCTCTCTGGGGTGGCCCATCTGGATTTTATGGACCAAATCGGACTCGGCAAAGACGGTACACCGGGCGGCAATCTGGGTGGGGTGGGCGGAGCGCAGGGCGTAATCGCCGATTTCCTCCACCTCAATGCCCAGCCGCTTGGCCTGACTGGACAAAAAGGCCCCGGTGCCCGCCGCACAGAGGGTGTTCATGGCGTAATCCACCGCTACGCCGTTCTCCACCAGGATAATCTTGGAGTCCTGCCCCCCGATTTCCAGGATGGTGCGCACATCGGGATAAAAGGTGGTGGTGCCCACCGCGTGGGCGGTGATTTCATTTTTCACCATGGTAGCCCCCAGCACCGCCCCCACCAGCCGCCGGGCGCTCCCGGTGGTGCCGGTGGCGACAATCTGGAAGCGCTCCTTGTCAAAGCGCTCCTCCAGCAGGCCCACCAGCCGCTTCACCGCGCCGATGGGGTCCCCCTGGGTCCAGATGTATTCGCTGCTGAGGATATTGTATTTCTTGTCAATGATAACCCCTTTGGTGGAGATGGACCCCACGTCAATGCCCAAATATGCGTGTTCCAACTCAAAGCACCCGCTTTCTCATTTCAATCATATCATAAAAGGCCTCCAGCCGGGTCATAAGGCCCACGTCGCTGGTCTGGGCGTCATAGGTCAGGTAGAGCACCGGGATTTTACAGTCCCTGCTGATGCTCTGGAGCACCGGCATCACGTCGATTTCCGGCGTACAGCCCGCCGACTTGACGTGGATCAGCCCGTCAAAGCCCCGCTCGGCGCACTCTCTGGCCCACCAGATGTTGGCGGTGGCGGTGGGGCCCATCTCATAGGTACACAGGTCCTGTATCTTTACGTGCATGTTCTTCTGACCGCCGTGGTGGAGGAACTGGTTGGTCACGTTCATCCACCGGTGGACCTCCACCCGCATGTCCGCTAACTTCTGTTCCAGCTCCAGGTTGGAAAAGGCGTCCATGGCGGTGTAGAACTCCCCGGCAATGCCCACCCGCAGGGGGCGGCGGGGCTTGTCCAGGGGGATGGACCCCAGGGCCCGCTTGGCGGCGTGATAGCCCGCCTCCACCTCGCTCCGGTTCCGGGCGGTGTACATGGCGGTGAGGAAGTCCTGATAGGCTCCCCGGCAGGCCCGGCCCGTGGGGTCGAAGCCGCAGTTCTGATAGTACTCGGCGGTGATTTCGTCCAGGTATTCCACCATCTTCAGACCCTCCATGAACTCCGCCAGGAAGCGGGCGGGATTCACCTTGGGGTTGATGCGCCGGACGATGCGGATATACTCCTTTTTCCGGCTCATGTCGTACTCGGACAGGTTGATGAAATCGAAGTGATACCCCAAATCCCGCAAAATCTGCTCCAGCAGCTCCCCGTAATACCCCAGACGGCACAGGCCGTGGGTCATGAGCAGGGTGTCCGCCCCGGCCTCCAGGGACTCAATCATGCTGCCCAGAAGGGTCTTGAAGGGGGTGCACACAAAGTCCGGGCTGTACTTGGTGCCCAGGTCCATGGTGCGCTTGGTGAGGGCGGGGGGCATCACAAACCGGGCCCCCAGGGCCTGCTCCACAATGTACCGAAAGGCACAGTTGTACTCCGCGTACCGGGGAAAGGAAATGTTGCGTCCCGCAGCTACGTCCATTACAGCAGTCCCTCCTTAAAGCGGATGATGTCGATAAAACTCTCCAGACGGGTTTCCACCCCGGCGGCGCCGCTCTGGCTGTCCAGCACCAGATTGAGTATGGGAATCCCCTTCACCCGGCGGAGAATCAGCTCGTTGACCATGGCGTCCGGGCCGCAGGGGAAGGCACTGAGCAAAATCATGCCGTCCACATCCGCCCGGTGCTGGACAATGCCGCCCAGAATCTCCCGGTTAATCTCCCACTTGCAGGTGGGGGACAGGTCCCGGCTGCGCTTGAGGGCCCCCTCCCGGTCCACCAGGTCCGCCCGCAGGGGGAGAACGCCCGCGCCCCGGAGGTAATCGGTCACCGGCTTGCCCATACAGGGGTCCTCCGCTACGTAGCTGTGGGCGGCGATCAGGATTTTCAGGCCCTCCTGCCGGAACAGGGCTTCCTGTGCCTGGACCTCCGCCTTGTGCTGGGCCAGCTCCGCCTTTTTGGCCCGCTGATAGGCCCGCTTGACCGCCTTGGGCGGACAGCCCACACTCCGGCCCAGGTCCAGAAAGGCCGCTTCCTCGCTGTGCTTGGACAGCTCGTCCACGTCGTAGGTGAGGAACTTTTGCCCAGAATCCCGGAACACAGTCTGGGTCAGGTCGGGCAGGGCCTCAAAACGGGTACACATATTCCGGTGATGGCCGAAGCTGCTGATACGGGGAATCAGAATGTAATCGCACTTCCGGACCAGGGCGGCCACATGGCCCAGGTAAATTTTCAGCGAGAGGCAGGCCTCGTCAATGGCCAAGGCGGTTCCCTGCTCCAGAATGCTCCGGTCTGTGAGAGGGCTGGTGACCACCGGAATCTCCAGCTCCCGGAAAAATGTCTGCCAGAGGGTGCGGTACCGATAGTACAGCATAGCCCGGGGCAGACCGATGGTTGGATGATGTTTGTCCATGGCGGTATCTCCACTGTCAGTAAAATTGGATTGGCGGCCGGAGGCCCGGCCGCTGGAGTGGGTCAGAGTGTTGACGCCTTGGGAATTATAGCACAGGGCGGAGGGAAATACTAGAACAAAGATGTACGAATGCGGGCCCCCGCAGAGGCGTTCCCTTGTGCTGGAACGGGGCGCACTGGAGGGCGGAAAAATTTTTGGGGGAATTTTCGATTTTTTCCTTGACATTTGCAGTTCTTTTGCTATAATGATTCTTGCGCTTGCGTGTGGTCCGCCGCACCAGCAGGCCAGCCAAATAGCGGGATTGTGTAAGGGTAGCACAGCAGACTCTGACTCTGTATGTGAGGGTTCGAATCCTTCTCCCGCTGCCAGGAAACCAGGTCAGGAGCTTTTTAGAAGGCTCCTGACCTGGTTTTGCGTTCCGGCATATTCTGCTTGACAAGTCCGCCGGAAAAACGATAATATTAACGCATAGGCCAACGAGAGAGGCAAATTCCGCACTGGCCTCGAAGCCAACAAGTAAGGACAGAAATGAGGAAGATTATGGACGTAAAAGAGGCCGTCTTATCCCGCCGGAGCATCCGGGCTTACGAGGACCGGCCAATCCGCCGGGAGGACCTGGAGGACATCTTGGAGGCTGGCATGTACGCGCCGTCGGCGGTGAATTTCCAGCCCTGGTATTTTGTCGCCATACAGAACCCCGAAGATATGAAGCGGCTGCTCCAGATTATGGGGCAGGTATCCCAAAAAATCCGGCCCGCTCTGGAGGAACGGTTCTCCAAGCACCCGGAGATTGTGGAGGAAACCAGCCAGTTCATCCGGCAGATGGGGGGAGCGCCTGTGTGTATTTTGGCGTTCCAGTACAAGCAGGATTACCCAAAATCAGAATCGACCATCGCCCAGAGCATCGGCGCGGCCATTGAAAACATGCTGCTGACGGCGGCGGGAAAGGGAATTGGAAGCTGCTGGCTGACCGCCCCCGTGGAGACCGGCATGGGGCAGGAGCTCCGGGATACCTTCGCGCCGGAGGCGGGCAAGATGGCGGCTTTGCTGACGTTCGGTTATCCCGCCAGGATTCCCAAAGCCCCCGCTCGAAAAGAGGGGCGCTATATCATCCTCTAAAATAAAATGAGTCGAAAACCATCGAAAAGAGGGCCGAAAGCATGTGGTATTGAAATCCAACAGCCCCTATGGTATACTGTGCGTACGCGGCGGGAAACACGCAGGCGAACCAGTGGGGGGATTCCAATATGATTTACGTCATGTCCGACATTCATGGCTGTCTGGAGCAATACCGCAGTATGCTGGAGGTCATCGAACTGTCCCCGGAGGACACGCTCTATGTACTGGGGGACGTCATTGACCGGGGACCGGACGGCGTCGGGATTTTGCAGGATATGATGGGCCGGGCCAATGTCATTCCCATTCTGGGAAACCACGAATTTACCGCCGCCATATGCCTCCCCTGGCTTTTGGAGTCGGTGACGGACCGGAGCCTGGAGGCCCTGGAGGAAACGCAGATTGCCGCCCTCAGCGAGTGGATTGCCAACGGGGGCGGGGTTACCCTCCGGGCGCTGCAGGCACTGAGCCAGGAGGAGCGGGAGGATATTTTGGAGTACCTGCGGGAAATGGAGCTCTACGTACAGGTGACCGCCGGAGGCAGGACGTTTGTGCTGACCCACTCCGGGTTAGACCATTTTTCCACGGAGAAGGAGCTGAAGGACTACGGGCTGGAGGACTTTTTGTTCTGCCGCCCCCATTTGGACTCGGCCTACTACCCGGACAAGCTCCTGATTTTTGGGCACACCCCCACCCGGACTCTGAGCGGAGAAAACCGCATTCTCCGGCGGGAAACCTGGCTGGACATTGACTGCGGCTGTGTGTTCAAGGGGGGACGGCTGGGGTGTCTGTGCCTGGATACCCTGGAGGAATTTTACGTGTAGCCTGTAGGAAGTGTCGATATACCCTACAAAAGCAGATTGCAGTATAACAGGGACGGGCAAGCCTTAACGGTCTGCCCGTCCCTGTTTCAGGTGAGTCAGAAGGTACTCCAGAGAGGAATGATGGGACCCCTCAGCGGGTCAGGCGCTTGCGCATATCCCGTTTCAGCAGGGTATACACCACCGAGGCAATGGGGACACTGAACAGCACGCCCGCCAGCCCCATCAGGCCGCCGCCCACCGTGACCGCCGCCAGCACCCAGATACCCGGCAGGCCCAGCGAGGACCCCACGACCTTTGGATAAATGACGTTCCCCTCAATCTGCTGGAGAATCACCAAAAACACCAAAAAGGTCAGCGCCTTCAAGGGGGAGACCATCACCAGCAGCATCGCCGACAGGAGAGCCCCCAGATAGGCCCCCGCCACGGGAATCAACGCGGAGAAGCCCACCACCACGCCAATCAGCGGGGCATAATCCGCCTGGATGAAGAGCATCCCAATGGCGCACAGGCCCCCCAGAATACAGGCCTCAATGAGCTGTCCGGTGACAAAGCGGGAGAAGGTGGACCCGGTGAGGCGCACCACCTCCAGCAGGGGCACGGCGATGGTTTCCGGCACATAGGCCCGGAGCATCCGGCGGCACTGGGCCAGCAGGCGCTCCTTGCCGGAGAGCATATACACCGAAAACACCAGCGCCAGCACGATGGTCACCACCATGGATACCAGACCGCTGGTGAGCTCCAGCAGGTGGGGCCCCAGACCGGACAGGACGTTCAATGCCTGGTCCAGGAGATTTTTGAGCATGTTGTTGAGCTGGCTCAAATCCAGTTCCTCCAGCTTCAGGGTGTCCGCCAGGCGGTTGAGGCCCCCCTGAAGGTTGGTCATATAGCCGTTCAGACTGCCCATAAAAATCTGAATGCTCTCCACCAGCTTGGGCACCACAAAGGAGAACACCCCCACAATAACCAGCACTAACACCAGATAAGAGGTGACCACCGCCAGAGGCCGCACCAGTCCCCGTGCGGACGTAGTGGACAGGCCGCGGTCATACAGCCGGTGGAAGAAATGGCAGGGCCGGTCCAGCACAAAGGCGATTGCGAAGCCCAGAAAGAGGGGCTGCAAGAGGTCCAGCAGCCGTGCCGCGCCGCCGCCCAGGGCCTCCAGCCGCACCAGAGCCATAATGAGCAGGACCGTATAGGTAATCAGGAGCAGGATACTCCGAAATAACTTTTTATCCATAGGTACTCCCTTCTGATTCCGAGTCCGCCGGGATGTAAGGAAACTATACCATTCATGGGCCACGGCGGTCAATGGAATCCTGTCGTTTTAAGGAAAGATTAAGAAATGCAGGCGTTTCCCCCGTCAACAGCGGAGGGAAGCGGAGAAATTTGGGGGAATGGATTGCAATTCTGCACACCGGTGTGCTATACTTTGACGCATGACCGGCATGGGGGCCGGAAGGAGGCGCGGCGATGTTGAGCTTTGAAGCGGCAGGGGACATCCTGGACCGGCTGGCGGAGCGGTTTCCGCCGGAATTTTACCGGGACCTGAACGGCGGAATCTGCTTTCTGCCGGAGCGCGTGGAGGACCCCCAGGCCCCGGCGGGGGAGCTCTATATTTTGGGGGAATACCGCTATGACGCCATGGGGCGGTATATCAACCTGTATTACGGCTCCTTCGCGGCGCTGGCCAAGGACGAGCGCTGGAGCGATGAGAAGTGGGAGACCGAGCTCTATGAAACCCTCGCCCACGAGTTCACCCACCACATTGAGAGCCTGGCCGGCGAGCGGGGCTTGGAGCGCAAGGATGAGGAATTTATGGAGGACTTTTGGGAGCGCCACGGCAGATAAGCAGTAAGAACAGGCCCCTGCTTTACCAAGCGGTGAAGCAGGGGCCTGCCGCATTGTGCATTCTGAAACAGGGTTACAGGTTTCGGACCAGCTTGACGGCCACGCCCACGATGCGGGCCAAACCGTTGTCAAAATCGCTCATAGGGATGATTCTGGGTTCATAGGCGGGATTTTCCGGCTGGAGGATGACCATACCCTTTTGGGCGCGGAAGCGCTTGAGGGTGGCGTCCTCGCCGTTGAGCAGGCAGGCCACGATTTGTCCGTTTTCCGCAGTGCTCTGCTGGCGCAAAAGGACCAAATCGCCATTATGAATACCGGCGTTAATCATGCTGTCCCCAATGACCCGCAGGTAAAAGTGTTCATCCGGGTTGGGAACATCGGCGGCAGCATAGCCCTCGATGGACTCGGAGGCCAAAATGGGTTCTCCGGCGCGAATGACGCCCAGTATGGGAATTGCAAACTCGGGCCTCACGGGAATCATTCCCGCCGGGGGCTCTATGCGGACACGGGGGACATCGTATCCCTGGAGCCACAGGGGGTCCACATTCAGCTTCAGCGCCATCGCGGACAAGGCGCTGGCCTTGGGCTCCCGCTGGCCCAGCACATAGCGGTTTAAGGATTGGGGGGTGACCCCCACCAGCTCCCCCAGCTGTTCATATGTATAATTCCGTTCCTGCATCAGGCGGCGCAGCCGCTGGCCTAAAGTGCTTTGGAGCTTCATGGCGGTTCCTCCTTGTCCTTTTTTCGGGACTATCCTATCACAGTTTATCACCAAATGCAACATATTTTTTTGGAAACGTATTGACAAGTATCGCCGTTTGGTGGTATTATACGACTGGAAACGAACGGAGGTTCTCTAATGCGGGGGAGATTCTTTTTTTGCTTTGGAATCACCGTTTGGTAAGAATAGATGTTCTGGTTTTGGTGGTCGATTCACTTTTGCCTCTTCCTCGATACTCTGGTGGTGTTCGTTTTCTGGTCCTGCCTCCGGCGGGTTACTTTCTAAGTGATTAGAAAGTAACCAAAGAATCACCAGCGAAACCTACGGTTTCTCTGGACTCTTCCCTCAGGAAACGGGGGACGGGGGCGGCCTCAGAGATTCGTTGGATAGCAAATCCTTTGGTAGAAGCTCGCACGTTTCAGCCTCCGCCCTCTATACTTCGGCCGCACAGTGCGGCCCCTCGGGCAAGGATACGGCTGGCAAAGACTGATAATAGTTGCGCTGCCTTCACCTTGTAGAAATGCCGCCCTGCGATGGTACAAGCTATTGCAAGATGGTCTTGGGGTTGAGTCGGCTGGGTGTTGTTTTCCTTGCTTTCAGTTTTTCGGGACTACGGGACTATTTGTAAAAACAAACGGCTACAGGTTTCTCTCCGCACCGACTCAACCCCAAATCCATCAAGCAGAAGATGGTAGTCCGAAAGGCG
>CAJUDT010000059.1 GCA_910585415.1 uncultured Flavonifractor sp.
GTTACTTTCTAATCACTTAGAAAGTAACCCGCCGGAGGCAGGACCAGAAAACGAATTGCAGAGAGAACTGAGGAAGAAGCAAAACCCTCAACAAAGCCACCCCCCACCAACCACCGAACAACGCAAAACCCGCAAAATAAAACCAAACGGAGGCTTTTATGTCACACATAGCAGAACTAATCGCGGTGGGCACCGAACTGCTGCTCGGCAGCATTTCCAACACCGACGGTCAAATGCTTTCCCAGGGACTGTCCGCTCTGGGCATCAATGTCTATTACCACACGGTAGTGGGCGATAATCCCCAGCGCCTGAAAGCGGCCATAGAGCTGGCAAAAACCAGATCGGACATCATCATTACCACTGGGGGCCTGGGCCCCACCTGCGACGATTTGACCAAAAACGTCCTGGCCGAGTGTTTTGGAAAAAAACTCATCCGCGACGAGGAATCCGCCCGCCGCATTGAGGCGTATTTCAAAGCCTTGGGCCGCTCCGTCACAGAAAACAACTACCAACAGGCCATGCTTCCCGAGGGCTGTACCATCCTCGCCAATGATTGGGGCACCGCCCCCGGAGTAGCCTTTGAGGCCGGCAGCATCCATGTGGTCATGCTCCCCGGTCCGCCGCGGGAGTGCCGCGCCATGTTTGAACACCGGGCCGTTCCCTACCTGAAACAGCTGGCCGACGGCGAAATCCTCTCCCGCTCGCTGCGCCTCTTCGGCATCGGTGAGTCGGCGGTCGAACAGCTCCTTCGGGAGGAAATGAACGCCATGACCAACCCCACCCTGGCCCCCTACGCCAATGAGGGAGAAGTGGAGCTCCGCATTACCGCCAAGGCGGACACCCAGGCAGAGGCGCAATCCCTCATTGCTCCCGTGGAGCAGCAGCTCAAGGACCGCTTAGGCCCCCTGGTCTACGGGGCCGACGTACCCTCCCTGGAGTCCGTGGTTCTGGAAAAGCTGAAAGCAAAGGGCCTCACCTTCGGCTGTGCCGAGAGCTGCACCGGCGGACTCATCGCCAAGCGCATGACCGACCTGCCCGGCGCCTCAGCGGCCTTCCGGGGCGGTGTGGTCAGCTATGCCACCCAGGTAAAGCACACCGTTTTGGGCGTGCCTGAGGACCTGTTGGAGCAATTCGGCGCGGTGTCCGACCCGGTGGCCCGTGCTATGGCCCAGGGGGCCCGAAAGGTTCTGGGCTGTGACTTGGCGGTGTCCGCCACCGGTGTGGCCGGTCCCGACCCCGACGAGCGCGGCAATCCGGTGGGCCTCATTTTTGTGGCCCTCTCCGCCCCGGACGGCACCTGGGTTCGGGAGCTCCAGGCGGGCGGCATTCGGGAGCGCTCCCGCACAGTAGCCGCCAACCACGCCTTTGATTTGGTCCGGCGGTATCTGGATGGCCTGCCGCTGAAGGCAACATAAACAAAAACATCCGGTATTCTGCGCAATACAGAATACCGGATGTTTTTATAGATACCGTCGGCAGATTGCTTTATCAGGGCAGAACCGGAAGCTCTACACTGGTCTTGGTGTTATCCACGGTAAAATTGGTCACCGTCTCCGGCCAGTAGGTCACCTCCGCGTCGGTGGAGTAGAGGACCAGAACCAGCTTATGCCCCGCCTGCACGGTGTAGTCGATGGGCTGGAGCTCCAAGGTGAAGTCGTAAGCCGTGCCGGGCTCCACCGTATCCACCTGATAGATGGAGGTCCGGTTCTGAATGTCCATCCAACCCCGCGTGATAATCTTGGCGTCCGTGTGGGTCAGGGCAAACTGGGTTACATCCAGATTTTCCAGACCGCCGCCCTGCCACAGCGCGCCCGCGCTGGTGGTTTCCGTCGCCACAGCCTCGCCGTATTCCTCCAGCATGACCGCGTCCATGCCGCCCTCGGGGGCCACATCCACCAGCATGGCGCTGAGAATACCCGTGGGCTGGTCGGCGCTGGCCCGGACCGTTACAATGGGGGATCCGCTGATATGCAGGCCCTCCGTGACAGCAAAGGGATAGGCTGCGCTGGCCGGAGTTTCGCCGGAAATCATCTCCTTCTCCCAGGCGTAGGCCATATCAGTACAGTACTCAATCCAGCTCTCGTCCACGTCGGCCTGAGTGGTGTCAAAGCTGGTGACGGACAGGTCGCTGGTGAAGGTGCTCTCCCCCTCGCCCGCGTCAAAGCGCACCGTCTCCCGCGCGCTGTCCCAGGCGTCGTAGGTCTGCCAGGACAGGTCCACATTGCTCTGAACCCGGACGCCGGGCTCAGACTCGGCCCCGTTGTCCACGCCGTACAGATAGTGGGCGTACCAGCGGCCCAGGATGCCGTTCAGGTCCAAATCCTCAAGCTGGGTGGGGGTCATATGGGCCCCCTGGTGGAGGACCAGCTTGACCTCCTGCTCATTGGCCCGGAACGCGTCGTACATCATGTCAAACTGCTTGGGGCGCACGTTGAAGTCGTTGAGGCCGTGGAGAATCAGAGCGCTGCAAGACAAATGCTCCGCCCCATTGGTGTAGTTGCGCTCGTCCCAAAATTGGTTATAATCGCCCCCCAGACGGTCCTGGTCCGCAATCATCTGGGTCAGATAGGCCTCGTAGTCCGCCTGAATACCGGCGTAGTTTTCCGCATCGAACTGGCGGGACATGCAGTAGTCCGCCAAAATGTCGCAGTCGTCGCCGGGGTAGTAGAGCCCGCCTGCGGCAGTGCCCTGGGAGCGGTAGTAGTCATACCAGCTGGCAATGCCCGCGCGGGGCACGATGGTCTTGAGGCCCTCCACACCCAGGGAGGCCACGGCGAAAGCCGTAGACCCGGCATAGGACTGCCCGCTCATGGCCACATTTCCGTTGCACCAGTCTGCGGCCACGGTTTGGCCGGAGGTCCGGTCCTGGAAGGCGTGGACACTCTCATCCCCGGCCAGCCAGCGGACCACGGCGGCAAAGGCGGCCGTCTCGTCGGCGCTGGCGCAGGTTTCAAAGCCGTCGGAGCCCAGGGTACCCAGGCCGGAGCAGGACACATAGGCATACCCGCGTACCAGCCAGTAGTCGTAGGCGTCCACGTTTTCGGTGTTCTCCCACACGTCGCCGCCGTCGCTGGCTGTGCCGGTCCCGGAGGCGGTACGAGTCTCCGGCGCGGCGGGGGTCTCCCGTCCGGCGGTCCAGTCCCAGTCGGCCTTGGTGGTGGTAGTGGAGCGCTCCGCCTGCTTGAGCTGGGCGTTGACCACGTGGGCGTTCCAGGTGTCCAGGTCGTAGGCGTCGGTGCATCCGGCGGAGTAGGGCCGGGCCTCGAAAATCGCGGCGGCTTTCATGCCCTGGGCCGTGGCGGCGGGGCGCTGAATGAGCACCTGCACCAAGTCGGCCTTGCCGTCCTTGTCGCTGTCCACGCCGGTTTCCACGTAGACCACCTCGCGGATTATGGTTTCATAGGGGAAAATGGGCTGGGCCACGCCGTCTGCAAAGAGAGGCGCGGGCGTGCCGGCGGTAATGACCGCCCGATAAGTACCGGCCTTCTCAGCCAGAGCGGCCAGAGCTTCGGCCGTCACCGGGCCGTCCACCGTGAGGGAGAGGCTCTCGGCCAGACCCGTACACCCGGCGGGCCAGCCGCCAATAACACTCTCACTGAGGCCCGCCCACCGCAGGAGTACCACAGCAGCCTCCAGGCTGGTCAAAGCCCGCTCCGGGTGGAACGCGCCGGAGCCGTCTCCCTGCATCAGGCCCTTGTCCGCCAGAAGGGCGGCCGCGGCCTTGCACGCGTCGTCCTCGCTCACGTCGGAGAAGGGGCTTTCCTTGGCGGCGTAATCCGCCAGCTCACCGGTGAGTCCGCACAGGTCCACCAGCGCCTGAGCGGCTTCTCTGCGGGTGATGCCCTGAGACTCCGCCGCCAGGGCGGGCGCGGCCAGGGAGACGCACAGGACCAGTGCCAACAGTATGCTGAGAACTTTTTTCACATAGGACACCTCCAAATAAAATGGAAAAGGGAATCAGGGAGCGCGCCGGTTTCGCATCAGGTCGGCCAAACGCGCTAGCGCGCCGATTTCCTCCTGGGTGAGGCCGTCAGTGTGAATGGCGGGGCATTCGGGGCGGTCCGGAAAAACCAGGGCGTCCAGGGATAAGTCCAAACACTGCGCCAGCTGAAACAGGACCTTGACCGAGGGATTTCTGTGCCCGTTTTCAATGTGCTGCATATGGGAAAGAGTGATGTCCACCATCTCCGCGAGGGCTTCCTGCGTAAGCCCTCTGGCATTTCTGGCGTCCCAAATCGCATTTCCCAGCTTTTTCACACGCTCTCACCTCTTGGAATTTAGCATACAGAGATGATTTGTACTTGAAAAACCTCTAATAGAGATGGATAATATCTCTTAAAGAGTGTATCCTTTTTATATAGGAGAAATTCACAGTGGTTCGGGGGGCAAACCCTGCGTCTGTCCATATTGATTGGGCATCACTAAGCGCTGCCCGGCATGGAGCAGCGCTCAGTGAGAGATATTTGAAACGGCCCGGGAGGAAGGCAGCGCAAGCCGGGCTGTTTCTTACAATGGAATGGAAAACTCAAGTTTTAGCCTTGAGGATTTCCTCGGTGAGCACTGGCAGCACCTCAAACAGATTGCCCACGATACCATAATCTGCCACATCGAAAATGGGCGCGTCAGGGTCCTTGTTAATGGCGACAACGATGTCAGACCCACTCATTCCCGCCAGATGCTGGATGGCTCCAGAGATACCGCAGGCAATGTACAGCTTGGGGCCTACGGTCTTGCCGGTCTGCCCCACCTGATGGGCGTGGGCAATCCAGCCGGAGTCCACCGCCGCGCGGGACGCGCCCACAGTCGCCCCCAGTGCCTTGGCCAGGGCCCGCACCGGCGCAAAGCCCTCCGGCCCGCCGACACCGCGGCCACCGGAGACAATGATCTCCGCCCCTTCCAGGTCCACATGTTCGCTGTCCATTTCTTTGATGAGCTCCAGTACCTGCGTACGGATTTGGTCCTGAGTTATACGGATGTCCTCCTTGATAATTTCGGCGGAACCGATGACAAGACCACACTTCTTGAACACACCAGGACGAACGGTGCCAATCTGGGGACGGTGGTCGGGACAGAGGATGGTGGCCATCAGATTGCCGCCAAAAGCGGGGCGAGTCCAGGCCACGTTGCCGGATTCCTCGTCGATATCCAGAGCAGTGCAGTCGGCAGTGAGTCCGGTTTTCAAGCGGCAGCTCACCCGCGGTCCCAGGTCCCGGCCGTTGTTGGTGGCCCCAATCAGCATACTGGTGGGGCCGTACTTCTCCACCAGAGTACACAGAGCAATGGTGTAAGCGTCGGTGGAATAATGCGCGTATTCTGGCCCATCTACGACGATAATCCTGTCTGCACCGTGCGCATTTGCCGCACCCACAGCGGCGTCCACATGCTCGCCGATAACCACGGCCACCAATGCACCGCCCTGCTTGTCCGCCATCCGCTTGCCGGGAGTCAGCAGCTCCAAGCCCACATTTTTCGCGGTGCCGTCCTCGTTTGTCTCGATAAACACCCAGAGGTCCTTCGTTTTGGCTTCCATTGTGCTTCCCTCCCTTAAATGATGCTGGCCGCGCTCAGAAGCTCAAAGAGCTTCTTGGCAGAGGCTGTGTTGTCCGCTTCCTGAATCTTCACACCGCCGGTCTTTTTCTGAGGCACGAAGGTCTTTTTCACCTTGGTCGGCGACCCCTTGAGCCCGGCATGGGTCAGGTCAATGGTGGGCAGGTCTGCGGCGGTAAGGGTGGGGATATCCGCCTTGTTGGCGGCCATTTTCCGCTTGATGGTAGGATAGCGGGGGTCCCAGGCGGGCTTGGTGAAGGTCACCACGCAGGGGGTCTTGACGGCAACGACCTCGACCCCCTCTTCCACCTCCTTCTTGACCTTGAGGGCGTCCCCAGCCGCCTCCGCCTCCAGGCCGTAGGTGACTTGGGGGTAATCCAGGTGCTCGGCAATCTCGGGGCCCACCTGGGCGGTGTCGCCGTCGATAGCCTGCTTGCCGCAGAAAATGGCGTCGAACTTGCCCTCCAGAGCCTCTACCTTGGCAATGGTCTGGGAAATGATGTAGCTGGTGGCCAGGGTATCCGACCCGCCAAAGGCCCGGTCAGAAACCAGATAGGCCTTATCGGCGGCGATTGCCAGACATTCCTTCAACGCGGCCTTGGCCTGCTCAGGGCCCATGGAGAGCACGACGATTTTGGTATCGGGATTCTTGTCCTTGATGCGAGCGGCGGCCTCCAAAGCATAGCCGTCAAAGGGATTGACAATGCTGGGCACCCCCTCCCGGATGAGGGTGTTCTTTACAGGGTCGATTTTAATTTCCGTGGTGTCCGGTACCTGCTTGATACAGACCAGTATGTTCATGGTTTCCTGCCTCCTAAATATGTTTTGCGTATATGCAGCGGCCGTACCTGGACCGGCCGTTTATGTTGAAAGCAAATTTTGTGCCAACAAGAGCCGTCGAGCAAACCGGCCGTTCCATAGGCGATTTGCTGCAAATTTTCCTCAAAAACGCCGTAGTGCGTCGCTAAAACAAAGCATACTGCGCCGGTCTGTACAAAACCTGGCTCATATCCGAGCCACCCGCCGTTCAGATTTGAGCCGCCACCTGCCCTGCGGCGGACAGGGCAGGCGCTGGGCTTTGGGGACAAGACAGGTTCCCCACTGCTGGAAAAAGCCCGCCAAAGGGCTAAAACTCAGCGCCATCCTCCAGCTTGATTTGGTATTTATTCAGCTTCCGGCAAATGGTGGCGCGGCTCACGCTCAGGTGCTGCGCCATTTTACGGCTACTCTTGTATTTCTGCTTGGCCAGAAGCAGAAGCTGTTTTTCCACCGCTTCCACGGCCTGCTCCAACGGAACTACGTCGTTGACCTGCACAGAGAAGGCGCTCTCGTCAGGAAGGTAGCCGATCTGGTTTTCCTCCAGATTCAGGAACGTCAGGTCTGTCTCCCGAATCAGACTGCTCCCGCTGGTGACGACCAGACGTTCGACCACATTTTTGAGCTCCCGGATATTTCCCGGCCAGGAGTAATGCTGGAGCCTCTGAATGGCCGCTTTGCTGAAGCGCTTGCTCATGGCGTACATCTGGTTATAGCGGTGCAGATAGAACAGTGCCAGCGGCAGGATATCATCGGGCCGTTCCCGCAGAGCCGGGATCTGAATCGACACCACATTCAGCCGGTAGTACAAATCCTCGCGGAACCGTTTTTCCTGGACCAGCTGTCTCAGATCCTTGTTTGTGGCGGAGATGATGCGTACGTTGATGGGGATGCGGCGATAGTCCCCCACCCGTGTGACGGCCTTATCCTCCAGGGCCCGCAGGAGCTTCACCTGAAGGGGGAGAGAAATCTCGCCAATCTCGTCCAAAAAGAGAATGCCGTCTTGGGCGGCCTCAAAGAAACCCTTTTTTCCCGCTTTGTTTGCTCCGGTGAAGCTGCCGCCCACATATCCAAAGAGCTCACTTTCCAACAGCGCCTCAGACAGAGCGCTGCAATTGACCGCCACGAAGGGCTTGTCCCGATAGGAGCTGTTGCGCCGGATGTACTGGGCCACCACCTCTTTGCCAACGCCGGATTCCCCCAGCAGGAGCACAGTAGAGCTTACATCCTTAATTTTTGAGGCCAAGTCCATCACCTGACGCATCCTGCGGCTCACCACAATCACGTCGGCGCCGTAGTCCGGCTTATCGCTCCCCTGGAGGGAGTTTTTTTCCAGGTGAGTTTCCAGCAGGCGGATCTGCCGCCGGAGGTCCTCCAGCTCAGTCTGGTCCCGGGACTGGGTGACCACCTTGTCAATTTCTCCGTGCACATCAAAGTACGGGGTAGAGGTGACAATAGCCGTCCGCCTGCCGTTGACGCCGTTGGTTTCGGTGACGATGGATACTTTGCGCTTTTCCTCAATGGCCATCAGCAGGCTGGAGCGGGCAATGTCGCCATTTTCCACGTACTCCTGCATATAGTGCCCCACCATCTCCCGTCCCTGGGCCACCGCCCGCAGATAGGCGCGATTGGTGTAGAGGATCAGTCCTTCCCCATTGGCGATCATATAGCCGTTTTCCGCGTGATCGACAAGACTCTTGAACATATCCAATTTCAGATCATGCTTCATGTGCTCTGACAACTCCTTGTTACCGAATTATCCTAAGGATACCAAAAGCAACCAATACAGTATACCCCGAACAGCATAGTTTTTCTGCTTTAGGGTGCAGGTGCTCTGGTTCCATATGTTTGCGGTTCATATGGAAGTAAATCAGAGTGCGGAGACTGCCCCCGGCGGCGGCAGGGGACAGCCGAATGCCCGGCCAGGGCGCAGAGGACCGCCCCCCAGCCGAGCCAGCCGGTCAGATTACCTTATTCTGCGGACGCCAGATCCGGGCCTGCTCTGCCGCCCGGAACAGCTCGTCCCGGAAATCAGGGTGTGCAATGCTCACCAGAGCCTCCACCTTTTCCCAGGTGGTCAGGCCCTTCAGGTTGACTATGCCATACTCCGTTACCACATAGTTGGTGGTATTCCCCGAAACCGTGATCTGCGTCCCCGGCGCGTGGCTTATGACGATGTTGGAGACTCGCGTTCCGTCCTTGGTCACCTTGGATGAGGGCATGCACAGGAAGCCCTTGCCTTCCTCCGAGTGGAAGGAGGCATAGTGGTAGTCCCACTGTCCGCCGGTTCCGGAGATCTGCTTAAAACCCACCGACTCCGAGGAGACATTGCCGAAAAGGTCCACCGCCAGGCAGCTGCAAATGGAATAGACCCGCCTGTTTCGGGCGATGACGGCGGGATCGTTGGTGTAGGACACCGGCATACAGCGCATACTGGGGTTTTTGTCCAAGAACTGATACAGCGCCTCGGAGCCCATGGCGAAGGTGAACACGCTCTTGCCGATATCCTGCTGCTTGCAGGCATTGGTGAGCTTACCCGCGTTGAACAGGTCCATATAGGCGTCCACAAACATTTCGCTGTGACAGCCCAGGTCCTTCAAGCTGCTCTCCGCCAGCATTTTGCCCACCAGATTGGGCATACCGCCGATGCCCAGCTGAAGGCAGGCGCCGTCCGTCATTTCCTCCAGGATGAACTGGGCAATCTTGGCGTCAATTTCGGTGGGCTCCGCTGTTCCGATGGCCATAGGCTTGCGGGGCTGACTGCTCTCCACCACGGCGTCCAGCTCCGAGATGTGGAGGTAGTTGTCGCCCTGGACCGTGGGCAGCGCCTCGTTTACCTCCAGGACCACCTTCAGGTTGGATTGATGTCCGCTGCGGGCACGGAGCATATCCATATGACTGGAGGCCGAGGTGCTCAGATTGAAGAAGCCGTCCTTATCCATGGGCGTGGCCGCCAGGAATAGGTACTCGTTGTGCAGCACGCCGCGGGTATAGAGCATGGGGGCCTCGTGGTACAGGCAGGGGTTGATGTACAGCTCTCCCTTGGACTTCAGCTTCCGGGTCACGGCGCTGAAAGAGCCGTCGCAGAGCAGGAAGGTTTCCCCCTGGGGATCGGCCTTGAACACCTCGGGAACCCACATTAAAGTGGTACATCGAACGAACACCTTATGCAGCTCGTCCTTCCGGCGGGCCAGGGCGGCATCCAAGTCCCATGGGATGGTGACGAAGGGGGAGTATTCCACATGGTCGCCATCCTTGACCCAGCTGGCCACCTCGTCTGCGGACTTCAATTTTTCCTGATAGAGCGTCTGCCAATGACTCATTTAAGTTCACCTTACCTTTTATGATGTTGCAGATACGGACTCGAAGGCAAACAGGGCCGCGCCCAGTGCGCCGATGGTCTGGGGCCGAGGGGCCACCTGGATGGGGACCTTGAGGGCTTCCTCCAGAGCCTGCACAACGCCGCGGTTCTGGGCCACGCCGCCGCTCATGACCACCGTCTCCCGCAGGCCGATCCGGTAGACCAGGCCGCTGGCCTTGCTTGCCACAGATTTGTGTACCCCGGCAATAATATCGGCCTTGGGCGTTCCCGCAGACAGGAGAGAGATGACCTCTGACTCGGCAAATACGGTGCAGGTACTGCTGACGTGGGCCACCTGTCGGGCCCGGCTGTGCCAGGACTGGAGCATGGGCAGCTCCAGCTCCATCACCCGGGCCATAACCTCCAGAAACCGTCCGGTTCCCGCGGCGCATTTATCGTTCATGGCGAACTGCTGGACCATGCCGGCATCGTCCAGCTGGATGGCCTTGGCGTCCTGTCCGCCGATGTCGATGATGGTCCGCGCCTGGGGAAAAAGGTGAACGATTCCCTTGGCGTGGCAGCTGATTTCGCTGAACTGCCGGTCTGTGTAGGGGCAGTTCATGCGCCCATACCCTGTGGCGACGACTGCCGCGGCACCCTCCAGGGTGACGCCGGCCTGGGCCAGGGCCTGGGCCATAGCCCGCTCCGGCCCGCTGCTGCCAGTGCCGGTCTGCACAGCGGCGGCGGCCGCAAGCGCACAGCCGTCCCGAAGTACCACCACCTTGCTGGAGGCAGAGCCGATATCAATTCCGATGGTATACACCTGTTCATCCGCCTTTCTGGTTCTGCTTTTCGCCCGCGCGGTTCAGCGGGCCTGGAGTATTTCCGCAAAGCTCTGCAGGCGGGTCCGCAGCTGCTCTACAGACTGGGCCTGCTGATCAATTTCAATTTGCAG
Source organism: uncultured Flavonifractor sp. (assembly GCA_910585415.1). Classification (GTDB taxonomy): domain Bacteria; phylum Bacillota; class Clostridia; order Oscillospirales; family Oscillospiraceae; genus CANAAV01. The sequence continues at coordinate 10,620 of CAJUDT010000059.1, forward strand.
GAGCGGAATCCCGGCGGCTTCCATCGCCTGCTTAATCATGGGATAGTCAAATTCCTCCGGGTCACAGAATTTCATCATAGCCACGACCACCCCATCTGCGTGATACCTTTGGCACATCTCCGCCAGCATGGGCACCCGGCTCTTCTGGTGCTCATAGGCCAGCGAGCAGCCGTACATCGCCTGCCACTGGGCCGCCAGCCGCTCCAGAGGGTCTCCGCCGTCCGGCACGTCCACCCGGCTCTGACGGCTCTCCTGGGCCAGGTCGTCCGCCGCGATGGCGATTCCCAGGTCCGCGAAGGTATCCAGCACACAGTCCGGCTCCGCCAGAATGCCGGACAGAATCACCCGCGGTCCCTTCCAGGATTCCTCGGGCAGGGCGTTCAGCAGGCTGTTCAGCTCCCGCACAAGAGCGGTGTGTTCCTCTTTGCGCATGAAAAAGGCACTCTTGAACACCAGATGCCGTGCCTTGGGACTGATTTGGCCGGGGTGAGCCCCCGCCGCATCTGCAAAGGCCCGCATAGCGGCCCGGTGCTCGTTGTAGACCGCAATGCTCGCCTGAATGGCCTCGTCAGAGATGGCGGTACCAGCGGCCTGCTCCAACCGCTTCTTGACCGACAGGTATTCCTTGGCCAAAAAGACCCGAGCGGCCGGGAGCTGGCGGTTATGGGGATGGACAAAGGGAATCATGGGCACATCCTTGCGGGTCCACTTCTGTCCGATGGCCTTCAATGTGTCGCAGGCCGACGGGCAGAGCACCGCAGTCAGCCCATCATAGGCCCCGTTCAGCTCCAGCTCTTTGACCGACTGCATGATGGAACAGGCGAAGGGGGGCAGGGTGGCCCGTACCTTATTCAGCTCCACCTGTCCGCCCCAGAGGCCCACGGGCAGCATCCCTGCCGCGTGGACCAGCTCTTCCGGTGTGTAGGGGGCGATACACCCCACGGCCCCCTTTCCGGTCCGCTCCCGGTAGTTGGAAACTGTACTGGCGGGATTGGACACGGCCTCTGCCATCTGCGCTAAAATTGTTTGGATACTTGACATACGCCTTCCTCCTTTATCCCTGATGCCTGCGCTGCTCCATCATCTCCGCCAGCCCCTGAACCCGCGTCTCAAACTGGGCCTTGGAGAAGTTGCGGGGATCGGATTGGTCGCCGTCGAAGGTGATGTAGGGCGTCCCGGTCCGGCGGGCCACCTCGGTCTGCATCTCGTGAAATAGGAAATCCATACATTTGCAGCTGCGGTTGAGATGATAGGTGACCCCCTGGCAGTTGTAGGTCCGCACCACCTCGGCCTTCATTTCGATCTGCCCCTCCAAGGACAGGTTGTTGCCCACACTGGTATACGCCCTGGCCATGCTGCGGATGTCGTCCTTGTCATAGTCCAGCTTCCAGCCGCGGGGGTAGGTAGACCCGGTCATGTTCATGCCCAGGGCCCGCATGGCCTTGTAATTGTGACTCAGATAGGGCCAGCAGGCGATGCCATCCCACATGATGCGGTATTTCTCGCCCTCCTTGAAGGCGGCCTCGCCCTTTTCGATTTTTTCTTCCAGCTCCTCGGCCAGCTTCTTGAAGGTATCCCGGCATCCGGTCTTGCCCCGCATACACACAATCAGGGCCATGTAGTTGAAAATATCAAATCCGTTGAGGGGGCTGGGCTCTGCGGAGGCCATCCCCATAGCCTTGGTCCACCAGTAGGAGCTCTCTGCGGCAATCTGCATGACCTCATGATAGCGGTCATAGTCAAACTTCTTCCCGGTGATTTCCTCCATCTGGGTAATGGCGTGCTCAAACTGGGCCGCGATGTAGTCGATGGCCCATTCGGAGGGCTCGGGCTCATAGTTGTAGGGTACGTCAATCAAGATAATGGGAATTTGGAGCTGATAGGCGAGGTTCTCATACCATTTAATCAACGTCTCGCAGATGTTGTTGCAGACCAGCACGAAGTCCGGCAGGGGCATATCCTCCGCGATACAGTGTTTCCGGTCCACATAGGCCATATTGATACGGGCATAGGAACAGTTATCCACTGAATAGCCCATATGCTCTGCATGCTGAATCATCTCTTCGGCCCCATGCTTTGCGGCGATAGCCGCGGCGTGATTCTCCGGGTAGAGCATGTGAACGCCCATTGTCTCACAAAATTCACAAGGGGCAATGGAGCTGGCCCAGCAGACCAGTTCGCCCCGTGCCTTGCCCTCCGCGGCGTCCTGATAGCTTTTATTCAGATAGTAGCCCAGCATCTCCCTGGATGAGGGAGCGGTTGTTTGCACAGCTTCCGCCATGATTGGTTCTCCTTTCCCTGTCATTTCAGCAGCTTTCCAGCGATGACCGAGCGCTGAATCTGGTTGGTGCCCTCATAGATCTGAATGATTTTGGCGTCCCGCATGAGCTTTTCCACCGGGTACTCCCGCATATAGCCATAGCCGCCCAGAATCTGCACCGCGTCCAGGGCCACTTTTACGGCGGCATCACCGCCCCGCGTTTTGGCAATGCACGCCTCATAGGTGAAGTCCGTGGCCCCATGGTCAATCAGGTCGGCCGCATGATAAGCCATCTGCCGGGCAGTCTCCACTTCAATGGCCATATCGGCCAGCATGAACTGAAGCCCCTGGAAGGAGGCAATAGGTTTTCCAAACTGGACCCGCTGCTTGGCGTATTTCACAGCTTCCTCCAATGCCCGCTGGGCGATACCCACACCCTGAGCGCCCACGCCGGGACGGGAGTAGTCCAGGGTCTGCATAATAACCTTGAAGCCGCCCCCCTCGGGACCGATCCGGTTGGAAGCGGGTATCCGCACATTGTCAAAGAGGACCTCGGTGGTGTTGGACAGACGCATTCCCATCTTGTCCTCTTCCTTGCCGATGGAGATGCCGGGGCGGTCCCGCTCCACGATGAAAGCGGTCAGGCCTTTGTGTCCCAGGGAACGGTCCACGGTAGCCAGCACAGAGTACACCCCCGCCAGACCGCCGTTGGAGATGAAGCATTTGGTCCCATTGAGGATGTAGTCGTCCCCGTCCCGATGGGCGGTGGTGCGCATGGCGGCAGCATCGGAACCGGCGTTGGGCTCCGTGAGGCAGAAGGCCGCGTAATGCTTTTCCGCCACGATGTTCCACCACAGCGCCTGCTGCTCCTTTGTGCCGCCCAGCATTACGGGCAGCGAGGCCAGGCAGGTGGCCCCCATGGTGGTGGATATGCCGATATCACCCCGAGCGAGCTCTTCCTGGAGTACGGCAAAGGCCAGCTTGGACAGCTCAGGCCCGCCAAAGGCCTCGGGCATATAGGCGGCGTTGAGCCCCATCTCGATGCACTTGTCGTAGAGGGGGGTGGGCATTTCGCCGGTGCGGTCGTACTCGCCGGCGTAGGGGATGATTTCCTTGTCTACAAATTGGCGCACCATGGTGCGCAGTTCTTGAATTTCCTCGGGGATAATCATATATGAGCTCCTTTCTAGGTTTGGGAGAGGCTTACTGGTCCTCTGACGCCTGCTCCTTGGGGAGCGCCCGGGTGACCGTTCCCTTTGCATTGCGGTACCATACGATGGTCAGGCAGGGGAGAATCATCAAAAAGATTCCCACAATACCCAGATAACCGTAGCCCTTGGCCACCAGGGTGGTAAGGCCCACAGTGGACATCAGGACCGAAGCCACGATGGATACAGCGGAGATAATCCCCCGGCGGAGGGAGAGGGTCATATTGGGCAGGACCTTATGCTCAAAACGGGCCACTAGTCCGAAGGTGCAGCCGGCCCCGGTGGAGACAAAGGCGAAAAACAGCACCAGGGAGTAAGCGTACTGAAGCCAGCTGTGGCCACTCATGGTGGCGATGGTCAGGATGGGGAGGGTATTGCCCTGAATCTGGGGATACCAGCGCATGAGCATCATGGTGGACAGGAAAAGCATAGCGCCGTTAATCAGGAAATTGACACACACCATGCGGTTCACGCCGCTTTTGTTTTTCAGGGTTGAGGCATAGGGGGAGAGGGTAGCGGCTGTATACGCCTGATAGCCCACATACTGGAGCATTCCCCAGACGGCAGCGCCTACGCCCAGCGGGGCGTTGGAGACTTCCACTGCCGCACCCAGGTCTCCGCCGGGGAGCGTCAGCCCTACCACGCACAGAATCAGCATACAGATTACGATACAGACGGTCATGAAGGAGGACGCCTTGGCCAGCAGCTCTTTTCCAAAAATGGTAATCAGCAGGAAGACTGCGCCGGCAATCACGATACCCGCCAGATAGGGTATTCCATAGGTCTCCAGCAGGGAGCCCGCGCCTGCTACCGAAGTGGAAACCGCCATAATCACGATAACAATATAGCAGATTTCATATACAAGACCCATAACGCGGTGAATGGGATAGTAGGCTCCGTCGGCCCATTCACGGTAATTTGCGGCTTGGTTCAGCTGCGCACTGAGCAGGCCGGACCGGAATACAAGGTTCATGAGCAGAACCGCGATAATTGGAAAAATGATTGCAGTCCACCCATATTTGACAAAAAAGTTCACCGTCTGATTACCGGTGGCGAAACCGCCGCCCACATGGATACCGAAGGCAACAGAGGCTACACTGAAGATTGTCCCCCAGGACACCGTTTGCTTGTTGTCCATAAATCGCTCCTTTCTCTGTTCCGGGCTTACACGTACAAATCGCTTAGGCGCGCCTGACCCTGAAAGAAGCAAACCCTGTGCCAGCTGAGGTAAGCAGCCGGCCCAGCCGCTGCACTGAGGCGAGGGATTTCCGTTTAATCGGGATGTTCCAAGGCAAAAAGCGCTGAAAGCTCTCTTTTTATGGCGGGTATCGTTGCAGACGCCAATGTGCAGACTGGAGAATAAACGCAGCACTTTTGTGCAATGCCCATAGACAGCGCTGGGAGGATGATGCTTTCGCTGAAAAAGCAACAAATCTGGCTCGTTTTTGAGCCGGATTTGTTGCAGAAACGAGCCAAGACGAAACATTTGTTTTCAAAGTGCTTTACGAAGGACATACTATGGCCGGAAGATTGAAGCTGGTGCTGTGATGAAATGCGGCTCAATATTGAGCCATATCAGCCTGCCAAAAATCGTTCCGCTTCCGCAGCCTGGGGCTTATAATCTCTTTTATGACCTTTGTCTTGTGCCATCTTTATTTTTGGCCACTACCGAAAAATTTTTCTTGCAAAACTGGAAAGACTGTGTTATACTAATCAAGCATTACAGTGCAGGTATAGTTCAGTGGCAGAACGTCAGCTTCCCAAGCTGAATATGAGGGTTCGATTCCCTTTACCTGCTCCAGAAACTGTTCTGCCGACGTCGGCAAAAGGCTGGGGTTGGCTGAACAAACGAGGAAAACCCGTGAGCACTTCGGTGCCGCGGGTTTTCCTTTGCTATATACAATCAAATATTAGAATCTGTATTCACAAGAGGAAAGGGCTGTGATAGAATAGAGATATGGAAGAAA
>CAJUDT010000060.1 GCA_910585415.1 uncultured Flavonifractor sp.
GAGGGGCCGCACTGTGCGGCCGAAGTGTTGAGGGCGGAGGCTAAAACGGCGGGTACCAACCAAAGGGCTTGCAAGCCCCGTACCTATTCCGCCGCCCCCCGACCCCTGGGGACCGGGGCCGCAGCCCCGGCGATCTTTGCCTACTTTCCATCGCTGGAAAGTAGGCCGCCGGAGGCAGGACCAGAAAACAAAACCCACCAGAGTATCGAGGAAGAGGCATAAACCCCCGAAATAGATAAGGCCCCCTCCCCCGCTGGATAGCCCAACAACAATCAGTTTGTTTATTTTGAGTTAGGAGGAATCCAACCAATGGACTACAATCAAACCATTCACCTGCCGAAAACCGACTTCCCCATGCGGGGAAAACTCCCCCAGCGGGAGCCTGCCATGCTTCAGACGATGTATGACCAGGACCTGTATCACGCGATGATTGCCCGCAATGAGGGGAAGCCTTCTTTTATCCTGCATGACGGCCCCCCCTACGCCAACGGCAACATTCATATTGGTACTTCGCTCAATAAGATCCTCAAGGATTTTATCGTCAAGCACCGGAATATGACCGGCTATTACGCCCCCTATGTCCCCGGCTGGGACACCCATGGCCTGCCCATTGAATCCGCCGTCCTCAAGGACAAAAAGGTCAAGCGCAGTGAAATGAGTACCGCCGAGTTCCGGGATAAGTGCCGGGAGTACGCTCTGAGCTATATCGACAAAATGACCGGGCAGTTTAAGCGCCTGGGCGTCCTGGGCGAGTGGGACGACCCCTATATCACCCTCAGCCCCGATTTTGAGGCCAAACAGATTGAGGTTTTTGGCAAAATGGCCGAGAAAGGACTCATTTACAAGGGGTTGAAGCCCGTCTACTGGTGCCCCCACGATCAGACCGCTTTGGCTGAGGCCGAAATCGAGTACCAGGACGACCCCTGTACCACCATTTTTGTCAAATTCCCCGTCCGGGACGATAAGGGGAAGCTGGCCCAATATGCCGGCTTGGCAAAGACCTATTTTGTTATCTGGACGACCACCCCTTGGACGATTCCCGGCAATATGGCCATCTGCGTCAACGCAGGGCTGGACTATGTGCTCTTGCAGGCCCCCAATGGGGAGGTCTATATTCTGGCTCAGGCCCTGGCTGAGGGCGTGTGCAAGGCCGCTGGCATCGACTACGCCGCCAGCAAGGTCCTGGCTACCCTCAAGGGGGAGGAATTTGAGCTCATGACCGCCAAGCATCCCCTGTTTGACCGGGATTCCGTGCTTTTGTGCGGCGATCATGTCACTCTGGACGCCGGTACCGGCTGCGTTCATACGGCCCCCGGATTTGGCGCCGACGACTTTAACATTTGCAGGCAGTACGACAGCGCCGGGCTTACCAACATCGGTACCCCTGTGCCCGTTAACGCCAAGGGCGTTATGACTGACGAGCGGTACAATGGGCGCTACTACGCCGAGGCCAATGAGGCCGTTCCCGGCGACCTGGAGGCCGCTGGGGCCCTGCTGGCCAGCGAGAAGATTACCCACTCCTATCCCCACTGCTGGCGGTGCAAGCACCCCATCATTTATCGGGCCACCGAGCAGTGGTTCTGCTCCGTGGACGCCATCAAACAGGCCGCTGTGGACGCCTGCGACGGGATTTCCTGGCACCCCGTCTGGGGCAAGGATCGCATGACCTCTATGATTAGCGAGCGCAACGACTGGTGTATCTCCCGGCAGCGGGTGTGGGGCGTGCCCATTCCTATGTTCTACTGCGCTGCGTGCGGGAAGGATATCGTTACGCCGGAGACCATTGCCCGGGTGGCCGGGCTCTTCCGGGAGCATGGTTCGAACATCTGGTTCGACAAGGAGGCGGATGAGCTGGTCCCCGAGGGGCTGGTGTGCCCCGTGTGCGGACACCGGCACTTTACCAAGGAATCCGATATCATGGATGTGTGGTTCGACTCCGGCTCCACCTGGGCCGCTGTGGCCGAGGAGCGGGAACAGCTCCACTACCCCGCCGAGGTGTATTTGGAGGGCGGCGACCAGTATCGCGGCTGGTTCCAGTCCTCTATGCTCACCTCGATTGCGGTGAATGGCGTGGCCCCTTATAAGCAGATTATCACCCACGGGTGGACCGTGGACGGCGAGGGCAAGGCAATGCACAAGAGCCTTGGCAACGCCATCGGGCCCGAGGAGGTTATCAAGGACTTTGGCGCGGATTTGCTCCGCCTTTGGGTTGCCAGTGCCGATTATACCCAGGATATGCGCATTTCCGACAATATTATGAAGCAGCTCAGTCAGGCGTATCTGAAAATCCGCAACACCGCCAAGTATATGCTGGGCAACCTGGAGGGCTTTGACCCGGACACCGATCAGGCGCCCTACGGGGAATTGATGGAGCTGGACCGGTACGCCCTGCACCGGTTTAATGAGCTGGCCAAGGCCGTTCAGGAGGGCTATGAGCACTACGAGTTCCATGCCGTGTACCGGGCGGTGTACAACTTCTGCGTGGTGGATATGTCCAACTTCTATCTGGATATCATCAAGGACCGGCTTTACTGCGCGGATGCCGCGCCCCGGCGCTCCGCGCAGACCGCCCTTTACACCATTTTGGACGGCATGACCCGGCTGATTGCGCCCATTCTGGCCTTTACCAGCGACGAAATCTGGCACGCTATGCCCCACGCCAAGGACGCCGACCCCAAGAGCGTTCTGCTGAACGATATGCCCCGCTATGAGGCCGCTCGAGCCCTGGAGGGCGCGGCCGGGGAGCGCTGGGAGAAGCTGGTGTCCCTGCGGGACGCGGTGAACAAGGCCCTGGAGAACGCCCGGAACGCCGGGGTATTTAAGAAGGCCCAGGATACCGAGGTTACCATCGCTGTCAAGGACGGGGCGGATGCCGCTCTGTTGGAGGGGGTGGACTTGGCCACCCTGTGCATTGTCTCTAAGGTTACGGTTTGCGACGGCGCTTTGGAGGGGGAGGAAAACAGCGAGTGTCTGATTCCCTGCACCATTGCCGTCAAGCTCTCCGAGGCTCCCAAGTGCGTGCGGTGCTGGAACCACGACGAGGGCGTGGGCCAGGACCAGGACCACCCGGAGCTGTGTCCCCGCTGCGCCAAGGTCGTGCGGGCACTGTAAGAGGTTACGCGAATTATCAGGAAAACCCCCGGACATGTTGGTGTCCGGGGGTTTTGGGCTGTCGAAGAAATAGATTTTTTGGGTAATGCGCGTAAGTGGGAACGTCACTCCGCGATATGCCGCCGGTGCAGCCAGAAGAGGGCCAGCAGATGGGCGGCGACGCCGGGGAGCATGAACACCATGCCGGCGCTCTGGGGGAAGATGTGGAGCAGTATGGCCCAGAAGGAGTTATACTCGTTGTGGAACAGGAGGACAAAGACCCAGCTCAGGGCCAGGGCCGCCAGATAGAGGACCGCGGTGAGGATGGCGTAGGGCGCCATGGACTCCCCACCCAGGAGCATGTGGACCACCGCCGCCAGGATGACCCCCAGCAGGATGCAGCTCACCATGGGCAGCGCCTGGAGGGTGCCGCCCCGCTCAAGATGGAAGAGGTAGGTTAAGGGGTAATAGGCGAAGATGTACAGGGAAGCCAGCATCACCAGGGACAGTACAAAGGGGGGGACAAGTCGGGTGCGGGCGGGCTGATTCATGTCGGACTCCTTTCTTTGGGTGTTCGGGTGGAAGGGACTGGAGTGGACACCTCAGCGGCACTGGGACCGCCGCCAGTGGTCCAGCTCCAGGGCGCTGGACCACAGCTGTATGTCTGGGCGGCGGGCTTGCAGGGTGCTCAGGAGCTCCGTGAGGAGGCGCCGGTTGAGCCGTCCGCCGCCTAAATCGGCGTAGCTGCCGCCGGTGAGGCCCAAGAGAAGCCGCTCTCCCTGCCAGGCCGCGCAGTGGATGTGCTCCAGAGGCACGGCCCAGGACTCCAGCGGGGCCAGGAAGAGCCATTGACGGCCAACCACCGCCGCTCCGCCGCCGAGGGAGGTTCCGTACTCGTTCAAATCCGCGTCCACCTGGGCAAACAGGGCGCGGGCGGGCAGGTCGGGGCAGTACCGCCGCAGGACGCGGGTGAAGGGGTGGGATTCCCGGCGGAAGGGGGTGATTAGGGCGAGTATCAGGCAGACGATTCCGAAAATCAGGGAGCAGAAGGCAAAGGCAATCATGGTGGCGTAGCTCTGGCCCTCCGCCCGGGTGGTGTAGCCGGGGGTGAAGTTCAAATCCCCCGCCAGGAGGCGAAAGACAGCTGCCGCCGCCAGTCCGCCCAGGCCCCAGAACAGGTGCTTTTGCGCGGTGGACCAGAGGACCGAGGCGCAGTAGTGTTTCTTTCTCATAGCCTCAGCCGGTGAGAAGGGTATCCAGACGGGCCCGGATGGCCTGGAGAAACGCCACACTGGTGACCGTGCGGGCGGGGGTCTCCCCTTCCCACATGGCGGACAGGTCCTTGGTCATGACGCCAGACTCGATGGTGTCAATGCAGGCCTGCTCCAGCTTGCGGGCAAAGGCGGTGAGGCCGGGCAGATGGTCCAGCTCTCCGCGCTTGGACAGAGCGCCGGTCCAGGCGAAAATGGTGGCCATGGGGTTGGTGGAGGGGGCCTCCCCTTCCAGGTACTTGTAATAGTGGCGGGTAACGGTGCCGTGGGCGGCCTCGAACTCGTACTTGCCGTCCGGGGAGACCAGGACGGAGGTCATCATAGCCAAACTGCCAAAGGCGGTGGACACCATGTCGCTCATTACGTCCCCGTCGTAGTTCTTGCAGGCCCAGATAAAGCCCCCCTGGGAGCGAATGACCCGGGCTACCGCGTCGTCAATGAGGGTGTAGAAGTACTCGATACCCATAGACTCGAACTGTGTTTTGTACTCCGCGTCGTAGATTTCCTGAAAGATGTCCTTGAAGGTGTGGTCGTACTGCTTGGAGATGGTGTCCTTGGTGGAGAACCACAGGTCCTGCTTGGTGTCCAGGGCGTACTGGAAGCAGGAGCGGGCAAAGGAGGAAATGGAGCTGTCCTTGTTGTACTGGCCCTGGAGGACCCCCGCGCACTCAAAGTCGTAGATGGTCTGGCGGAAGGTCTGGCCGCCGGCTCCGGTGTAGAGGAGCTCCGCCTTGCCGGGGCCGGGGACCCGGTACTCAGAGGCCCGGTACACGTCGCCATAGGCGTGGCGGGCGATGGTGATGGGGCGCTTCCAGGTCTTGACCACCGGAGAAATGCCGTGGACCATGATGGGCGAGCGGAATACGGTGCCGTCCAGAATGGCCCGAATGGTGCCGTTGGGGGATTTCCACATCTGGGAGAGCTTGTATTCCTCCACCCGCTGGGCGTTGGGAGTGATGGTGGCGCATTTGACCGCTACACCATATTGTTTCGTGGCCTCGGCGGAGTCTGCCGTTACTTGGTCCTTGGTGCGCTCCCGCTCCGGGAGGCCCAGGTCGTAGTATTCGGTCTTTAGGTCGATGTAGGGCAACAGAAGCTCGTCCTTAATCTGCTTCCAGAGGATACGGGTCATTTCGTCCCCGTCCATTTCTACCAGGGGGGTGGTCATCTTCAGCTTTTCCATAGGGGCCTCCTTGCACTGTTTCAGGTTCGCCGGAAACAGGGGTGTATGATAAAAGAAATTCAGCCTGACAGAAAACCCCGCCGGAAGGGGGTCCTGTCAAGCTGAATTGTACCATATTTTGCGGGCAAAGACAAGGGTTTAACCGGTTCCGGCGGTGGGAATCGTCCGGGCGGGGCGGCGGCAAAAGACAATCTCCGGCATCAGAGGACAGCCGCCCAGGCAGAGGGTTTGCTTCTCACAGCCGGGGCAGGCGGAGCGCATGGCGTCCCGGAAGCGGTCGAAGGCCGGGCTGTTCCAGGCGTCCTCGATGGTGAGGGGGTTCAGCTGGACGCGATAGCGCTGCTCCTGGTCAAAGCTGCATGGGACCATCACCAGGTCCGCGCCGATGTAACAGCTGAACCGCCCGCCCTCGCAGGTGTCCAGAGACTCGGGGAGGATGTTTTGACAGAAATTCAGCGCGCCGGGGACGTTGCAGCTGTCCAGACCCACTTGAAAAGGGTGCCTGCCGTCCGCCTGGGCGAAAAACTCCGCTACCTGGGGGTCAGCCGGGTCCAGGACATTCGCCTGGGTCCCCTGGCCCGCGGGCTTGTGGAGAAGGAAAATTACCGCGTTAATGCCCGCCGGGAAATCGTCCCGCTTCAGGCGGTCGATGGCCTCGGTGATGGAGTTTTTGCCCAGGACGTAATGAATGTTGGTGGTAACTCCGGCCTCCAGGAGCAGGCGGATGGCCCGGAGGGTGTAGTCGCTCCGGTACCAGCTGACCGCCACCGCGCCGCAGTACCGCTTGCACAGCGCCGCCGCTTCCTCCGTCAGGCCGTAGCCAGAGGTGGTGAAGTTGGGGACCAGATGGTGTTCCCGGCTGATTTGGAGGAGTTCCTCAAATTGCTCGTGCTGGTCCGGGTCTCCCCTGCCTCCAAGGGCCAGCTGGTTGCACCGGCCCTGGCACTGCTGGGCAATCCACCGAAAATCCTCCGCCGTCATGTTGGGCCGCTCTACCAGGGCCCCGCTCTGGTAGCACCCCACCCCCGCCTTGGCGCACAGGCCGGTCTTGCCGTGGATGCAGTGGCCCATGACCCCTACGTCAATCAGGTGGGGAAAGGAGGCCATAAAGGGGTCTATGCCGGTGTCCCGGCCGTGCTCGTCCAAAATGCCGGTGCGGACATAGGCTCCCGTCTCGCTGTCAAAGACGGAGAGGAAGCGGAATTGTTTGTCTATGATTTTGTAGCGCATGGTCACGTCACCTGGTTTTTACTCTTCTGTATATGTGCCGGACCCGCCGTCTTTTTTGGAATAGGTAAAGCGCGTCGTGCGGACGTCCGGCTCAAATTCACCATAACTGTCATTCTGGTACAGCCAGGACACCTTTTGGAAGGAATCGGTCAACACCTGCTTCTGGTCCTTGAGCTCCTGAATCAGCGCCTGAAAGCGCGCTCCATCCGCTTCCTCCATCTGCTCTTTCAAGCCGTCAATCAGCCGGTCAAGTACCCGGTCCAGTGTTTCCGGTACATCCCCGCACCAGCCCGGGGTGTAGTCCTCGTCCCATAACGCGGAAAATGTGTGTCCTTTGATGATTCCGCCCATCGAGCTGTTGGGGCCGACCAAATCTTCATATTCTTTGAGCAGAGTGACAAACTCCTTGCTCTCAATGGTGATGACTGCCGAGCTGTAGCTGCTGGAATTGGTGACGAAACCGGTTCTGATTTTCATGGATGATTCCTCCTTTTTCGTTTGGATGATACGCCGTCCAAAATCCATCTTATCGTTAAGTATAGACACGTGGATAAATTGTGTCAAGAGGAAAAAACAAATTGCGCAGACAGTCCGATTTGTGGGACTGTGTGGACAAAATGGGCAGATTTTATCCACAGGGCGTTGACAAAGCCGCGCTGGTGTGATACATTGAGCAAAACCGCTATGACGGAGCATGAGTACCCCGCACACCGCCGGACAGAGAAGAGCGCCTTTGGCTGAAAGCGCTTTGCGGCAAGGAGCGGGGGAAGGACAGCCCTACCAGCGGACCCGGAGACGGGCGCGGTCCCCTTCCCGCAACAGAAGGCTTGAGGGAGCGTTCACGCTCTGAACATGGGTGGCACCACGAAAGCGTTTCCGCTCTCGTCCCGTGACTGGGGATGGGAGTTTTTTTATTTCCCCAGGACCATTAACTGCAAAGGAGAATGACAATGGCAAAGCTGAAACCCCGTACCCTGTCCGGCTTTATGGAGCTGCTCCCCCGGCGGCAGGTCCAGATGGAGCGTGTGATGGACACTTTGCGCAAGACCTATGCCCGGTACGGATTTACCCCCCTGGATACCCCCCTCATCGAGGCCAGCGAGGTCCTTTTGGCCAAGGGCGGCGGGGAGACGGAAAAGCAGATTTACCGCTTTACCAAGGGGGACACCGATTTGTCCCTGCGGTTCGATTTGACCGTGCCCCTGGCTAAGTATGTGGCCCTCCATCAGAATGAGCTCACCTTCCCCTTCCGGCGGTTCCAGATTGGAAAGGTCTACCGGGGCGAGCGGGCCCAGCGGGGGCGGTTCCGGGAGTTCTATCAGGCCGATATCGACGTCATCGGCGACGGGGCGTTGGACATCATCAACGAGGCGGAGATTCCCGCTATCATTTATGAGACGTTCAGCGCCTTGGGGCTCAAGCGGTTCAGAATCCGGCTGAATAACCGAAAAGTGCTCAACGGCCTCTTTGCCGCCCTGGGGCTGGAGGAACAGGCCGGGGACGTGATGCGGACCATCGACAAGCTGGAGAAAATCGGGCCGGAGAAGGTCAAGGCTATCCTGGTGGACGACTTCGGGGTGCCCGCCGGGACGGCGGACCAGCTGCTGGAGCTGCTGGCGGTGGAAGAGCCGTTGGAGGCCCTGGCCGGGTGGAAGGGTAAGGATGCGCTGCTGGACAAGGGCGTGGAGGAGCTGGAAACTGTGGTCAAGTACCTGGGGGCCTTCGGGGTGCCCGAGGACCACTATCAGGTGGATTTGACCATTGCCCGGGGGCTGGATTACTACACCGGTACCGTCTATGAAACGGTGATGCTGGACCACCCGGAGATTGGCTCTATCTGCTCCGGCGGCAGATATGATAACTTAGCGGAATATTATACGGATAAACAACTCCCCGGCGTGGGAATTTCCATCGGATTGACCCGCCTCTTCTTCGTGCTGGAGGATCAGGGGTATCTCAATGACGATTTGCTCACCGCTCCGGCGGATGTGCTGGTGCTGCCGATGACGGAGGACCTCTCCCCTGCGATCGCCGCCGCTACCGCCCTGCGGCAGGCCGGGCTGCGGGCCCAGCTCTACACCGAGAATAAGAAGTTTAAGCAGAAAATGAGCTATGCCGGCAAGCTGGGCATCCCCTTCGTGCTCCTGCTGGGGGAGGATGAAATCAATCAGGGGAAGGTCTCCCTTAAAAATATGGCCGATGGGGTCCAGACGATGTGCTCCGTGGAGGAGGCCGCAGTGGAGATTGCGAAAACTTTGGTGGTTGGGAGCGCCGCTGCGCCGATTCGGGAGCCGGAGCATGGGTGAGCCGCCTTTGACGGCAGGATAAAGAACGGAGGGTGTTTCCATGAAAAAGAAAACGGGTATCCTGATTGCAGGGGCCGTTGTGCTTGTGCTCTTGGCTGCCGGGCTATGGTACACCCGGCCCGTGAGCTTGACGGAGCTGTGTCCCCAGATGGAGGACGGCGAAATCCGCGAAGGGACCTGGACCTTCATCGCGCGGGAGACCCACGAAAACGGCAAGGTGGACAGCCGCCCCACCTCCGTGGTCCTGGAGGCGGACAGCCCCGCTATGGCGGAACTGATGGACATGCTGGAGGGAGAGCGCTACCGCCGCCGGCTGCTGAACCTGCTGCCCTGGGCGGGCAGGGCCGGTCAGACAACGATGGATACCTATGGCTGGTATCTGACGGCCCATGATGGAGAGAACCTGAGTTTCAACGTGTACGCGGACGGCAAGGGGCTGTGCATCACGATGAACGGGACGGACACCTTTTGCAGGGCCGGGGACCAGGCGGCGCTGGAGCGGGCGGTCTACGATATCCTGGACCGGGTATGGCGGGAAAGCCGCCAATAACAGTAATCATAACGAGCAATATTACGAAATGGAGTTGATTTCATGAGCCAGACACAAACCGCGTACCGCACCCACACCTGCGGGGAGCTGCGCATGGAGCATGTGGGACAGACCGTCACCCTGGCGGGCTTTTTGGAGAACGTCCGGGAGGTGGGCCAGAATTTCGCCTTTATCGTCCTGCGGGATTTTTACGGCGTGACCCAGGTGGTGGCGGAAACGGAGGAGATGTGGAACCTCTTTAAGGGGGTTAACAAAGAATCCACGGTGGCCGTTACCGGCGTGGTTCGGGAGCGGGACAGCAAGAATCCAAAGCTCCCCACCGGAGATATTGAGATTGCGCCTACCGCCGTCCAGGTGCTGGGGCGGTGCCGTCACAATGAGCTCCCCTTCCCGATCAACCGCTCCCGGGAGGCCGACGAGGCCGCGCGGCTGAAGCATCGCTATCTGGACCTTCGCAACCCGGAGGTTAAGAGCAATATCATTCTGCGGTGCAACGTGGTTTCCGCCCTGCGGCGGGCTATGACGGAGCATGGGTTCCTGGAGATTACCACGCCGATTCTTACCGCGTCCTCACCGGAGGGGGCGCGGGATTATCTGGTGCCCTCCCGGAAGCATCCCGGTAAGTTCTATGCCCTGCCCCAGGCTCCCCAGCAGTTTAAGCAGCTGCTGATGGCCTCCGGGTTTGATAAGTATTTCCAGATTGCTCCCTGCTTCCGGGATGAGGACGCACGGGGGGACCGCTCCCCCGGTGAGTTCTATCAGCTGGATATGGAAATGGCCTTCGCCAGTCAGGAGGACGTGTTTGCCGTGCTGGAGGATGTGCTTCCGCCTATCTTTGCCCAGTATGGGAAGTACAATACCGCCTCCGCCGCTCCCTTCGTGCGTATCCCCTATCTGGAGGCGATGGAGAAATATGGCTCCGATAAGCCGGACCTGCGCAACGATTTGGTGGTACAGGACGCCACCTCTGTGCTGTGGAAGTGTGGCCTGCCCGTCTTTGAATCGGAGGGCGGCTGCATCAAGGCCATCGTGGTCAGCGATTTCAGCGCCAGCCGCAAGCAGATCGACAAGCTGTGCGCCGAGGTAGAGGTCCAGTCCGGCAAAAAGCCCTTCTGGTTCCGCTATGACGAGAACGGGGAGATCGTGGGCGGCATTGCCAAGCTCATCCAGTCCTGCAAGGATGAGGTGGTGGAAAAGCTGGGGCTGACCCCCGGCTGCTTCGTAGGCGTGGCCGCTAACACGGACAAGGTCCAGGCCGTCAAGACCGCCGGCGTGCTGAGGAACAAACTGGGCGAGCTGTGCCCCGGCCATATGCACAAGGAGCGGTACGAGTTCTGTTGGATCGTGGACTTCCCCATGTACGAGATTGGTGAGGAATCCGGGGAACTGGAGTTCTGTCACAACCCGTTCTCGATGCCCAACGGCGGGCTGGAGATTCTGCAAAAGGCCGCTGCCGGTGCGGTGGACCCCTTGAGCATTACCGCGTTTCAGTATGACCTGGTGTGCAATGGGGTGGAGCTGTCCTCTGGCGCGGTGCGGAACCACGACCCGGAGATTATGCTTGAGGCCTTCCAGCTGGTCCGCCTGGGAGAGGACGACGTGAAGGCCAAGTTCCCCGCGATGTACAACGCCTTTACCTACGGCGCGCCGCCCCACGCGGGGATTGCCCCCGGCGTGGACCGCATGGTGATGCTGCTGTCCGGTGAGGAATCCATCCGGGAGGTTATCCCCTTCCCTATGAATAAGAACGCGCAGGATTTGATGATGGGCGCGCCCGGTCTGGTGGAGCTCAGACAGCTGGAGGAGCTGCATATCGTGTGCACCAAGACGGAGGACGAGGCGGAGTAAGCTGCCTGTTCCGAAACAACAAACGCCCACGGAGCGTTATGGCTCCGTGGGCGTTTCTGGCTCTGTGGGTGTTTCTGACGGCTGCTTGGGTTTGGGCGTGAGGATGAGCTCAAAGAGACGCTCGGCTTTCGGCGGGTCGCCGCCTGCGGCCCGCCAGCCTGCCGCAAAGGCAAGCCGGACCATGGAAAACAGGTAATGCTCGGCTTCGTCGTACTCGTGGCGCTGTAGGAACTGGTCGAAGGCTGCTTCAAACTCGTATGTATTCATTTATATCACCCAACACTATAATACACGATTTTACACGGTTTGTCAAAAGGAAATCGTAAAAAATAGTATGATATATTGTAAAGGGGTGATGGCAGTATGAAGCCGCTGAAAAAGAGCATCAGTATTACGTTGGACGAACCAATTATTAACCAGGTTCAGGAGCTGGCGGACTACGAGGACCGCTCCCTATCCAGTTATATCAACATGGTTCTGAAAAAATATTTGGAACGGCGGAACGTAAAAAACAAATAACCAACCGGCGTGGTATATTTTATTCGGGTGAGTGACATGAAGCCATTAAAAACGAAAATAAGCATCACACTGGATGACCCCATTTTATTGCGCATCCAGGAGTTGGCAGAATACGAGGACCGCTCCGTCTCCAGCTATATCAATTTGGTCTTGAAAAAACACTTTGACCAGATGGATGCACAAAAGAAATAACCGACCCGCCCACCAAACAAAAGCGCCCCGGCCATACAGCGGCCGGGGCGCTTATAAAGAACAGCTTTACATGATTTTGCGGAACAGGGCCTTGAAGTCATCAATGGAGGCGGCTTTGGGGTTGCCGGGGGCGCAGGCGTCTGCGGCGGCGGACTCGGCCAGGAAGTCCAGGTCCTCTTCCTTCATCCCCTCCAGCTTGGTGGGGATGCCCACGTCCTGGGAGAGCTGGCGGACCGCGTCAATGGCGGCCTTGCGGTAGGCGGCCTGGTCCATGCCGGTGGTGTCCACGCCCATGGCCTCGGCGACGGCCTTGAACTTCTCGCCGGTGGCCTCCTGGTTGAACTCCATGACGATGGGGAGCATCATGGCGCAGGCTACGCCGTGGGGGGTGTCGTACACCGCGCCCAGAGTGTGGGCCATAGAGTGGGCGATGCCCAGGCCCACGTTGGAGAAGGCCATACCGGTGACGAACTGCCCCAGGGCCATACCCTCCCGCCCGGCGTCGTCGTTCTCCAGGGCGGCGCGGAGGTTCTTGGAAATCAGGCGAATGGCCTCCAGATTCAGGCAGTCTGGGAGGGCCCAGGCGGCGGCGGTGGTGTAGCCCTCGATGGCGTGGGTGAGGGCGTCCATGCCGGTGGCGGCGGTCAGGCTCTTGGGCATGGTGGACATCATGTCCGGGTCCACGATGGCTACGTCGGGGATGTCGTTGACGTCCACGCAGACGAACTTGCGTTTCTTCTCCACGTCGGTGATGACGTAGTTGATGGTGGCCTCGGCGGCGGTGCCCGCGGTGGTGGGTACGGCTACGGTGAATACGGTGCGGTTCTTGGTGGGGGCTACGCCCTCCAGGGAGCGCACGTCGGCAAATTCGGGGTTGTTGATGATGATGCCAATGGCCTTGCCGGTGTCCATGGAGGACCCGCCGCCCAGGGCGATCATGTAATCCGCGCCGGACTTCTTATAGGCCTCCACACCGGAGACGACGTTCTCAATGGTGGGGTTGGGCTTGATATCGGAATAGATTTCATAGGCCATGCTGTTGGCGTCCAGCAGGTCGGTGACCTTCTTGGCGACGCCGAACTTTACCAAATCGGGGTCGGTGCAGAGGAAAGCCTTCTGGAAGCCCTTGCTTTGGATGATGCCGGGGATCTCCTGAATGGCTCCCTTGCCGTGGTAGGAAATGCCGTTGAGTACGAAACGATTAACCGCCATGACACATTACCTCCAATTTTTCCGGTTTTATCCGATGGTTCCAAGTATACTATAACACGCCCGTTCCCCGCCCACAACGGGGTTTTTTGTCCTCCCGGTGGGTGCATTTGACACGCCAGGGGTACGCGGGCGACGTATTGTGGTTTGCCAAGAGTTCCCACTTCAAAAAAATCGCGCAACATGCACAAAAAACCATTGATTCTACTGTTAATATGTGGTATTGTTATAAATGTACCAGAGGGGAGGGAGGATATGTCTACAGCCATCGTCATAACATCGGGCAAAGGCGGCACCGGCAAGACCTCTCTGACTGGAGGACTGGGCTCCTGTCTTGCGGCCCTGGGCAAGCGGGTGCTGTGTATTGATATGGATATCGGCTTGCGGAACCTGGATTTGACCTTGGGGCTCACGGACCGGGTGCTGATGGATTTTACGGACGTATTGCAGGAGCGCTGTACCTTGGAGCGGGCGGCGGTGGCCCACCCGGATATACGGGGGCTCTCCCTGCTGACGGCCCCGATTTTTCTGCCCAAAGCGCCGCTGTCCCAGCAGGCAATGGAGCAGATGCTCCGGCAGGCGCGGGAACGGTATGACTATATTTTGATGGACTCCCCCGCCGGATTGGGGGAGGGATTTCGGCTGGCGTGCTGCTCGGCGGACCGTGGGATTGTGGTTTCTACTACGGACGCGTCCTCCCTGCGGGACGCCCAGCGGACGGCGGGAGTATTGCGGGATAAGGTGTCCCGGCTGCATTTGGTGGTTAACCGGGTTCAGCCCAGGCTGCTGCGGCAGCTGGGGACTACCATTGACGACGCGATGGATACTACGGGATTGCCCCTTTTGGGGTTGGTGCCGGAGGACCAGCAGGTAATGCTCTGTGCGAATTTGGGCCGTCCGTTGATTTTGTACGCCAACCGGGGGGCGGCGATTGCCTATCTCAATATCACGCGCCGCTTGATGGGCGAACGGGCGCCCTTGATGCGGCTGAGATAATATTTTATATACGAAGGGAATGAGGTTGAACGATGAATATTGCAATTATGGCCCACGATCACAAGAAGGAACTCATGGTCCAATTCTGTATTGCATACTGTGGCATTTTGTCCAAACATACGGTATGTGCGACCAGCACGACGGGCCGTTTGGTGGGAGAGGCGACGGGGATGCCGGTCAGTCTCTTCCTCTCCCATGCCCACGGGGGGAGCCAGCAGATTGGCGCGCGGATTGCCTACAACGAGATTGATATGGTTCTGTTCTTTTCCGACCCGCAGACCAATGACTTGGACGCCGATTTGAACTATATTACCCGCTTGTGCGATCAGTACAATATCCCCTTCGCGACCAACGTCGCAACCGCAGAGATGCTCATTCATGGGCTCGAGCGGGGGGATTTGGATTGGCGGGATATCATTAATCCAAAGACGAAGCCGTTTACTGCTTGAGTTCGTCGCTGTGTGATTATGCCGGAGGCCAGGGGGTTTCCGGCATTTTTGCTGGGGTTTTTCGGGGGATTTTGCTTCTTCCTCGGTTCTCTGGTTATTTTCGTTTTCTGGTCCTGCCTCCGGCGGGTTACTTTCCAGTGATGGAAAGTAACCAAAGATCACCGGGCCTGCGGGCCCGGACCCGGGGGCGGGGGGCGGCGGTGGAGATACGGGGCCTGCAAATCCTTTGGTTGTTACCCGCCGTTTTAGCCTCCGCCCTCAATACTTCGGC
>CAJUDT010000061.1 GCA_910585415.1 uncultured Flavonifractor sp.
CCAGCTTGCCTTCAAAGAAGGCTTTGTTGAAAGTTGAAAATAAACTTTCAAGTTCGCTGATTACCGGCTTCAGGCTTGCACTTGTCATGGTTCATACCTCCCAAATCCGCCCCCGGTCATGGGGGGGGGGGATTATTTATCAAAATAGGCGGGTGCCACGCCCAAGGCGGCACACAGCTTTTCACGGTTCGGATTAGTAGGGGGATATTTCCCGCTCATCCAACCGCGAACAGCTTCTTGGGAACATCCGATCCGTTCGGCAACGGTCACAGTTTTTAGGTGACGTTCTTTCAAAATCTGTTGAAGTTTTAGGTGATTGAAGAAAGGCCGTTCCGGGGATTTCCGCATCCTCTTAGTGGTTGTCACCACGGCGGCTTCCGGGGCCGGTAACTTGGGAATCTCCACCGGCGCTTCATCCACCCGAACCGTAACGGTGGCGGGTTGGTCAATGTCCGGGACAATGTGCCGCAAGATATTCAGCACATAGGACCGGTTGGGTTCCAAACAGCTTGCCATAATGGAAGCGCATTTGGTCAGGGTTTCATGATTGACCAGGGCCACGGTGGTTTCCTCTACCGGCGCGGCTTCGCCATAGTGTCCAGTCTTGCGAATAGCGGGAAGAACCTCGTGTGTCACCCATCTGGAAAACTCTCTGGCTTCCGGCTTGCGGGACTGAAGAATCACTTTGTAAAGCCCCGGCTCATTGATAACCGCCATATTTTGGTTTCCGCCAGGGGTCGGAATTGTATTCCGCCCCTTTTCATCCGGGTCAAGGCGGTCGGCAACTTTATGAGGGCTTCCCAAGTCCAACACCCGGCACACGTCACCAAGTACCCACCAGGGTTCACCATCCAGCAGAAGGGTTCTTACAGGGATTTCCCTGTAATTGAAAATTTGCAAGTTATCCATACTTACACACTCCTATTCTTTTGTAGATATTTAATCTACATCAGGCGGAAAAAAAATATGGCAGTCCGCTCCGCTTCCGACAGATTCAACAGATCAGAAAGGGCCTTGATTTCGCTTGCCTTAAATTCACGCACGTTGTTCAGCTTGTTCAAAAGGCCCTGATAGGTCAGCCCTGCCTTCGTAGCGATAAACCGCAACTTGTAACCAGACTGTTCCATCTTTTCCCGCAACAGTTGGGTATTGGTCATGAATCCCCCCCCCCTTTCATACATTTTTTGAAATTAACTTTTCAAGGTGCATTTGGGGGAACCAGCGAACCAAAAGTTATCTTATAAAGCCCTTCAGGATTAACCCGATCCGGACGCCCCCCGCCACTCGCTATGGAGTATTGGACAACGCTCCCCTGTCTGTCAGTAATTCTTATTTTAGCCTTCAGGGATTGCTTTTAGGTTCGCTGTTGGTTTCCCCTTAAACACGGCTCCCCGACTTTTACGGGATAGTGTCAATGCTTCGCCGTGTTGTGGTTTCCCACGACAGCGCCGGGGCGCTGTTTCGGCCCGGAACCACCGGGGCCATCATCAGGCGGGAACTTCTCTTGTGATAATGTTGCCGTTATCATCGTAAATCGGGCCGCTTCCAGTCCAGCGGTATTGGGTGTTCCAGTTAATAACGCCATGTAGCCCGTGGGTAGCTTCATTCACGTTTTTGGCCCAAACTTCAAGGCTGATTCTTTCACCGGTTTTGATGTGCTGGATACCAACATGGAAAAGTTGTTCTTTCATGGTGTTTACTCCTTTTTTTGCCCTGCCATCATCAGCACCGGTGGGGCGGTTCCGGTGGACGGGCTTTCCGGCCCGTTTCGGCTTAGTGATTGATAATCGTGAAATCATCAACAATCACGGCATCCGCCTTGTACTGTTCGTTATAGGCGTTCTTGAAAATGCTTGCGTTCGCGTAATTGTTGAACTCACCGGCAATGTACTTTACTTGGGCTTTCTCCTGATCATCCCAATGAGTAGCGATAACAAAGAACTTTTTCATTTTCTGTTCCTCCTGTTTTATGTGAATGGTGTTTTGTGGTTTGTTTTGTTGATGTTTTATCTACAATTCGCAGTATAGCAGATTGTAGATTGTCTGTCAACAACTTTTTTGAAATTTTTCAAAAATTGTTGACAAGTCCTCTACTGCGATTTATAATAGTAACAGAAAGGGGGTGAAGCGATTGCTTGAAATCGGGGATAGGATCAAAATACGGCGGGAAGAACTCAAAATGTCCCAAGATGAACTTGCAAAACGTATCGGTTATAAGTCCCGTTCATCCATCAACAAAATAGAATTAGGGCATTACAATTTAACCCAATCCAAGATTAAGGCCATAGCAGACGCATTGGACACAAC
This sequence comes from uncultured Flavonifractor sp., assembly GCA_910585415.1. Classification (GTDB taxonomy): domain Bacteria; phylum Bacillota; class Clostridia; order Oscillospirales; family Oscillospiraceae; genus CANAAV01. Next base: position 2,308 of record CAJUDT010000061.1, read on the forward strand.
CCCAAGTTATATCATGGGTTGGGATGAACTGGATGAAAGCATTGATCTGGAAAAGCTAAAACAGGATATAGTCAAAGAGGAACAGGCGGAAAAAATGATAGTGGCTCAATATGGTGAAGATGTTTGGGACGCGCTATGTATGTATATCCAGTTAGACGCAGAAGATCGAGCAGAAGTCCGGGGCATGATGAAAGGGCTATACCGGAACGAAAAGTATTCAAAGCAAGAAGGGTTAAAGCACGCATAGGGAAAATTATCTATGTAGACTTCCAACCGTAACACATCCGTAACGCCCCAAACCCTTGAAACGCCTGGATTTACTGGACTTGATACGGATGTTACTGATAAAAGGGCCGTTCTCTTATATACACTTCTTCTATATTTTATTTATTATTTATTTTTAAGATAAAGAAGGAATCAGTAACATCAGTAACACTTCCAGAAAATCCAGCGTTTTCAAGGCTTCCCGCTGTTACCGATATGCTACCGATAAACAAAAAAAGCCGCCCCCGGTGTTACCAGCACCAGAAGCGGCAAGGAACCACATTGGACAGGTGATCCAACGTAGCGCCCACACAACGCTATTATAACACCTGCCCTTGGGTTTCTGCAACCATTTTTGAAAGGACAGGTGATTAAGATCAGATTACCGAACGGCTATGGAACGGTTGCGCGGTTGTCCGGCAAACGCCGCCGCCCGTACATCATCAAGAAAACCAGGGGTTGGAAAGACAATGGGCAACCAATCTTTGAGATTATCGGCTATGCGGCCACACGGGAAGAAGGGTTGACACTCTTATCCGAATACAACCGTGATCCATGGGATGTTGACCGGGCTAAAATCACCCTGCAACAGCTTTTTGATCTCTGGAAAGAGAAAAAGGCCCCCAAGCTGGGCCAATCCAACCGGGCTTCCCTCTGTTCATCGTTCAAGCATTGTTCAGGGCTTGTGAACTTGCCCTATAAGACAATCAAGGCTTACCAAATGCAAGAAACGATTGACGGTTGCGGCAAGGGGTACAGTACACAGGCGGCAATCAAAAACCTTTGGGGCCATCTTGACCGCTTCGCCCTGGAATTGGACGTGGTTTCCCGGTGCTATTCTGATTTGTTGACTTCTGATCCGGTGCCGCCCACCAGCCGGGACAGGTTCAGTGATGAACTGATTGAACGGCTTTGGAACCACAGCGGAGAACCGTGGGTGGATACCGTGTTGATTTTCATTTACAGCGGTTGGCGGATTTCTGAATTGCTGGGCTTGAAAACGGCGGACATTGACCTTCAGGACGGAACGATGAAAGGCGGGACGAAAACCAAAGCCGGAAAAAACAGACTGGTTCCTATTCACTCCCTGATCCGGCCTATGGTGGAAGGGCGTATAGCTGAAGGCGGGGAATACCTGATCCAGTGGGACGGCCACAGGTGTTCAGAATCCCAATACCGGGTTATCTGGAAGGGCCTTGCTGAACGGCTCCAAATCCCCGGAACCCCTCACGGTTGCCGCCACACGTTTGAATCTATGTTGGACAGCGCCGGGGCAAACCGGAAATGTATTGATTTACTTATGGGCCACGTTTCCAAGGATACCGGCAACCGGGTCTATAATCACAAGACTTTGGACGAACTCAAAGCCGCCCTTGAACTGGTTCAGCGAAAACCTTTATAATCGTGGTTTGAACAGTGAACTTTTAACACATTAGTAACAAGAAAAGCCGGAACCCCTGAAAAATCAAGGGTTCCGGCTTCGTCTGTTGTTATTATACCACGTCACCCGGCCAGACGGAAGAGCCGGGAGAGAAAAAAGCCCATCAGCCCGCAGCCGGGGAAGGTCAGCAGCCAGGTGAGCAGAATGTCCCTGGCCACCGGCCGGCTGTCCCTCCGGTCAAAGGCAGCCCCCACGCCCAAAATGGCGGCGGTCTTGGCGTGGGTGGTGCTCACCGGCAGGCCCAGCAGGGTACACAGGGTCAGGCAGGCCGCGCCCCCCAAATCGGCGGCGAAGCCCTCCCGGGGGGACAGGCCCCCCAGGCCCCGGCCCACGGTGTCCACAATTCTCCGCCCGCCGATGAGGGTGCCCAGGGCCATCACCGCCGCGCAGAGGAGCATCAGCCACCCCGGCACCGAGAAGCGCTCCCCCGCGCTCCCCCCGCCGGCCGCCAGGGTACAGCCCAACAGAAATACCCCCGCGAACTTCTGCCCGTCCTGGGCCCCGTGGAGGAAGGCCATTGCCGCCGCCCCGGCCACCTGCCCCCGGCGGAAGAAGGCGCTCCCCCGGCGGGAGTCCTCCAGCCAGCGGGCGCAGGCCCCGCCCGCCCAGTGCCCCAGCCCCACCGACAGCACCAGCCCCAGCAGCACCCGGGCCCAGGCCTCCGGCCGCACGTTGGACAGGCCCCCCGGCATGGACAGGGCCGCGCCGGTGACCCCCGCCACCAGGGCGTGGCTCTCGCTGGTGGGCACGCCGAACCGCCAGGCCAGTACGGCCCAGACCACAATGGCGCACAGGGCCGCGCACAGGGCGGAGAGGGCCCCCCGGCTGTCCCCGCCGAAATCGGCGATGGAATAAAGGGTCTCGGCCACCGTGGCCCCCAGGGCGGTCATGCAGCACACGCCCAGCAGATTGCACACCGCCGCCAGGGCCACCGCCCGCCGGAAGGAGAGCACCCCCGTCGTCACTACGGTGGCAATGGCGTTGGGCGCGTCGGTCCAGCCGTTGACCAAAATGACCGCCAATACCAGCAAAACCGTCAGCCCCAGAACCGGATGCGCCAGGGCCTGGGACAAAACATCGGTGAACCGCATCAGACCACCCCCTGTCCACACTCTATGAGGGACAGGGGGTGGTCATTCCGTGAAAAAGGCGGATTGTTTACCGGACGGTAATCCCCAGGATGCGGGCCACCACCGGAGTCTGCGCGGCGTCCAGAATGGCCCCCTTGAGCTCGGCGCAGGTTTCCGAGAGGGTAATGCCGTCGATGGTACACCCGGTCAGGTCCATACCCTTCAGGCTGGTACGGAACAGGTCGGCCCCGGTCAGGTCCACGCCCTGGAGCCGCAGCCCCTTCAGCCGGAGCTCGGTCAGCACCGCCCCGCTCCAGTTGGAGGCGGATATGGTGGTGTGCTGAAACACCCCGCCGGAAAAATTGGCGTACCGGAAGGGGGAGTCCGTCACGGTACACCCCTTCCACCGGGCGAACCGCAAATCGCACCCGTCGCCCTTGCACCCGGTCAGGGTACACGCCTGAAAATAGCTCCGCTCCAGGCGGCAGCCGGAGAAATCGCAGGCGGTGAACCGGCACGCATAAAAGGCGGCTCTGGTGAAATCACACCGCTGGAAGAGGCATTTTTCAAACGTACAGCCCTTGAAGTCCATGCCGGAGCCCTCCAGGCCCTCCAGCACCTGGTCCCGAAATACGCCGCCCTCCAGCAGCTCGTCCTCTCGGGCCCCCTCCAGGGCCGTCAAAAAATCAGCGGCCACAGCGCGGCTTACAGCAGCTCCACCTGATAGCCCAGGGTGCGGCACTCCCCCGGCCGAAGAACGATGCAGTGGGCCTTGTCGGTGAACTCCGGCCCCTCGCCCTCCACCGCGCCGCAGCCGTGCCAGGGCTCGATGCACAGATAGGGAGCCTTGGCGTTGGGCTTGGTCCAGAAGGCCAGCATGGGGAAGCCCTCCAGGTGCATCCGCACCCCCCAGCGGGTCCCCCGGTGCTCCAGGGAGACGGTGGTGGACTTGAGACCCTCGAAAATGAGGGTGTCCGCCGTGTCAAAATACTCGTACTTGAGGGGCAGGGTATCGGTGTTTTTCAAAAAGGGCACCGCCCGCGCCCGGTCCAGCAGTCCCCCCGCCGGTACCAGAGAGGCGCAGTTCTCCCGCTCCGCGAAGCACAGCATATAGTCCTCAAACCGGTCCCCAGGCATCAGGGGGCAGTTAAAGGCGGTGTGTCCCCCCAGACAGAAGGGCATGGGCTCCGTGCCGGTGTTCTCCACCGTGAAGGCGGTGGCAAAGCCCGTCTCGGTCAGCTCCTGCCGGACCTTGAGCCGGAAGGGGAAGGGATATTGGGCCAGAGTAGTTTCGTTCTCCCGGAGTTCCAGCCCGGCCCAGCCGGGGCCCTGCTCCAGCAGGGTAAATTCCTGCCGCCGGGCAAAGCCGTGCTGGGGCATTTCATAGGTGGCGCCGTTCACGTTGATTTTGCCCTCCCGCAGGGCGCCCACAATGGGGAACAGCAGCGGATTGCGGCCCGCCCAGTAGGCCGGGTCCCCCTGCCAGATGTATTCCAGGCCGCTCTGGTCCTTGCAGGAGACCAGCTCGCCCCCCAGTGTTTCGATTTCGGCCGTCCGGCCGTGGGCTTCCAGCTTGACGCGCATGGGGTATGCCCTCCTTCGTTGTGTTGATGCTGTCATTATACCGGGAAATGCGCCCTTTGGCAAGCGGTTTGACAGACGGGGCCGTGTGCGGTAAAATAGAGCAACTCGATTGAAACGAAAGGACGGTACCCGCTATGCTGTTTGCCGAATACCAGCGCTTCCGCTATGCCCGCCCCCAGCTGATGGAGGTCATCTGTCAGCTGCGGTTCCCCACCATTCTCGCCATCGGGGCCCAGGAGCCCGCCGCCTTTCAGGAGGCCATCCGCCAGGACTTCCCCCGCTACGTGGCCCGGCAGGAGCAGCTGCCCCCCCGGCTCCGGCCCGGCAATCCCCCCACCCTGGAGCCCCAAAAGCCCGTGACCAATTACAATTTTATCTCCACCGACAACACCTGGAAGCTCAACCTGACCCAGAACTTCATTTCCCTGTCCACCCTGCGCTATCAGCGGTGGGAGGACTTTGCCGTCCGGCTGGACAAGGCCCTGGCCCAGTTTATTCAGATTTACCAGCCCGCCTTTTTCGAGCGGGTGGGCCTGCGGTACGTGAACGCATTCTCCCGCAAAGCCCTGGGGCTGGAGGACTGCCTGTGGGACGACCTGATTCAGAGCCATTTCCTGGGTATCCTGGGGGAGCCCGACGTGTCCGAGCCGGACGTAACCAAGTGCGGCGTGGACGTGGAGTGCTCCTTAGCGGGCGGGTGCCGCATGAAGGTCCACGGGGGCCCCGGCCGGGTGGGCAATCCCAAGGCCCCGGAGAAGGAGATTCGCTTTGTGCTGGACGGGGACTACTCCGCCGCCGGGCAGCTCTCCGCCGACGCCCTGCCCGCCAAGTTGGAGGATTTGCACCGGTACGCCGTGTGCCTCTTTCAGGGGGCCATCACCCGTGAGCTCCACAGCGCCATGGGCCCCACGGAGGAATGAGCATGGACATACGGCTGGAACCGGCCCGCATGGAAGAGCTGGAACCCATCTGGTCCCTGGTAGGCCGGACGGTGGTCCACATGAATGCCCTGGGCAACCCCCAATGGGGGGAGGACTACCCCACTGTGGACTTCTACCGGGAGGACATACGGCGGGGAGAGCTCTATGCCGCCTATGTGGGCGGGACCCTGGCGGGGGTGGCCTGCATCAACACCAGCGAGGCCCCGGAATACGCCGCCATGCCCTGGACTACCACGCCTCCGGCGGTGGTGATTCACCGGATGGCCATCGACCCGGCTTTCCAGCGCCAGGGCGTGGGGCGGGCTTTTTTCAGGTTTGCCGAAAACCTGGCCCGGCAGCGGGGACTTACCGCCCTGCGCATTGACACCTACAGCCTCAACCACCGGATGCAGGCCCTCATTCAGAGCCAGGGCTTTTGCAGGGTGGGAGAGATTCACCTCCATGGGAGGCCCCTGACGTACCCCTGTTTTGAGAAGCGCCTAGGGGTGTCTTGACACCTTTTCCTTGCATTTTGCACCCCTGGCGCTTATAATGGAGCTACCAAAGGGAAAGGCGGTATGGTATGAAAAAGCTGCTTCTGGTTGTGGACTATCAAAAGGATTTTGTGGACGGCGCCTTGGGCTTCCCCGGCGCGGAGGCCCTGGACGGCCCTATCGCGGAAAAAATCGCGGCCTACCGCGCCGCCGGGGACGATGTGGCCTTCACCATGGACACCCACCAGGAAAACTACCTGGACACTCAGGAGGGCCGCAAGCTGCCAGTTCCACACTGTATTATGGCCTCCGAAGGTTGGAAGCTTTATGGGAAAACGGGACAGGCCCAGGATAAGAAGCGAGATATGGTCTCCATGAAGCCTACATTTCCCTCCCTCTGGCTGGGGAACTGGCTGCGGGACCAGAAGTATGGCCAGGTGGAGCTGGTGGGTCTGGTGTCCTATATGTGCGTGATCTCCAACGCCGTGGTGGCCAAGGCCGCCCTGCCGGAGGCGGAGATTATTATTGACGCCGCCTGCACCGCCGGACCAGACGCCGCCCTCCACGAAAAGGCCCTGGACCTGATGGAGGCCCTGCAAATGACCATTATCAACCGTTAAAGGTCGTGAACACATGAAAGAACACATGAAAGAACACATGAAAGAACACATGAATTACACCCTGCTCTGCGATTTCTACGAGCTCACCATGGGCAACGGATATTTTCAGACGGGAATGGACAAGCAAATCTGCTATTTTGACGTTTTCTTCCGCAACGTCCCCGACGGGGGCGGCTTCGCCATTGCGGCGGGGCTGGAGCAGGTCATCGACTATATCGAAAAGCTGTGCTTTGACGAGGAGGACATCGCCTACCTGCGGGGCAAAAATTGTTTCTGCCCCGAATTTCTGGAGTATTTGAAAACCTTCCGGTTCACCGGGGACATCTGGGCGGTGCCGGAGGGGACCCCCATTTTCCCCGGCGAGCCCATTCTCACCGTCCGGGCCCCGGCCATCGAGGCCCAGTTTATCGAAACCTTCCTGCTGCTGACCCTCAACCACCAATCCCTGATTGCCACCAAGACCAACCGCATTGTCCGGGCGGCGGAGGGCCGGCCGGTCAGCGAGTTCGGCTCCCGCCGGGCCCAGGGCCCCGACGCGGCCATTTTGGGGGCGCGGGCCTCCTATATCGCCGGGTGCGCCGGGACCGCCTGTACCCTGGCCGACGAGGTCTACGGCTCCCCCGCCGGGGGGACCATGGCCCACTCCTGGGTCCAGATGTTCCCCGACGAATACACCGCCTTCAAGACCTATTGCCAGATCTACCCCCACGCGGCCACTCTGCTGGTGGACACCTACAACGTCCTCCAATCCGGCGTCCCCAATGCCATCCGGGCCTTTCAGGAAATCCTCCTGCCCCAGGGGATTACCCGCTGTGCCATCCGGCTGGACTCGGGGGACCTGACGTACCTGTCCCGCAAGGCCCGAAAGATGCTGGACGCGGCGGGGCTGACCGAGTGCAGAATTGTGGCCTCCAACTCCCTGGACGAGTACATTATCCGGGACCTGCTGCTTCAGGGGGCGAAAATCGACGCCTTCGGTGTGGGCGAGCGGCTGATTACCTCCAAATCCGAGCCGGTGTTCGGCGGTGTGTACAAGCTGGCCGCCGTGGAGGATGAGGCGGGGAACGTCATTCCAAAGATTAAAATCAGCGAAAACCCCGCCAAAATCACCAACCCCCACTTCAAGAAGGTCTACCGCCTCTTTGAGAACAGCACCGGCAAGGCCTTTGCCGACCTGATCTGCCTCCACAGCGAAACCCTGGACGAGAGCCGCCCCCTGGAGCTCTTCGACCCGGAGGCCACCTGGAAGCGCAAGACCTTTACCGGCTTCACCGCGCGGGAGCTGCTGGTTCCCATTTTCCGGGGGGGACAGCGGGTGTACACATCCCCCTCCATCGGGGAGATGCGGGCCTACTGCGCCGGGCAGATTGATTTGCTCTGGGAGGAAGTCAAGCGCTTTGAGAACCCCCATAACTACTATGTGGACCTGTCCCAGACCCTGTGGGACATCAAGCAGGAGCTCCTGAAATCCAGGGGCTGAACGGAACAGAACAGGAATAAAACGCCCTGCGGCCTATGCCGCAGGGCGTTTTTTCGTTCTCGTTTAACCGCTTGCTTCCTCCAGGGGGCGTACATTCTTCAAAATGAGGCGGGCCATCTCATAGAGCAGATGCCGCTGCTGCCCATCCATACGGTGGACCAGCTGGGCCAGCTCCCGGTCCAGGTAATGCTCCTGGGACACGGCGACGCCGGTGACCAGCTCGGCAAGCTCACACTCCAGGCGTGTGGCGACCGCTGCCAACGTGTCCAAGCTGATCTTGGTCACGCCGCGCTCGATTTGACTGATGTACCCCACTGATACCGTCAGCGCCTCGGCCAGGTGCTCCTGGGTCATGCCGCGGGCTCTGCGGCTCCGTTTGATCCTCTGCCCAATGGCGGAATAATCCACATTCATTCAACTCACCCATGCCTAGTCTATCTGGAAATGGTTTGACTATACAGAAATTGGAAACTTCATTTCGAGCTATCTTTGTTATTTTTCTGGAAAAAATAGCGAAGAAGCGGGTTTCGGCGGGCGAAATCTTATTCGAGTTTGTCAAATTATATCGAACCGTTTTGGTAGGATGGAGAGGGACCGGACGAAGGGCGCAACAGACTGCTGCTCTAATTGAATTTGTAGATTTTCCGGGCCATGCGGTACAGGGAGACGGAGAGCCGCCGCCCCTGGTAGCCGGGGATGTTGCCCACCATGGAAACCGAGCGGTATTTCAGCTTGTGGTAGAGGCCCCGGTCCACTGTGCGCAGGTATTCCCACAGCTCCGTCTTTTTCCCCAGGGCGGCGGGGGAGCCGTCGATAATCAGAAAAATGGAGGAAATGGTCATCATCATGGACAGATAGCTGGTCATGTACCGCCCCAACTTGGGCAGCTGGGCCTTGATTTGCTTCAGGTTGTGGGCGTCAATCATAAGACGGGTCACCCGAAGCTGCTGGTCCACCCGTGTAACCATGACCTGCTCGTTGACGCTCTGGTCTGCCCGGCCGATGAAATAGCGGTAAAGGTCCAGGTCCATGTAATAGAGGGTCTTGACCGCCGGAAGGGGCTGATAGACGAAGATGTTATCCACATAAAAGGTGTGCTTGGGGAGCTCCAGCCCGCAGTCCCGCAGCACCTGGGTGCGGTAAATGACCGAGTGCATCAGCAGATATTGAGAGGGCCGGAATCGGCCAATCTCCGCCCAGGTGAACACCCGGTTAGTGGGGAACACGTTGTGGTAGCCCATGATCTTTTGGGTGTTGTCCTCCACATGCTCATACACGTAATTGGCGATGAACAGATCCACCAGCTGGTCCGTCAGGGCGAAGCGGCGCAGCTGCTGGAGCACCTGCTGAAGAGCGGCCTCGTCCAGCCAGTCGTCGGAGTCCACCACCTTGTAATACAGCCCCGTGGCGTGGCGGAGGCCCTGGTTGACCCCCTCCCCATGGCCGCCGTTCTCCTGGTGGATGGCCTTGACGATGTCTGGGTACTCCGCCGCGTACCGGTCGCAGATGGCGGGAGTGTCGTCCTTGACGGAGCCGTCGTCCACCAGGATAATCTCGATATCGTCCCCGCCGGAGAGCAGGGTTTGAATGCAGTGGTCCATGTAGGCCGCTGAGTTGTAGCAGGGGACCGCAAAGGTGATAATTTTAGCCATGTCTCTCTCCTTCCTCCAGAAGCCGGTCGCACAGCTCCAGAGAGCGCAGGGCGATGGCGTCCATGTTGTAGTATTTGTACTCGGCCAGACGGCCCAGCAGGTGCAGGTTGGGGAAGCGGTCCGCCAGGGCCTGATATTTGCTGTACAGGGCGTTGTTTTCCGGGTTGATAATGGCGTAATAGGGGATTTCCTCCGCCGCGCCGGTGTAGGCCCTGGAGTACTCCTTCATAATGGTGGTCACTCCCGGCAAGTCCTGGCCGGTGAGGCGCTTGAACTCGGTAATACGGGTAAAGTCCTCGTCCACGGTATAGTTGACGGTGGCATGGGATTGATAAAAATCGCCAACCCGCAGAGGGTGGGCTTCATCGGGCCAGGGCTCATCCGGCCTGTTTCGGGCCTGCCAAGTCTCGTAGACGAAGTCCAGGGTCCGGTAGGGCAGACGGCCATAGACAAGACCGAAGAGCTCATCCACCGCGCCGGTGTAGAGGACGAGGCCCCGGAAGGGCGCGCCGTCCAGAAGGATTTCGCTGCCGGACAGGTCCAGGCGGTCCCGGGCGTCCGTGTTCAGCTCCACGGTAATGTTGGGGTGGTCCAGCATCCGTTCAAACATGGGGGTATAGCCCTCCACAGGCATACCCTGGTAAGCGTCCTGGAAATACCGGCAGTCCCGGGAGAGGAACACCGGTACCCGGGCGGTGGTGTTGGGGTCGATTTCCTCCGGGGTCTGGCCCCACTGCTTCATGGTGTAGCGGACAAACACGTGGTCGTAGACGTAGTCCGCCAGGGCGGAAATCTCCGGGTCGGGATGCTGGCGCAGCTCCAGGATGGTGACCTTTTTCTCGGGACCATAGGCGGCAAGGAGCTTTTCGCCCAGCCGCGCTCCCTCCTGGGGGCCGAAGGCGGCTTCCAGAGAGTTCAGGTTGAAGGGGACCGGGTACTGAATGCGCCCCCCCTGTCCGTCGGGGAGGTTGGCCGCCACCTCATGCTGATACCCGGAAAAGGCGGTGAAGCGGCAGAGGAAGTCATACACCCGCCTGCTGTTGGTGTGAAAAATATGGGGGCCATACCGGTGAATCAGTACGCCGTGCTCGTCCAGACAGTCGTAGGCGTTGCCTGCGATGTGCGCCCGGCGCTCCAGCACCAATACCCGTCTGCCGCCCCGCTGGGCCAGCTCACGGGCGGCAATGGCGCCAGCCATACCGGCACCCACAATCAGGCACTCATATCGTTGCTCCATGATTTGGTTCCTTTCGTGTGTTCTGTAGGGTCCGCCCGGCCTCCGCAGCGGCAGGCGGGAGGGGCAAGGTTGATTATACCATAAGATTTCTTATGGGAATCGAAAAAAAGCATTAAATTTTGATTGGAATTGATGCGCCTCCCATTATAGCCGATTTCTAAAGAAAATACAATGACCGAAACAAGCAATATGGAAAATAGTGCGGAATTTGATGAGGATTCCTCCTGATTCGGGGTGAGATGGTAAAAATAAGTGCGGAAATTCGGAAGAACAGCGGCTTGCTGCCAAAAGGTGCATATTCATGGTTGACAAATCCGCTTGGGTTCGCTATAATAAATAAGCATTATGCGGATGTGCTGGAACTGGTAGACTGGCTAGCTTGAGGTGCTAGTGTCCCACGGACGTACGGGTTCGAGTCCCGTCATCCGCACCAGGCAAAAAATTCCCATCATCGCTTGGTTTCGGGTTTGCCGAAAACTGCGCGGTGATGGGAATTTTTTTTCACTTTCGGCCGTGACATGCTCCGTTGGGCGTGCGGCCGGTTTTTGTGTTTCTGGGGGAGTGCGCTTGTTTTGATTGGAATGAATCTGCTTTAGGAGGGGGGATTTCTGCGGACAGTCTGATTTAGGCCTCAATCTGGTTGACTTTAGCGCCAAAACTGACTATAATCAAGGGGCTTCAATCAGAATTACCATAGAGAGGAAGACCGCCGTCATGCTCACCCTAAAAGAATTTAAGGAAGCCCGGAGTGTACTGTCCGGTGTTATCCGCACCACCAATCTTGTGTACAGTGACGCCTTTTCCAGGGCCACGGGAAACCATGTTTACATCAAACCGGAGAATATGCAGGTCACTGGCGCGTATAAAATCCGGGGAGCTTACTATAAAATCAGCACACTCACCGAGGAGGAAAAGGCCCGTGGACTGGTGACGGCCTCGGCGGGCAACCATGCCCAGGGGGTGGCCTATGCCGCCCAGGCCGCTGGGGTGGAAGCTACCATTGTAATGCCCACCACCACGCCCCTGGTGAAGGTCAACAACACCAAGGACCTCGGGGCGCAGGTGATTCTTCATGGGGAGACGTTTGACGACGCGGCGGAGCTGGCCGCCCAGCTGGCCCAGGAGCGTGGGCTTACCTATGTTCACCCGTTCAACGACCCGGCGGTGGCTACCGGGCAGGGGACTATCTCCTATGAGATTTTCCAGGACCTGCCGGATGTGGATATTATTTTGGTTCCGATTGGCGGCGGCGGATTGGCCACGGGCGTTTCGACGTTGGCCAAGCTGCTCAATCCCAATGTGATGGTGATTGGCGTGGAGCCCGCCGGGGCGGCTTCGATGAAGGCCAGCCTGGAGGCGGGGCATGTGGTCACGATGGAACACATTGAGACGATTGCCGACGGGGTGGCCGTCAAGACGCCTGGGGACCAGATTTTTCCCTATCTTCAAAAAAATCTGGACGGTATTCTTACCATCGACGACAATGAGCTGGTAGATGCTTTTCTGGATATGATGGAAAAGCATAAAATGATTGTGGAGAATGCGGGACTGCTGCCCATTGCGGCGTTGAATCATCTGGATGTGAAGGGGAAAAATGTGGTGACGGTCCTGTCAGGGGGCAACATGGATGTGATTACGGTTGCCTCTCTGGTGCAGCATGGATTGATTAACCGGGGGCGGGTATTTACGTTTTCCGTGCAGCTGCCGGACCGGCCAGGGGAGCTCCTGCGGGTGGCTTCTATTGTGGCGCAGGCCAATGGCAATATCATTAAGCTGGAACATAACCAGTTTGTCAATATTAACCGGCAGAGCGGCGTGGAGCTTCGGGTTACCTTGGAGGCCTTCGGGCACAGCCATAAGCGGGCGATTCTGGAGGCTATGCAAAAAGAGGGCTATCCAGCCCGGGAATGCCATACGAACGATTTTTATACTTAATCGGTTCTCTTCAGCCTCTTCCTCGTTACTCTGGTGGTTATTGTTTTCTGGTCCCGCCTCCGGCGGGTTACTTTCCAGCGATGGAAAGTAACCAA
>CAJUDT010000062.1 GCA_910585415.1 uncultured Flavonifractor sp.
TGCCTACTTTCCTTCGCTGGAAAGTAGGCCGCCGGAGGCGGGACCAGAAAACGAACCCCACCAGAGTATCGAGGAAGAGGCAAAAACCTCCGAAAAGCCAGCATCAGCCACCAGAAAGCAGGAATCACCCCAAAAAACGCAGACCCCCAGCCCCTATTACCCTCTGAGCTCCAACAATTTCTGTTTCAATTCCCCTTCAATCCGTCCCAGCTCAACCTCAGCCTCCCGGCGCTTCTGAGCGCCGTCCTTTTGAATCTGCATCACTTCATCCAGGGTAGAAATCAGCTGCTGATTGGTGTGCTGAAGGGTCTGGATATCCACCACACTCCGCTCGGCCTCCCGGGCCGTCTCGATGGTGCCCATTTTGAGCATATCCGCATTTTTCTGCAAGAGCTCATTGGTCATATTGGTCACCGCGCTCTGGGCCGCCGTAGCCTGACGGGAGTGCTCCAGCCCCAGGGCCAGCACCATCTGGCTCTTCCACAGCGGAATCGTATTCACCAGAGAGGACTGAATCTTCTCCAGCATCAGGGTATCATTGTTCTGAATCAGCCGTGTCTGGGGGCCCATCTGGATGGAAATCATCCGGGTAAGCTCCAAGTCATGAATTTTCTTCTCAAACCGGGAGCACATATTTGCCAAGTCATTATACGCCTGGGCATCCTCCTGCGCCCCGGTCTGGGCGGCCTTTTTGCGCAGCTCCTCCAGTTCATTTTCCCGAATCTGTATCAGCCGCTTCTTTCCCGCCAGGATATACATGGTCAGCTCTTTATAATACTTGGTATTCAGATCATACATCTGGTCCAGCATGGCGATGTCCTTCATCAACGTCACCTGATGGCCCTCGAGCACCTGGATAATCTTATCTACATTGGTCTCCGCCTTGGAATAGGCCACCTTCATGGCCTCCAGCTCATTGCGCTTTTTCTTGAAGAAGCCAAAGACGCCCTTCTCTTCCTCCTTATTAAAGCCCTTGAGCTCCACCACCAGGGAGGACAGCGCGTCGCCAATCTCCCCCAAATCCTTGGTGCGCACCGAATTGAGGGTATTTTCCGAAAAGCCCGCAATATTTTTTTGGGCCGCCGCGCCGTACTGGAGCACCACGTTGGAATCGGTAATATCAATCTTCTGGGCAAAGTCGTTGACCATTTTCCGCTCCGCCTCGGACAGCTGGCTCTCGTCCAGCTGGACGGCCTTGGCCTCCTGGGCCTTCTGAGCCGCTGCGGCGTCCTCCGTGCCCAGGCTGGGCTCCAGGGTCAGGCTGGGGGCCTCCGGCACCGGGGCCTCGGCGGCGGCAGCGGCGGCGTTCAGGTCGGGCGTCAGTGTCAGCTCCGGGGTGAAATCTGTGTTGTCAGCCATAATTGCGTTCCTCCATATCTATTTCATCTGTTTGGACGTATCCAGATTCTTCCTGGTCTACCGGCCACCCATTTGATTTTGACCGCTCAAGCCCTCCTGACAGAGCATCTGCTCCATCACCGTGATTTCGGCCGAGATATCCAGGGCCTCGTCGGCAAAGAGGGCATCCAGCTGCTTGTCGTAGGCCGCAGCCACGGTGTCCAACATCGACTCAATTTTCCCCATGGTCCCGTCGATGTTGGCCCCCGCCACACCGGCGGAGTCCATGCGGTCATACGCGTTGAGCAGCTTGAGGGTGGTGGGCAGGTAATAGTTCAAAAAGCGCCGGATCTGCGGCAGCTTTTGGGGGTGCTCCGCCACATGGGTAAAAATTGCCTGGGTGGTTTTCTCCATGCGGTCAATCTGCTGAGAAATCTTCTCGTCCGCAATGGCGTCGTTGAGGCGGCGCATCTCCGACAGGGCCTTGTCCCGCTGGTCAATCAGAGCGTCAATCTCCGGGTTGCCGGTGGAGACGGGCTCCGGCGGCGGGTCGGGGACCGTCAGGACGGTATCCGGGAACACCTTGCGGAGCACCAGGGCGGCAAGGACCGACAGGCCCGCCGCCGCCAGCAGGTGCCACAGGGCGTACATGGGCAGCAGCAGTCCCCACACCGCCCACACGGCGGCAGCGCCGTAGAGGGGCACAGGTGATTTTCTTACCAGCTTGGCCATAAGCTCAGGTTCCTCCCATCCTACGGGATATTCCGTTGGACCTATTGTACCCCCTGGCCCTATCGGGTGTCAAGTGAAAGGGCGTCGGGGCGGGGCCCCAAAATCGCAAATAATCTGTGAACACAATAGGGACCTTAGACTAGTCCGGCTCTTGCAGACCGCAAGAAACACACACGGCCAGAGGGTGTAGGGTTCCTCCGGCCGTGTACCGCTCCGCTGATATTTTTTCATGTTGCCTTTGACGGATTGCCGGTTGGTTCTTCTCCTTCCGGCTTGGGGGCCTGCGTCCACTGGCGGCAGCAGGGACATCGTGCCTCAAAAGCATCGCTCGGTCAGAGCGACAGGACCTCCCGTACCGCCGGGGTGGACTTGGCAATGAGCCGTCCCTCTTTGAAGGAGTACAAAACCTCGCTCTTCCGGTTCAGAGCGTTATAGAAATTGTCCGCCCCCAGAAGAATAAAGCTGGCGGGCCGGCCGGCCTGGATGCCGTACCGCTCCCCCAAGTGGAGGGTCTTGGCGGCATTGGTGGAAATGAGCTTGTAGGAGTCCATAATCTCCTGGTAGCCCATCATCTGGCACACATGGAGCCCCAAAAAGACCACATCCCGCATATCCCCGGTGCCCAGGGGATACCAGGGGTCGAAAATGTCGTCGTGGCCGAAAGACACATTGATTCCCTCAGCCAGCAGCTCCTTTACCCGCGTGACGCCCCGGCGCTTGGGGTAGGTGTCCATACGGCCCTGAAGGTGGGTGTTGACCAGGGGGTTGGAGACAAAGTTGATCTCCGACAGCTTCAACAGCCGCATAAGCTTGGTGACATAGGCGTTATTATAGGAGTGCATGGCGGTGGTGTGGCTGGCGGTGACCCGGTCCTTGAGGCCGGACTCGTAGGCCCGCGCCGCCAGGACCTCCAGGCCACGGCTCTGCTCGTCGTCAATCTCGTCGCAGTGGACATCCACCAGCTTGTCATATTTCTCCGCCAGCGATACGGCGAAGTTCAGGGACTCCACCGCATACTCCCGGGTGAACTCGAAATGCGGGATAGCGCCCACCGCGTCGGCCCCCATGCGCACCGCGTCCTCCATGAGCTGCCGCCCGTTGGGGAAGGAATCAATGCCCTCCTGGGGGAAGGCCACCACCTGAATCTCCACTGTGTCCCGCAGCTCCTCCCGCAGCTCCAGCAGGGCCTCCATGGCGGTGAGCTTGGGGTCGGTCACGTCCACATGGGTACGCACGAACTGAACCCCATGCTCCGCCTGCATCCGTACCGCCCGGCGGACCCGGTCCTTCACATCCTGCTTGGTGAGGCGCTCCTTTCGCTGGCTCCAGCACTGAATCCCCTCAAAAAGGGTCCCCGACTGGTTCCACACCGGCTCCCCCGCCGTCAGGCAGGTGTCCAAGTGGACATGGGACTCAATGAAGGGGGGCAGGGCCAAGCAGCCGGTTCCGTCCAGAATCTCCTCTCCTGGACGCGGGGCGAGCGTGGGGGCAATTTCTTCAAATTTCCCATCTGTCACCCGGATATCGCTGGCCTCCGGGGTGTTTTCGATGAATACCTGTTGAATCAGCATGGAATCTTCCGCCTTTCCTTTCTTTTGGGGCCGCTGAGGCCCTGTTCTCCGTATGGCCTACCGAAGCTGTGCGTTATACTGGGCCAAGTCCTCGCTGAGGGGGCTGAACCGGCGGTAGTCCTCCACCAGCTCCTTCCGGGTGCTCAGTACCAGGGTCGCGGAGGAATCCCAGGGGACAAGCTCCACCTCCGCCAGGGGGTGCTGCAAGGTGAGGGGATTCTTCCAAAAGCCCTCATATCCATCGGCATAGGGCAGGGGATGCTCCAGGACCCGCTCCAGGGGGACCTCCTTGGGGAAGCCGGACAGCACCGCCCAAATCCACTGAAAATCCTCCCGCTCCACCAGAGCGGTCAGCTCATCTCCGCTCATCCAGCAGTACCGCTCCCCCAGCAGGGCCCCAATCTCCGCCGTTCTGGGGTAGCACTGGCAATCGGTAATCAGCCAGTTGTATTCCGTCTGCCGGTTTCCGATGGCCCGAAGCACCCGGCTGAGGTAGGTGTAAAACCGCTCGCCCCGGCTTAAAATTGCACCGTATACCATACTTCACCGCTTTTTTCTGTAAATCAGCCCCTCGGCCAGCAGGTAGCACACACAGGCCGCCAGCATGGCGTTGAGGGAGGTGATGCCCACGGTCACGAAATTACCCACCAGGGCCCCCAGAACGACCCCCGCAATGGCCCCCCAATGGACCTTATGGGCGGGGGCGGCGTTGGCCCGGTAGGATTTTCGGTGGGTGACATAGTCCAGCATGACAATGATGCCCACCGGCGGGAGGGTGGCGTTGAGGAAGTTCAGCCATCCCACAAAATTGTGATACAGCCAGATAGCCGCCAAGGTCCCCACCACACCGGAGACCAGGACCATGGGCTTCTGCCGCAGGCCGGTGATGTTGGTGAGGCCCAATCCGCCGGTATAGAGGGCGTTGTTATTGGTGGTCCAGATGTTGGCGCCCAGCACAATCAGGGCGGGAATGGCCAGCCCCTGGGCAATCATCACGTAAAAAATGTCGTCCTTGCCGGTGAACGCGCCCCCCACGGCCCCGAAGGCGAACATCAGGGAATTACCCAGGAAGAAGGCAATCACGGTGGTGCTCACCGCCACGGCGTTGTTGCGGGCAAAGCGCACAAAGTTGGGGGTGGCGGTGCCGCCGCTGACAAAGGAGCCGATGACCAGCCCCACACCCCCCAAAACGGTGAGGCTCCCGGCGGACTTGGCGAAAATCGCCGTCAAGCCTCCCCCCTCTATGGCCGAGAGGGTCATGGAGTAGATGCCCAGGGCGGCAATCAGGGGCACGGAGATGGCGCTGACGATGGTCAGGGCCTTAATGCCAAAATAGGCCGAGGCCGTCATGCAGCATCCGGCGATCAGCACCAGCACCATGGGGGGCACGCCAAGCAGCTCCGCCGCCGGAATGGCGAACATGGCCACGCCCACGCCGAACCATCCAATCTGTGTAAAGGCAATCAGCACCGAGGCCAGCTTTGAGCCCTGGGTCCCAAAGGAGCGCTGGGCCAGCAGGTCCAGGGTCAGCCCCGTGTCGCACCCGATGTAGGCCAGACCCCCGGTATAGGCCCCCAGGATCGCTCCGCCGATTACCACCGCCCAGACAAAGCCCGAAAAATCCAGGCCGTTGCCCAGCTTGGCCCCCACGCTCATGCTGGCGGAGAAGAAGGTGAAGCCCATCATCACCACGAACATGCTCCAAAAGCCCTTTCGGGCCTCCGCCGGGACGGCCTCCAGGGCGTAGTCGTCGTCCGCTCCCCGCCTGGCTGTGTTTTTGTTGTGTTCCATAATTCCTCCTAATCCCTCTCATTCTTTCACACACGACTGCTTTCTATCAATCAACGCGCCGCCCTCCGGTATCCCCGGAGCTTGCCGCAGTTCTCTTTATTATAGTGGTTCCTGGGGGCGGGGACAAGGGGGTTTCCGGAAAAATTGCGGCCTCAGCCGGTCTTTGGGGGATTTTTTTGCAAATGGGTGGAATCAATGGCGGGTTTCCCGCTATACTGGTACTAAAGGAGGCGGTGCCCATGGAACAGCAGACGAAACAGCAGCCCGCTCTGACGCGCCTGATTCTCTGTGTGGTCGCGGCGGCGGCCCTCTATGCCGCGCTGGATAAATTCGGGGAGCAAATCCCCCAGCTCTCCCCCCACCTGCCCTGGCTGGCCGCGCACAAGGTCCAGGCCATCGCCCTGACGGCGGTGGCTCTTTTTGGCGGTTCTCTTCTGCTCTTCCCGCCGGAGGGGGAACCTGCCATGCCGCCCCCGCCGGAGGAAGCGGACTGCGGCCCCTATGACGGCTACGAACCCGCCTGCGGCGCAGATGAGTCCTTCTGACCGGGTGGGGCCGTTTTCTGTACAAAACATTAAAAGTGCATAAAATTCCCCCTAATGCTCTTGCGTCCGGCGGTAAAAAGGGGTAGAATAGGGACCATCCAAGGAAGCGTATCAAAATGACAGGAGGATTTCACTATGGACTTTTTGAATGATTTGAAGGAACGGGCCGCCGACCTGGCCCAAGTGGGTGCGGAGCTTGCGCAGGCGGGCGTGGCCAAATCCCGGCAGCTGGCAGAAATTGGCCGGCTCAACGTCAACAACGCCGCCGAGGAGGCCGCTATCCGCAAGGCGTATGCCGAAATTGGCCGGCTCTACTACGCGGAGCGGGGTATGGCTCCCGACGCGGCCTATCAGGCCCTGTGCGAGAAGATTACCGCCTCCAAGGTCACAATCGAGGAAAATAAGGCCCGTATCAGCGAGCTCAAGGAGGCCGGCGGCGTCACCGACGAGGAAATCTCCGCCGTGGAGACGGACGTACCCCCCGAGGAGCCCAGCGACTGCGGCTGTGGCTGCTGCGGCACAGAGAGTCCCTTTGCAGACGAGCCGAAAGACGGCGAGTAAGCTCTGCTTTCCGCAAAAAAGACCAGGGAATGCGCTCCCTGGTCCTTTTTTCGTTCAAGCCTGCGCTCCGTTTTTCCGCTGGGACAGCCACAGCCCCAGGACAATCAGCCCAATGGCCCCCACGGAGAAGAGGGTCACCGGCTCCCGCAGAATGAGGGCGGAGGCCACCAGGGTAATCACCGGCATCAGATAAATGTACACATTGGTCGCCACCGAGCCAATGAGCACCACCGCCTTATTCCAGGCCGCAAAGCACAGGGCCGAGGCCCCCAACCCCAGGTAGAGAATACAGAAGAGCATTTCCGGCTTGGCGAAGCGGTCCAGGGACAGGTCCAGGCGGTTGAGCCAGATAAAGGGCAGGCTGAACAGCAGCCCCCAGAAAAAGACCTTCCGGGTCACCTGAAGGCTGGTATAGCCGGAGGCCTCGGTGAGCTCGATGCACACCCCATAGGCCCCCCAGCAGAGGGCCGCCCCCAGAGTAAGGCCGCAGCCGATGAAATCCATGTCCAGGGCCTCCCCCTGGGCCACGGAGATGAGGGTAATGCCCGCCATCGACAGGACAAACCCCACAAAAAACGCCTTCCCCGGCCGGGGCGCCCGGCGGCACAGCCACAGCAGCAGGGCGGTGAACATGGGCGCGGCGGAAATGATAATCCCCACCGTGGAGGCGTAGGAGAACTTGAGGGCGTAATTTTGCAGGATGAAATAGAGGGTCAGACCCGTAATCCCCGCCGCCAGAAAGGGCAGCTCCTCCCGCAGTCCCTTGGGAACCAGGGGCTTGGGGGAAAAGAGGAACAGCGCCGCCCAGGCGATGGCAAAGCGGAAGAGCATGACCTCAATGGGGTGGAACTCCGCCAAAAGGACCTTGACGGCAATGAAGGCCGTCCCCCACACTGTGGCCACAAAAAGGGCCATCAAATGGCCCGCGGCCAGCTTTTGCTTCATAAAACCTCTCCCTGTCCGGCGGGCCGGAAGCCCGCAGATACAACAAGTGCGCGGAGGCGTGTTCCTCCGCGCACTTGTAAGTTTAGCACAAATTCCGTTCTTTGGCAAGCCCGTCCTTACAGGATGCGACGGCCATACACATACACATTGGCGTAGTGGCCATAGGTCAGGTTATCAATCCGCACCACATACTCGTTGGTGGAGGCGTGGATGAACTGTCCGCCGCCGATGTAAATGCCCACATGAGAGACGGGCTTGCTGGTATTGTAACGGAAGAACACCAGATCGCCGGGGCGGAGCTCACTCTTGCTCACCGACACACCGTTGGACAGCTGGCCGGTGGCGGTGCGGTTCAGGGTATAACCAAACTGACGGTACACATATGTAGTAAAGCCGGAGCAGTCAAACACGTTGGGGCCATTGCCGCCGTACACATAGGGACGGCCCAGGAACTGCATGGCGTAGTTGGCGGCCTGCTGGCCGACGCCGGTGGGCACAGCCGCCACGGTGCCGTCGCCGCGGGCGCCGCCGGAGTCCTTACAGGTGACCATGTATTCGCTGCTCACATAGCCCTCAGTGCCATTGTTGGTGCAAATCTTATACCAGCCGTTGTTGACGCCCTTGATGTCCACGATGGTCTTGTCGTACAGAACAACGACCACATCCGAATCCATGCTGGGACCGCTGCGGACGTTCAGTGTGGGACCCTCGGTCTGCACCAGGCCCTTGCCGATGTCCACATCAGCGACGGCCTGAATGTCCAGGAACTCGCCGGACATATAGCCCTCAACGGACTTGTAGTCCACCCGGTACCAGCCCTCGCCCACGTCCTCCAGGACCACCACATTATCGCCCTCGGCAGCCAAATCCAGGATAACGGCGCCGGTGCCCACTCCCTCACGCAGGCGGAGCCCTCCGGCATTGACGTTGCCCACGCCGACACAGGCGGCGGAGGCCGCCACCGTACACAGGGCGGTCAGTGCGACGGTCAAACATGCGGTACGCAGCATCTTCTTCGGAAATATCATCGGTAATCTTCCTCCATTCAGTCATTCCCCGCGGGGGCGGGGGCGTTTCGCTTCTCCTTCGTACTGAGCCTGTGTTACTTCCCGGCCAGGGCCCGCTCCAGCCAGACCGAGGCCACATCCATGGCCGCGTAGAGGCTGTCCTTCTCGGTTTTCTTCACCACACGGTCCCGGCTCTTCAAATCCGGGTCGGTGAGCTGAAGCTGAACGGAAACCTTGTTGGCCACGTCCATATCCTTGTTCTTCTTGCTGTCCAACACCTGGAGCATGATAATATATTTCTCTGCCATGCTGCCGTAGTAGATGAGACTGTCCTTCCGGCGCAGGGGATGTCCTTTGTAGGTCAGGGGTACGTGTTTTGCCGCCATAACTACCTCCTTTAAGATTAAGTAACAACCCATTAAAAACTGTAACCGAATTGTAACACATTGTATCCAGTTCGTCAACCACTTTTCGGAAGAATTTTCAGGAATTTTTTTCCTTGTGCTCGGACGTGCCTGTTTCGGGCCGCAGCCCGGCGAAGAGAGCGGAAACGGACCAGATTAGGGCAGACAGCATCAGCAGGGCCTCCGCCAGCATCACAAAGGTCTGCCCGCCCAGATGGAGCACCAGACTGTACCGCCCCCGCAGGTAATTGAGGTAGGCCATCAGGGAGGAAAGCTGCACCGCCGCCGCGCAGGGGGCGTGCCGGGGGCTGGCGCAGGCCCAGGCCGCCGCCAGCACATCCGCCAGGAAGAAGTAACGGTCGTGCATGTAGGGCAGCAGGAAGGGCACGCCCACGGCCATGACCACAGCCGCCGCCAGCAGCACGGAGTCGCTCATTCTGTTTTTCAGGAAAAATCCCGCCGCCAGCAGGGCCAGCACCAGCACAAAAGCGGCGGCAATACCCAGCAGAGCGCCCAGGCGCTCATTCCCCTGGAAGCCGTAGGGCAGGAAGGAATATATGGAGGAAGCGTTGTAGCACAGGATGCCCAGGCCCTCCTGGGTCTGGCCCAGGTAGACCCCCAGAATGTCCCCCAGGGGCTTGCCCAGCAGCAGAGCGGGGAGGATGGCCGCTCCATAGCCGGCGGGAAAGCCGAAGAGCTGGCGGAACTTCAGCCGCCCGCAGAGCCACAGCACCCCCCACAGGGGCACCAGGAAAATGGTCTGTAATTTGAAGGAGAAGGCCACCCCCAGCACAACGGTGGAGCTCCAACCCTTCCCCTCCAGGGCGGAGGCCAGGGCGTGGAGCACCAGAGCGCCATACAAGCTGTCGCACTGGGCCCAGCAGGCCCCGTTGAGAATCACCGTGGGCAGGAGCAGCAGCACACAGAAGCAGAGCAGCGGCCGCAGGCTCTGCCTGGGACACAGCCTCCGCACCAGCCGCAGGCCTCCCCAGGCCAGCGCCACGTCGAAGAGAATGGAAATCAGCTTAATCAGGTACAGGTCGGAGATGGGTATATAGGAGATGAGGGCCAGAAAGTACAGATAGGGGGCGTTGTAGTTGCCGATGGGCATTTTCATGGCCGCAAAGCCGCCGTTCTCCCGAAAAACCGCCACCCACCGGGAGAGGAAGTCCAGATAATCCCCCGACTGGTGGTCCAGGAACATGGCCCGCAAAAAGAAGGCCAGGCCAATGGGAACCGCCAGATAGAGCGCCTGCTCCAGGCGCTCCGCATGGGCCGCTGCGGCCCAAACCGCCCCCGCCGCCAGCGCGAGCAGCAGCACAAAGACGCCCGCCTTAGCCCCGGCGCTCCCCTGCCCCAGGTCGAAAATCGGGACTAGACTGAGCAGCAGCAGCGCCAGACCGAGCCCCCCGCTGAACCACGCCCTCCGGCCGGGCGCGCTTCCCTGATTGGGTTTTAACATGCCTATCACCTCATTGTTTGTACTACACAGTTGTAAAAAAGGGCCCGGAGTACTGCTCCGGGCCCCGCTGATTTACTGTAATCGGTTGTTTACAGCTCGCCGCTCTCAACAAGCTCGGCATCCAGCTCCTGGAAGTCCACCTCGGGCTCCAGCTCCAGTTCGGCTTCCACCTCGGCCTCCGCCGCGCCGCTCTGGGCGGCGCCCTCGTCGTCCACCTTGTCGTACTTGCGATAGATGGACAGGCCGGAGCCAGCGGGAATCAGCTTGCCGATGATAACATTTTCCTTCAGACCCCGCAGGTGGTCCACCTTGCCCTTGATGGCCGCCTCGGTGAGCACCTTGGTGGTCTCCTGGAAGGAGGCGGCGGACATAAAGGAGTCGGTGGCCAGACTGGCCTTGGTAATGCCCATGAGAATGCGGGTGGCGGTGGGCAGAACCAGATCCAGACCGTCGTTGGTCTCCCCCGCGTCAATGCGGGCCTGAACCGCCCGCTTGGCGTCCAGGTATTCCACCAAATCAATGGTAGAGCCGGACAGGAGCTCGGAATCTCCCGCGTCCTCCACCCGGACCTTGCGCATCATCTGGCGGACAATGACCTCAATATGCTTGTCGTTGATGTCCACGCCCTGTTGACGGTAGGGCTTCTGGACCTCCTGAATCAGGTAGTCATAGACCGCGTGAACGCCCCGAATGCGGATAACATCCTGGGGATACAGGGCCCCGTCGGTGAGGGCCAGACCCTTTTCTACCTGCTGGCCGTCCTGCACCCGGATGCCTGCGGCATAGGGAATGGCGTAGGAGACCACCTCGCCGTCGTTGGCGGTGATGGTCACGTTGCACACGGCATTGCGCTTGGCCTCCTCCAGGGTGACCACGCCGGAGATTTCCGCCAGCTGGGCCATCTTCTTGGGCTTGCGGGACTCAAAGAGCTCCTCAACACGGGGAAGACCCTGGGTGATGTCCCCGCCGGCCACGCCGCCGGTGTGGAAGGTACGCATGGTCAGCTGCGTACCGGGCTCGCCGATGGACTGGGCGGCGATGATGCCCACCGCCTCACCGGCGCCCACAGGCTCTCCAATGGCCAGGTTGATGCCATAGCACCGGGAACACACGCCGCTGCGGGCCTCGCAGGTGAGCACCGAGCGGATTTTCACCTCGTGGATGTTGTGGGCCTCCAGCAGCTCCGCGTCGGAGACGGTCATCATCCGGTCGTGGGGAATGACCACCTCGCCGGTGGCCGGGTCCAGAATGTCCTCCACCGGATAGCGGCCCTTGAGCCGCTCGCCGAAGGTCTCAATGGTCTGGCCGTTCTCCACGATCTCCGAGACCAAGATACCGTCGTGGGTGCCGCAGTCGTGCTCCCGGACAATGACCTCCTGGGATACGTCCACCAGACGGCGGGTCAGGTACCCCGAGTCGGCGGTCCGCAGGGCGGTATCGGCCATGCCCTTCCGGGCCCCTCGGGAGGAAATGAAGTATTCCAGGACGCTCAGGCCCTCACGGAAGTTGGATTTAATGGGAATTTCGATGGTGCGGCCGGAGGTGTCGGCCATCAGGCCGCGCATACCGGCCAGCTGGCGAATCTGGGCGGAGGAACCGCGGGCGCCGGAGTCGGCCATCATCCAGATGGGGTTGTACCGGTCCAGACCGGCCATCAGGGCCTCGGTCACGTCCTTGGTGGTCTTTTCCCAGGCCTCCACCACCAGACGGTAGCGCTCGTCGTTGGTGAGGAAGCCCCGCTTGTACTGCCGGTCGATTTTGACAATCTCCTTTTCGGTGACCGCAATGAGCTCGTTCTTCTCCGGGGGCACCGTCATGTCGTAGATGGAGACGGTCAGCGCGCCCCGGGTGGAGAAGCGGTAGCCCCTGGACTTGATGGTGTCCAGCACCCCGGCGGAGACGGTAAAGCCGTACTTGGTGATGCACTTGTCAATAATCTTGCCCAGCTGCTTCTTACCGGTGACGAAGTTGATTTCCGGCTCGAACATGGCCTCCGGGTCGTTCCGGTCCACAAAGCCCAGGTCCTGGGGAATGCCCTCGTTGAAAATCAAACGGCCCACGGTGGTGCGCACCAGCTTATGGCGCTGCACCCCGTCCACCTCCACAAAGCGGCGGACCAGGATGGGAACATGGAGCTCCAGCTCCCCCTCGTCGTAGGCCAGCCGGGCCTCCATGTCGTCGGCAAAGACGTGGAGGATCTCACGGGGCAGCTCCCCGTCGGGCGTCTGGGCGCAGATGCCGGCATAGGTGGGGATATCGTCGGGTTTGCCGGGATTCTTGACCCAGATATAGGCGTCGGGGCCGATTTCCTCCGCCGCCAGGGCGGCCTTTACCGCCGCTACATTCTCATACGTCTCCTCGCTGCTGTGCTCCGGGTACTTCTCATAGGTCAGGTAGTAGGAGCCCAGCACCATGTCCTGGGTAGGCACGGTGACCGGCCCGCCGTCCTGGGGCCGCAGGAGGTTGTTGGCCGAGAGCATGAGCACCCGGGCCTCGGTCTGGGCCTCGGCGGACAGGGGCACATGGACGGCCATCTGGTCGCCGTCAAAGTCGGCGTTGAAGGCGGTGCACACCAGGGGGTGGAGCTTAATGGCCCGGCCCTCCACCAGCACCGGCTCAAAGGCCTGAATGCCCAGACGGTGGAGGGTGGGGGCCCGGTTGAGCATCACCGGATGGTCCTTGATGACAAACTCCAGGGCGTCCCAGACCTCGGCCCGGCCCTTGTCCACCATCTTCTTGGCGGACTTGATGTTGTTGGCCAGACCGTCCTCCACCAGCTTCTTCATGACGAAGGGCCGGAAGAGCTCAATGGCCATCTCCTTGGGCAGGCCGCACTGATAGATTTTCAGCTCAGGGCCCACCACAATGACCGAACGGCCCGAGTAGTCCACCCGCTTGCCCAGCAGGTTCTGACGGAAGCGGCCCTGTTTGCCCTTGAGCATATCGCTGAGGGACTTCAGGGCCCGGTTGTTGGCCCCGGTGACCGCCCGGCCTCTCCGGCCGTTGTCAATGAGGGCGTCCACCGCCTCCTGAAGCATCCGCTTCTCGTTGCGCACAATGATGTCCGGCGCGTTGAGCTGGATGAGGCGCTTGAGGCGGTTGTTCCGGTTAATCACCCGGCGGTACAGGTCGTTCAAATCGGAGGTGGCAAAGCGGCCGCCGTCCAGCTGCACCATGGGGCGAATTTCCGGGGGAATCACCGGCAGCACGTCGATAATCATCCACTCCGGCTTATTCCCGGAAATGCGGAAGGCGTCCACCACCTCCAGGCGCTTGACAATCCGGGCCTTCTTCTGCCCGGAGGCGTCCTTGAGCTCGGCCCGGAGCTGCTGGGAGAGCTCCTCCAGGTCGATGTCCGCCAGGAGCTTTTTGACAGCTTCCGCGCCCATGCCCGCGTCGAAATCGTCCTCGTACTTCTCCCGCATGTCCCGGTATTCCTTCTCGGACAGAATCTGGTTTTTGCTCAGGGGAGAGAAGCCGGGGTCGGTGACGATATAGGACGCAAAGTACAAAACCTTCTCCAAAATACGGGGAGAAATGTCCAGCAGCAAACCCATCCGGGAGGGGATGCCCTTAAAGTACCAAATATGGCTCACCGGAGCGGCCAGCTCGATATGGCCCATGCGCTCCCGTCTCACCTTGGCGCGGGTGACCTCCACGCCGCAGCGGTCGCAGATTTTGCCCTTGTAGCGGATTTTCTTATACTTGCCGCAGTGGCACTCCCAATCCTTGGTGGGCCCAAAGATGCGCTCACAGAACAGGCCCTCCCGCTCCGGCTTCAGGGTGCGGTAGTTGATGGTCTCGGGCTTTTTGACCTCGCCGTAGGACCACTCGCGGATCTGCTCCGGGGAGGCGATGCCGATTTGGATCGCGTCAAATTCAGCGTAACTCATACTCTTAAACCGTCCTCCCTACTCTTATTCCATGTCCTCGTCCTGGTCGAAGCCGCCGTCGAAGTCCACGCCGTCCTCATCCTCCAGGGCCAGGTCGTCCTCGCCGCCCTCCTTGAGGGAGAAGCCCGCCGCCGCAAAGTCGGACTCGCCGCCGGTGTTGTAGTTCTCATAATACTCCTCGTCGTCCTCGCGGAACTTGCCGGGCTGGTAGTTGTCGTCCTCGTCGTCCTTGAGCTCAATCTCGTTGCCCTGGCTGTCCAGCACCTTCATGTCCAGACACAGGGCCTGGAGCTCCTTCACCAGCACCTTGAAGGACTCGGGCACGCCGGGCTTGGGCACGTTGTAGCCCTTGACAATGGACTCGTAGGTGCGCACGCGGCCCGTCACGTCGTCGGACTTGACGGTGAGGATCTCCTGGAGGGTATAGGCCGCGCCGTAGGCCTCCAGTGCCCACACCTCCATCTCGCCGAACCGCTGGCCGCCGAACTGGGCCTTGCCGCCCAGAGGCTGCTGGGTGACCAGGGAGTAGGGGCCGGTGGAGCGGGCGTGAATCTTGTCGTCCACCAGATGGTGGAGCTTGAGGAAGTACACATAGCCCACGGTGACCCGGTTGTCGAACCGCTCGCCGGTACGGCCGTCGTAGAGCCAGCTTTTTCCGTCGGGGGACAGGCCGGCCATGGTCAGAGTTTCCTCAATGTCCCGCTCGTCGGCGCCGTTGAACACGGGGGTAGCCACCTTCCAGCCCAGGGCCTTGGCGGCATAGCCCAAGTGGACCTCCAGCACCTGCCCGATGTTCATACGGGAGGGCACGCCCAGGGGGTTCAGCACGATATCCAGGGGGGTGCCGT
>CAJUDT010000063.1 GCA_910585415.1 uncultured Flavonifractor sp.
TAGAAATTTTCCTCAGCTTGGCGGGAAAGTCCGCAGGACTTTTTCGACAAGCTGGCGCCTGCCCTCTCTATGGGCAAACGCTCCTGGTTCTTTCCTGTTTCAGATATTCAGCCGCCGCCGGGCGGCTCCATGCGCGCCCGGATAAGCGCCAGCACCTCCGGGCTGTTCACACCTCCCGGCGCTTCCACCAGGGCCACGGAGGTCCCCTCCACGGCCAGCAGGCAAATCCGCTCGCCCGCCTGCGCAATCCACGCCCGGTCAAAGCCCAGCTCCGCCCGGCTCCATGAGAGCGCCCCGTGCCGCTCCAGCAGGTGCAGGCTTCTCCCCTGGGCTTCTTCCGCCCGCAGTATGTTTGCCAGGACACGGGCAGTAATAGGGCCCGCACACCGGTACACATCGCAGACCACCGCTCCGGCTGGGGCCTCCCCTGCCCGCAAAAATTCCTGTGTGCGGCTCCACGCCGCCAGTACCGAACGCCCCTCCTGGCCATAGAGGCTCCCGGCACCCTCCAGCCCCAGTTCCTCAGCCCGCACCAGGGGCCCTGCGGTTTGAGGCGTTCCCTTTGCACTCCCCTGAAGCGCCTGCATTCCGTTGAGCAGAAGCAGTACACAGGCCAGAAGCCACACCGCTCCGCCGCAGAAATAGCGCATCCGGGCTCCGCGCAGGGACGGGACCGGCTCCCCTCCCCTACACCGGCGGTTCCAGCGGATGAGCAGAGAAATTCCATACCCGGCCAGCAGAAGATTCAAAACCAGCGCGGCGGCGGCTCCGGCTAGACAGAGGTCGTTCAGCAGCACAGCGCTCCAGCCCAACCGGCCGCACCATAGAGCGCTCAACACCGCCGCCAGCGCCGCCCCCAGGCAGCTCCGCCAAGCCTGCCGGAACAGACTGGCCTCGTCCTCATCCCCGTCTCCCTCCGGCCAGAGGGGAAAGCGGCCCGGTTGAGCGGAGAAAATCTCCAGCCCCCAGCTTCCGGCGGTCCGCTCCCAGCCGTGGTCTGCCCAGTGCTGATAGTATCCCGCCTGAACCTCCCGCCGGGTGGGCCAGGGCCGGACGCAGCAGCGGGGAATATTTCGGGTATCCTGCTCAAACCGGGCCAGCAGGCCCCCATAGACCCCCTTCAGCCGCCAGCCCGCTGCGGTCTGTGCGTTCAGCCATACCTGCGCAGCCTGCCGGTCCGCCCCGCCGAAGGCAAACAGACGCCAACATGTCCTCATGGTTCCTCCTCCAGCGCCCGCTCCATGTCCGCCGTCTGCCGCCGCAGGCGGGTGTACTCCCCCAAAAGGGCCCGCTCCCCTTCCGGGGTCAGGCAGTAATATTTTCGGGTGTCCTCCGTGCGGGTACGCCGGATGAAGCCGTCCCGCTCAAAACGCTCCAACAGGGCATACAGGGTCCCGGCCCCCACCTTGACCCGCCCTTGAGACAGGGCGGCGATGGCCTGCATCACCCCATATCCGTGCCGCTCCCGCCGCAGGGAGAGCAGCACATAAAACATCTGCTCCGTCAATGTCTCCAGCTTTTTCCGGGCCATAGTTCCTCCCCTTTTTGTATATCGAATATCGTTACAAAGATACTATACTGATGGCCGGAATCTGTCAAGCCTAAAATCCCGGCGGCTCCGCTTTTGCGGGCTCTTGGGGAGAATTTTCAGAAAATCAAGAAAAATTTAATATCTCCTTTCCCGGACTTGTGGTACAATAGCAGAAATGATGTTTTGTATGAGGTGCGCTGTGGAACTGTTAAAATGGCTTACGGACAACCAACTGGGCGAGATGGTCTTTACCATGCTCGTCTCTATGCTTCCCGTCATCGAGCTGCGGGGCGGCGTGCCCTTCGGCACCGCGCTGGGTCTGCCGCCGGGGGCGGCGCTGGCGGCGGGCGTGGTGGGCAACCTGATTCCCGTCCCCTTTATCATCGTCTATATCCGCCGCGTTTTTCTCTGGCTGCGGCGGCGCTGTCCCCGGCTCAACACCCTGGTGGACCGGCTGGAGCGCAAGGCCCACCTGAAGGGGAGGAAGGTCAGCAAATATAAATATCTGGGCCTGTATATCTTCGTGGCAATCCCCCTGCCGGGGACCGGGGCCTGGACCGGAGCCCTGGCGGCGGCTTTCCTTGACATGCCCCTGCGCAAGGCGCTGCCCTCCATCATCCTGGGAGTTCTCACGGCGGGCCTGATTATGACCTTTGCCACTGGTCTGGTGGTGGCAACGATAAACTGACCTTCCACGCGCCTCCAGCCAAGCACCAGGTTTACCCTTGGGCGGAATGCCGGAACAGGCATGAGCTGGAGGCGTGATACACGCTCTGTCTGCTTCTTTTTCCCCAGAGGACCCTATTCTTTCTAAAAACAGAAGCACCCTCACCGCCGTTTGCATAGAATGCTGCGGAGGTGAGGGCTTTTGACGCTTTGGATGGAATTTCTGCTGACACTGCTGGCAGCGGTCGGACTGCTGGCCCTGGGTTGGGTGCTCTTTGGAAAACTGGTGGCCCCCGTGGGCGGAAAGGAATCCCCCATTTACGCCGTCATTCCCGCCTCTGGCGGCGGGGATGGTCTGGAACACACGGTCAGAGGCCTGCTGTGGCTGCAAGGCGGACAGCTGGCCCGATGCGCCATCGTCATTGTAGACTGCGGCCTGGACCAGCGCGGGAGAGCTGCCGCCACCGTCCTGTGCGAACAGGGCGGGGTGATTCTGTGCCCTATGGAGCAGCTTGCGGACCTGCTTCGGCCAGACTCCGCCCCGCAAGCCCAGCAGAAGGATACAGACGATTGACTGTTTCTTGAACGTACCGGCAGAATCTTTTTGTTAAAACGAAAAAAACTATAGCAAAAATATCATATTTTGCATAAAGCCGTCCATCAATCCGGGCGGCTTTTTTGCGCAATCGGACGAGCGGCGGATCAATCGGGCCCTGGATAGAATCGCCGATGCTTTATAAAGTATTCCAATAATAATTTAACGAAAAACATTAAATTATTATTGACATACTTTGTCTTATGTGCTATCATGAGTTCGAGGTGATAAACGATGAAATTTATTCAAAATCTTGCAAATGAACGGTTTGCGAAATCCGCTTCCATGTTCTTGAAATTCGCCTGTTATTTTTCCATCGGCTTTTTTATCCTATGCACAGTCCTCAGCTTTATGGGGCGTCAAACCTTCTCCCTTCATACCAGCACAGAATATTTTGAACGCGCAATTTATGCAGAAGAACATCATAGCCCCCATTCCCGCAGCTTGACGGTCCACATGGGTGATGACATTCGTGTGTGGACAGGCGATACGGACCAAATTGACCGGACCACCCAGATTGGGCTTTCTCTCATGTATGCTGTTCATACAATCCCCATCATATTGGCCTTCTGGTTCTTGAGCCGTGTATTTTCTAACATAAATAAGGGGCAGATTTTTACCGAGCAAAACGCCTCCTGCCTGCTTTATTATGGGCTGCTCCAAGTTTTTGCGGCCGTTTGTGTTCCATTTATCAAGCTGGCAATCTGCTGGCTCACGAATCTCATTTCTGACAATCGGGTGTCCATTTCCACGGGACAAGCCCTGTTCAGCGCAACCATCCCCAGCATTGCTTTTCTTGTAGCCGCATATATCATTCATTACGGAGTTCATTTACAGGACGAGGTGGATCACACATTATGATTATTATCCGTCTGGACCGGGTGCTTGCAGACCGGAAAATGCGGCTGAACGACTTGGCGGCCCAGGTCGGCATATCTAACGTCAATCTCTCTTACCTAAAAACCGGAAAAGTAAAGGCCGTCCGCTTCCGTACGTTAGACGCAATCTGTAAGGTTCTAAAATGCCAGCCGGGAGATATTCTCGAATACGTTGAGGATGAAGCGTAAACAGGAAACGCCCCTCTGACCCTGTTCATGCAAGGTCAGAGGGGCGTTTTTCTTATACACCAGGATTCATTTTCATTGCCGCAGTTTCCATTACGCCCGTTTTCGCGCAGAATCCATTTTCAGCAGAATGCTGCTGACCTTTTGGAGTGCGTCATAGGTAATGCGGTCGCCCCAGGCGTTCCGATTGCACCACTGCATTTTCAGCTTTACATAATAGAGCGCGTCTCCGCCTGCGTCGCTGAGTGTACGAATGGATAAGGCGCTAGCGGGCACATTCGGCGCCAATTGCCCCTTTACGTAGCACCCTGGGCGAATTGTCACGCGGCTCAGGCCGATGTCATACGTCTCCTTTTCGCTCAACACATTCCGTTCCACGAGATAAGCAATCAGGCGGTCGTACTCCGACTGCGACATATGATTCGGGTCGTACTTTTCCGCAAGGCCCTGGATTTCTTCTTCCGTCAGCTTTCCGGTTCCAATCGGAGCATTGCGTTCCTCTTCCTCCGCCTCAGCCAGAAGCCGCATAAATTCGGAATACTCACATTTTTTAAGGGTCCTTTTTCCGGTTGACATGTCGATATCATAATACACTGTGTAAACCGGCGCCGATACATGACTCATAACAATCCCTCCTGATACAGACCATCAAACCTACCGCTGCCTTTGATACTATTCCTGCACGCCATAAGGTGACACGGCGCCCTCCACGGTCCTTACGCGCCCTGCGCGGGGTCGCTGCCGGGCTGGTCCACCATGCCGATTTGCCGCAGGCAGGAGAGGAAATTCTCCAGCTGCTCTGGGGTAAAGCCTGCAAGGACTTTCTGATTCAGCTCGTCAATCACCTTCAGCACGTCGTCCCGCATGGACATGCCCTGCTCGGTGGCCACCACCCGGATGCTGCGCCGGTCCTTTTTGTCGATGATGCGTTCAATGAGCCCCTTCTTCTCCATACGGTCCAGCACACCGGAAATGGTCGAATTTTCCAGGCGCAGGGTCTGGGCAATCTCCTTGGGGGTGCAGGGGCCGTCCTGCCACAGATAGCGGAGCACGCCATACTGTCCCGGCGTGATGTTGAAGGGGGCCAATCCCTCCGAAAAGTCCTGAAACACCTCATGTTGGGCCACAGTTAACAGATAATTGATACAACCTTGCAAGCGCATTTGAACTCCATCCTCGTCTCCTTAATGATATAAAGGCGGCATCCTCAAAACATGTTTGGGGATACCGCCCTTATTATAGCAGTTTCAGCGACAGATTTCCAGATATTTTCTCAGGAATTTTCGCACATTTAGCCTTAGCGGAAAATGGGGCCGCTGATGACCAGCTTCTGAATCTCGTTGGTGCCCTCGTAGATCTGGGTGATCTTGGCGTCGCGGAGCATACGCTCGACGTGATAGCCCTTCATGTAGCCGTTGCCGCCCAGCATCTGGACTGCCTCGGTGGCCACTTCCATCGCCACGTTGGTGCAGGTCAGCTTCGCCATTGCGGCGGGCACGGAGTAGGGCTTGCCCTCTTCCTTGGCCACGGCGGCCTTGAAGAGCAGCAGCTCGGCGGCCTCAATCTTGGTCTGGAGCTCGGCCATCTTGAAGGCCAGATACTGCTGCTTGCAGATGGGCTTGCCAAACTGCTGGCGCTCCATCATGTACTTCCGGGCCACCTCAAAAGCGCCCTTGGCAATGCCCAGGCCCTGAGCCGCAACGCCGATACGGCCGCCGTCCAGAGTCTTCATGGCCAGCTTGAAGCCCTCGCCGGGCTTGGCGATCATGTTCTCAGCGGGAACGCGGACGTCGTTCAGGTGCATATCGGAAACCTGAGCGGAGCGGATGCCCATCTTGTCCTCCACGTTGCCCACCACGAAGCCGGGGGTGCCCTTCTCAACCACGAAAGCGGCCATGCCCTTGGTGCCCAGAGCGGGGTCGGTCAGGCAGTACACCACGGTGTAGTCCGCCACGGGGCCGTTGGTGTTGAAGCACTTGGAGCCGTTGATGACGTAGCTGTCGCCGTCCTTGACGGCCACGGTGGTCTGACCGGCGGCGTCGGAACCGGCGGTGTGCTCGGTCAGGCCGAAGGAGCCGATCTTCTCGCCGTGGGTGATGGGCTCCAGGAACTTCTTCTTAATCTCGTCGGGAGCGGAGGAGTTCACGATGCTGCCGCCGTACAGAGAGGTATCCACGGAGAAGGAGATACCAAAGGCGCCGTCCACCTTGGAAACCTCCTCCACGGCCAGGGCGTAGGCCAGATAGCTGCCGCCCATGCCGCCCAGCTCCTTGGGATAGGGCAGGCCGTAAATGCCGGTCTTACCGAACTTGCGGAAGAGCTCCAGGGGGAACTCGCCGGAGGCGTCCCGCTCCAGAATGGTGGGGAGCAGATCCTGTTCGGCGAACTCGCGGGCCATAGCCTGTACCTGCTTCTGTACTTCAGTCAGTTCAAAATTCATGACAGTTCAATCCTTTCTTTTCGGTCGGTTGTGGTTGTAGAGATACCGGTGGTGCTATGCTGATTCGGAGGCCCCCCGGTTTGGGGGGCGCTCCAAATGCAGACAGTGTGTCGTCTCCTGCTTACATACCCACGGAAGCAAGTCCGATGAACAGGAAGCAGGTGATGAAGGGGATGATAATCTGAGTGACCATGATGTCGAAATAGGCCTCTTTGTGGGTCAGCTTGCAGATGCCCAGCAGGGTAATCTGCGCGCCCTGGTGGGGCAGGCTGTCCAGAGTACCGGCGGCAATGGCGCCGATGCGGTGGACATAGGGCATCTTCGCGCCCAGAGCGATGTAAGTATCCTTCAGAGCGTTGAAAGCCACGCCCATGCCGCCGGAGGCGGAGCCGCAGGCGCCCGCACAGACAGCGACGGTAATCATAACGAAGAACAGGGGGTTCATATCCAGGGTCTGGAGGCCATTGACCAAGTCATGGAAGCCCTGGGTGTTCTGCACCACGCCGCCGAAGCCGACGACGATAGCGGTGTTGAGGATGGACACGCCGGAGTCGGCAGCGCCCTTGTTGAATACCTTGATCCAACCATCAATGCCGCCCTCGATGCGGGGGAAGAACAGGATGCAGGCCAGCACTACGCCCAGGAACACGGAGGTTTCTACGGGCAGGCCGCCGCGGGTGCCGTCGTCTTTCAGAATGAGGGGAGCGTTGAAGAGGAACAGAATCAGGAAAATGGGAATGAGGGCCATAATGGGGTTGGGCAGAACCTCGTTGGCGTCATCATCGCGGAGCTCTTCCTCGGTCAGCTGTGTACGCAGGCGGCTGTCTACGAACTCATAGCCATTG
This sequence comes from uncultured Flavonifractor sp., assembly GCA_910585415.1. Classification (GTDB taxonomy): domain Bacteria; phylum Bacillota; class Clostridia; order Oscillospirales; family Oscillospiraceae; genus CANAAV01. Next base: position 7,142 of record CAJUDT010000063.1, read on the forward strand.
CGGGTGAAGTAACGGGTGCGGTACTCCAGCCACACAAAAATCATCACGAAAGAGGCCACGGTGGCAATCAGAGAGGGCAGGAACGCCGCTGTGGGCGTGGTGCCCAGGATTTTGATGGGGATAACGTTCTGAATCGAGGGGGAACCGGGGCCATACATGGACCAGGTCCAGGTGCCGGCCGAAATAGCGGCGGGAATCAGGCGGCGGGTCAGGTTAGAGCTACGGAACATCTGGAGGGCAATGGGATAAACCACGAAGAATACCACAAAGCCGGAGATGCCGCCGTAAGTCAGCACGCCGGTGATGCACATGATGATGGGAGCCACAAAGCGGCCATGGCACATGCCGGAAAACCACTTGGCGATGGACTTGGCCGCGCCGGTGAACTGGTAGACCGCGCCGAAGAGCGCGCCCACAAAGAACACCAGGAAGTAGTCAGAAACATACTTGGCCGCAGCAGGCATGAAGTCACCTTTCAGGCCAGTCAGGATGGCAATGGGGCTTCCCGCGAAGATTGCGGAGAACACCAGCACGAAAATGGTGACCAGAGGCGCCAGAATCAGCGCGGAAATCTGCTTAAAGGCCAGCACCGCAAAGAGGATAATGGCAATCAGCAGGACTAGGATACCTAAATTCATAGATGGCTTCCTTTCCTTTTCTCTTATTTCATCTCACGTGGGAATCAGCCCTTCAGACCCATGAGCCCATCGTTGAAGATACGCTCATCCATCAGCTTGGGACCACCCTCCTCCATCTTGGGGGTGAAGCCCATCAGGTCGATTACCTGGCTCTGCACGTCGATGCCGGGAGCCACTTCAATGAGATACACGCCGTCACTGCGCAGCTCAAAGACAGCCCGCTCTGTGATGTACTTGACCGGCTGGCCGGTCTTGTTGGCGTACGCGCCGGAGAAGGTGATCTGCTCCACGGTGTCAATGAGCTTGCGCTCCTTGCCCTCCTGGTCAACGACCAGCTTGCCGTCTTCCACGTGGCTCTTGAAGCCGCCCGCCGTAAAGGTGCCGCAGAAGAAAACCTTCTTGGCGTTCTGGGTGATGTTGACGAAACCGCCACAGCCGGCGATCCGGGGACCGAATTTGGAGACGTTGATGTTGCCTTCCTTGTCCGCCTGTGCCAGACCCAGGAACGCCAGATCCACGCCGCCGCCGTCATAGAAATCAAACTGATACGGCTGGTCCAGGATGGCCTCTACGTTAACGGAGCCGCCGAATTTGGGACCGCCTTGGGGCACGCCGCCCACAGGCCCGGCCTCCACGGTGAGGGTCATGTAATCGCCAATCCCCTCCTCGTTGGCTACCATCGAGATGTACTCAGGAATACCAATACCCAGGTTGACCACCTTGTTGGGCTCCAGCTCCATCGCCGCCCGGCGGCCAATGATCTTCTTGGCGCTCATGGGCGGATACTCCAGACTGCCCAGAGGCACCCGGAAGTCGCCGGTCATGGAGCCGTCATACTCACAGCCCTGGCACTGAGCGTGGTCCTCCTTGCTGTCGCAGACCACCAGCGCATCCACATACACACCGGGAATCTTGACCAGCTTGGGGTCCACACTGCCGGCCTGAACCACCTTCTCCACCTGGACAATGACCTTGCCGCCGGAGTTCTTGGCGGCCTGGGCAATGGAGGTGGCCTCGTTGGTGCAGCACTCGTGCTCCAGGGTTACGTTGCCGTTCTCGTCGGCAATGGAGCCGCGGATGAAGGCGATGTCCACAGGGATGGCTTTATACAGCAGCCGCTCCTGGCCCAGGACCTCCACCACCTCGACGATGTCCTCGGTGGTGACGCTATTGAGCTTGCCGCCCTCAATGCGGGGGTCGGCAAAGGTGTTCAGGCCCACGTGGGTCAGGGTGCCCAGCTTGTGAGCGGCCACGTCCCGGAAGAGCTGGGAAAGGGTGCCCTGGGGCAGGTTATAGGCCTCCAGCTTGTTGGCAATGATGAGCTTGCCCAGCTCGGGAACCATGTTGTAGTGACCGCCCACCACCCGCTTGAGCATTCCCTCATGGGCAAAGTGGTCGGCGCCGCTGCCGTCCCGGTTGCCCTGGGCGGCAGCATAGAAGAGGGTCAGGTTTTTGGGGCTGCCCGTCTCCAGAAAGCGCTGCTCCAGAGCCTTGTTGAGGGCCTCGGGCATCTGGCTGGCCACAAAGCCGCTGGTGGAAATCGTCACGCCGTCCTCCACCCAGGAGGCGGCCTCAGCGGCGGTGAGAATGGGTTTCTTGGACATGATGGGTTGTCTCCTTCCTGTTTTTATAGTTGGAAACACTGCCATATGGCCCGGCGGGGCCAGGGGAAGGGAGAACCCCCGGTCCCGCCGGGAAAGGCTGCTCTGCTCTTACTTGCCAGTAAAGTGCTTCTCCTTGCGCTTCTCCAGGAAGGCGGTCATGCCCTCTTTCTTGTCCTCGGTGGCGAAGGACAGGCCGAAGAGGTTGGCCTCCAGCTTCAGGCCGCTGTCCAGGTCGGTGTCGCAGCCAGTGTTGATGGCCTGCTTGGCCAGAGCGACGGCGAAGGGGCCGTTCTTCATGATGCGGCCAGCCATAGCCTTGCAGTAGTCGATAAGCTCGGCCTGGGGAACCACGTGGTTGGCCAGACCCATGCGGTAAGCCTCCTCCGCAGAGATCATATCGCAGGTAAAGATGAGCTCCTTGGCGCGGCCCTTGCCCACCAGACGGGCCAGGCGCTGGGTGCCGCCGAAGCCGGGCAGGATGCCCAAGCCGCACTCGGGCTGGGCGAACTTAGCGTTCTCGGAGGCTACGCGGATGTCACAGGCCATGGAAATCTCGCAGCCGCCGCCCAGGGCGAAGCCGTTCACAGCGGCGATGGTGACCTGAGGCATGTTCTCCAGACGGCCAAAGGCCTCGCGGGCCAGCAGGCCCATGGTGCGGCCCTCGGCGGCAGTGGCGTTGACCATCTCGGAAATGTCCGCGCCAGCCACGAAGGACTTCTCGCCGGAGCCGGTGAGGATAACCACCTTCACGTCCGCATTCTTCTCCAGGTCGGCCAGGCAGGTGTTCAGTTCAGCAAGGGTCTCGCTATTCAGGGCGTTCAGAGACTTGGGACGGTTGATCGTCAGCAGGGCGATTCCATTTTCGATTTCCAGCAGCAAATTGTTCATGATGTCTCCTCCTGTTAAATGTTTGATGTGGATGCTGTCCTTTGTGGTCCTCTCCAGAACCATTGTACGTGCTCCATGATAATCATTTTTTGCCATTTGTCAATGCAATTTTGTGCGAATTGTCGTAGAATTTTTTTATGTCCGGCATCCCATTCGTTAATATTTTCTCTTCCTTACAGGTTTTCGGATGGCAGAATATTCAGTTATAAGTATTTTTCGGTATCAAAACTATTTGTGTAAAATAAAACTGGCCGCGCCGGGTCCGGACCTGCAAAGGGCCCTTGCCCTGCGGACGTCAATGGGATATACTGTTGGATATACCGCCGGGAAGAGAGGGACACTTTGTGCTGAATGACTATGCCTGCCGCCGCCTGTTTGAGGAATTTATCGCGGATACCAACGATGGCTTCATCGTTGTGGACCCGAATGGAATCGTATTGGAAATCAATCAAAATTACTGTGATTTTTTGGGGAAAACTCAGGAGGAAATTGTGGGACGGCCCATCCAGGAGACAATTTCCACCACCACTATGCACGAGGTCCTGCGCTCCCGGCAGCGGGGAGACGGGCCCAACGGCGTGTACCTGCACCCCTATGCCGGCGGCGACACCCGCCTGCACGTGGACACTCACGCGGTGTGCAACCGCTTCTGCTTTTTTGCCGGGGACGGCACCCTTCTTGGCGCAGCCGCCCAGATTTCCTTCAAAGAGCGTACCGCCGCTATGGCCTACGGCCTGATGGAGCAAGAGTTGCAATACTACAAAGAGGCCTATCAAAACCAGAGCGCTCCCGCTGTGGGATTGAAGCAGATTATCGGAAATTCTCCCCAGATGGAGGAGCTTAAACGCAAAACCCAGAAGATCGCGCGGAGAGATTTCCCGGTGCTTATCACCGGGGAGACCGGTACCGGGAAAGAGATGTTCGCCAAGGCGATTCACCTGGAGAGCGCCCGGCGGGACAAGCCCATTATCTCCATCAACTGCGCCGCCATCCCCGCTGAACTGTTGGAGAGCGAGCTGTTCGGATACGAGCCGGGGGCCTTCACCGGGGCCAGCCGGAGCGGAAAGCTGGGACGTTTCCAGCTCGCCGAGGGAGGCACCGTCTTTTTAGACGAGATTGGCGACATGCCTCTGCCCCTTCAGGCCAAGCTGCTCCGAGTACTCCAGGAGAGGGAGCTTGAACGGGTGGGCGGCGGGATGCCCGTCCCCATTGATGTGCGGATTGTCGCCGCCACCCGCCGGGACCTGCCGGACATGATCCGCCGCGGGACCTTTCGGGAGGACCTGTACTACCGGCTGAACGTCATTAACCTGGAGATGATTCCCCTGCGGGAGCACCCGGAGGACATCCCCCTCTACATCTCCCACACCCTGGAGCGGCTCAACCGGGAGTACCGGACGGATATTCTGCTCTCGGACGCGGCCAAGCGGCGCTTGCAGGAATACCGCTGGCCCGGCAATGTGCGGGAGCTGATGAATGTTATCACCAGCGCCTATGCTTCCTGCGACCTGCTGCTGATTGACGAGATGGACCTGCCCACAAAGCTGCTGTCCAACCCCCGCCCGGCAGGGGCCAGACGTTTGCCCGACATGGTGGCCGAATACGAGGCCGCGGTCATTCGGGACGCCCTGCGCCGCCACAACCAAAACATCCCCGCTGCGGCCAGGGAACTTGGAATCGACCGCAGCCTGCTCTATCGGAAGATACAGAAGGCGGGTATTATAATCAAGCGCGTGCTGGAAGAGCCCTCCTGAACCGGGATGCGGGAGTCCGAGCGGCAACGGGTCTGCCGGCCTGTCCCCTCCCCTTTTGGGAATGAAACGCTCACGCTCTCTTGTCCATGAGAACTGGTCCGCCTCGGGAAAACGGGAGGATTATTTCCACTCGAAAACGCCCCGGTTCAGCACAGGCTTGCCCGTAGAGACGTTCATAAAGCGGAAGTACGCGACGCCCTCCCCCATCTTCCACAGCTGGAGCTTCACCGGCGTATCCGGGAAAAGCACCGAGGTCATTTGGGCCGCCATACGGGTCATGCGCTCCGGCTCACCGGGAATGAGGGCCTGAATGGCCAGACGGCAGGAGAAGCCGAAGGAACACAAACCCTGCATGAAGGAGGTCTCAAAGCCCATTTTCTGAGCGTACTCCGGGTCCACATGGACCAGATTGGTATCGCCCGTCAGGCGGTAGAGCAGATTCTGTACCGGACTGATGTAATCGTCCAGCTCCACGTCGGGGGCCCGGTCGGGAATGACCACCGTGCTCTTGGGCATGGGAGGACCGCCAAAGCCGCCGGCCTCGTGGAAGAAGGTGGTGGAGTAGTTGGTACATACGTCGTTGCCCGCCTCATCCCGGACCAGGACCTTGGTCTTGACCACCGCGCCCTTGCCTTCGCCCCGGTCGTATACATCGGTAATCACATCCTGGTACTGGAAAGTGCCCTTGATGGGGTCAATGGGGCGGTGCATGATGATTTCATGGTCCATGTTCAGGAAGGAGATGGAGGGCTTGATAATTTCATCCGCCAGCATGGAGGCGGGCAGCGGCATCCACTGGTAAGGACGCACGTTTACCGTACCCCAATAAGGGATTGTGCCATAGGTGGGGATGGCCTTGAGCTTCTTTTCATAGAGATACTGAAGGTCGTCCCGCTTGGCCCCGACAGCCAGGGCGTACAGGACGATATCCCGCCAATTGTACTCCAGATAGCGGGGCTCCATACGCTTTCCGGCCAACAGGGCGGCCAGGTCTTGTCTTTCCATAGTGTGACAGCTCCTTTCTGATGTTACAGGCACTCAGGCCCGGATTATGCGCGGCGTCAGGTGCTCACAGCTATTTGCGCTCCGGCAAAAAGGCCATGCGAGCAGACTGGTGACTTATATTTAATGTGCAAGTTCCATGCCACTTTCAGCATCCCTGATAAATGTTCGGAATGTTGCCGCTACAGCCTTTTAGCAGCGGCTGGCTGGCTCCATTTGGCATTCGGGGATGATGGTGTTCTTTACAGGTTTGCAAGGATTTGTTGTAAAGTTGCAACGGTGTTGTAATTTTGCAACACTCGAAGTATCATGGTACACAGGGTATATCCCCCTATTCCACAAAAATAAATGCAGGTTTGAGTCAGAAGAATTTTACTCAAACCTGCACAGCAGCATCCAAAATATGCGGTTGTATCTAATTTGCTACATAGCTTTATGTTTTTTACCAAAAACACCTAGATTTACTTTTCAGCAGCTATGTGGCCTCCATAGCGGTCTCTAGTTTTTTCAGGGCCTTCTTTTCAAGGCGGGATACATAGCGGCCCGGGTATTGTAAACGATGTGGTTTGTGATTTGGTGTCAGTTTTATCCAGTTTCTAGCCGTTTGAAACGAAATTTGATAATAATTTGTTTATCTGCGGTCAGCTCCACCCGTTCAACGAGACTGACCAGCAGTTCCCGGTTGGCGGAGACGGTTTCCAGAAATCGCTCCGTTAATTTTTTCGCCAAATCCATCTGCTCTGCCGGGGAGTAATCCGGGCGGTCCAGCTGGCTGAGGCGTTGCTCCAGTGCGGTGCGGTCAGCCTTGACCTTGGCGTAGATGCGTTGGAAGTCGGCTTCGTCCAGAACGCCGCTGAGCTTATCCATGTAGACCTTATCCAGATGGGCGGTCAGGCTGTCGATCTTGGCCTTGAGGGAGTTAATCTCCTTTTCATTGTCCGCTTCCGCGACTGCTTTTGCCACCGCTTTCTGCGCCTGGGGCAGAAGCTGGTCCGTTTGCAGATAGGCTCCGCAGACCTCCCTCACCTTCTCTATCACTGCTTGGGTGACCGTCTGCTCTTTGATTGTGTGGCTGGTGCAGACACCTGCTTTTGTAAACCGCTGGTAGGTCCGACAGACAAAATACAGCTTATCCTCCCCTGCCGCGTTCTTTCGGTTGAGCACCGCCAACGGATAGCCGCACTCATGGCAGAAAATCAGCCCTTTGAGTAAAAAGTCATAGGTCCGGCTGCGGGTGTATCGGCGGCTGTTGACCAATGCCTGTACCTTGTTGAAGGTTTCCCGGTCAACAATCGGCTCGTGGGTACCCTCTACCACCACCCAGTTCCGGCGGTCCTGCTTGATACATTTTTTGGACTTGTAGTTGATTTTCCGGGTGCGCCCCTGGACCATGCTGCCAATATAAGTCTCATTTTGCAGCATGTCGGAAATGCGCTCGCTGCTCCACAGGCCAGTATAAGGGCCGGGGTTCGGTACAGGAAGCCCGGCGTAGGTGGCTGGGGTCGGGACACCCTCCGCATTGAGTTGGGCGGCAATCTGACGGCCGCTTATTCCCTCCAGCGCCATATCGAAGATGCGCCGCACCATGGGGGCTGCAGCCTCGTCAATGACGATTTTATTTTTCTCTGTGGGGTGCATTTTGTAGCCGTAGACAGGCTTGCCGCCGATGAACAGGCCCTTGCGCTGTTTGTCATGCTTGACACTGGAGATTTTTTTAGAGATGTCCTTGGCATACATGTCGTTCATAATGGCGCGGAAGGGCGTGATGTCGTTGGCGGTGGAGTCCACCCCGGTGTCGATGCCGTCCAACAGGGAGATGTAGCGCACCCGGTGCTCCGGGAAGTATCGTTCCATATAGTGGCCGGTTAGGATATAATCGCGGCCCAGACGGCTCAGGTCTTTGGTGATGA
>CAJUDT010000064.1:0-10464 GCA_910585415.1 uncultured Flavonifractor sp.
TTGCCTACTTTCCTTCGCTGGAAAGTAGGCCGCCGGAGGCGGGACCAGGTAACGAGACGTAGGGAGAAACGTGGAAGAAGCAAAGGGGAATGTCAAAGCAACCAACGCCCCCCAGCAAACCTCCAATCAAACAGAGAACAAATACCCCAACCCCCGCCGGGTAACAATAAACTGAGGCTGCGCCGGATCATCCTCCACTTTTTCCCGCAGGCGGCGGACCGCCACATCCACCGCGCGGACGTCGCCCACATACCCCTCGTAATTCCAAACATGCTCCATCAGAGCCTCACGGGAGGAAACCTTCCCCGGCTCGCTGGCCAGATATTTCAGAAGTTCATATTCCCGCTGGGTCAGCTCCAGGGTCTTTCCGTCTTTATAAGCCACCATCAAATCCAAATCAATGACAATCCGCCCCAGCTCCAGGCGGTTCCCGCCCGCCGGCGGGGCCCCTGCGGCCGCCGCGGAAACCATCTCATTCCGACGGATATTCGCCTTGACCCGGGCCAGAAGCTCCCGCATGGAAAAGGGCTTGGTGATATAATCGTCCGCCCCCAGCTCCAGGCCCAAAACCTTGTCCGTCTCTTCCTCGCGGGCGGTGAGCATAATCACCGGCGTGGCACTCCCGCCCTCCCGCAGGCTGCGGCACACATCAAAACCATTCATCCGAGGGAGCATCAAATCCAGAAGAATCAGGTCCGGGTCCTGCTCCCGGGCCAGCTGGAGCCCGGTGGCCCCGTCATAGGCCTCCAACGTCTCATAGCCCTCCTTGGTCAGGTTGAAGGTCAGTATATCCACAATGCTCGTCTCGTCCTCGACAATCAAAACACGCTTGCTCATGGCTTCCTCCTTGCGTTTACAGTCCCAAATACACCTTGGCCTTCAGCACCAGGGCCACGGTCTTGGCGTCCTTCAATTCCCCGCGCATCACCTGCTCCACCAGAGTGGAAAAAGGCACCCGCTCCGTCTCCAGAAACTCGTCCTCGTCCGGGTGGCACGCACCCAGCTCCAGGTCCTGGGCCAAGTACATATGCAGCACCTCCGTGCAGAAGCCCGGAGAGGCATAGAGACACCCCAGATAGGTCAGCTTCCCCGCCTTGGCCCCCACCTCTTCCTCCAGCTCCCGCAGAGCGGCCGCCCGGTGGTCCTCGCCGTACTCCAGCTTCCCGGCGGGCAGCTCCGCCACCACCGCCTGAAAGGGATAGCGGAATTGACGCACCAGACTCACCGTCTGGTCCTCGTGCAGCGCCAGCACCGCCACGCCGCCGGGATGCTCCACCACCTCACGCCCCGCGATGTGGCCGTTGGGCAGCTCCGCCTGGTCCTTCCGCACCCGTATGATGACGCCCTCAAACAGGACGTTCTGTTCCACAGTCTTTTCCGTTAGCTCCATATGGCTCGTCTCCTGTTCCCAAACTTGGATGATGCTATTATAGCACAATTTTCCCCCGCCCGCTACACTGAGCTTGTATTATTTCTCGCCACCGGCGGTAGTCCGCAATCCGCAGAATTTCATTTCTTTTCGCGATTTATTCACGGCTCGTTTACCTTTCCAATTTTCTGGGTGCTATACTGGTCCCACTTGACTGAAAAGGAGTACAGCTTTCATGCGCAAACAGATTTTTGCCCTGCTTCTCAGCGGAGCCCTGCTGGCGGGTACGGCGGATTCCGCCCTTGCCGCCGGGCCCGGAGAGACGGAAATCATCCTCTCCGACAGCGGGGTGACCGTGGACGGGGCCCCCGCGCCCACCCAGCCCGGCGGGGCCGTCTATGTGGGCGGCGAGATTATCTACTACCACGACGGCGCCGGTTCCGCCTACGGCGAGGGGACCCAGGAGGAACAGCACTCCGCCGCCCAGGCCGGGGCCCATACCGTGGTCACCATCGCCCGGCCGGGGACCTACCGCCTCAGCGGCGTGCTCTCCCAGGGACAGATTTTCGTGGACCTGGGGGACACGGCCAAAACCGACCCGGAGGCGGTGGTCACCCTGATTCTGGACGGGGTGGACATCACCTGCACCGTGGCCCCGGCGGTGTTCTTCTATCAGGTCTACGAATGCGACCAGGATTGGACCGCCTATGACAGCGGAGAGAGCGGGGACTATACCCCCACCGGCACGGTGGACACCTCCGCCGCCGGGGCCAACGTCCTGCTGGCGGCGGGGAGCACCAACACCGTCACCGGCTCCCATGTGGCCCGCATCTACAAGGAGGGCACCACCAAGAAGCTCCACAAATACGACGGGGCCTTCTACTCCCGCATGAGACAGAGTACGCCCAGTAACCCCACGCTTCCAAAAAACACGGATGGCACAAAACGGCCCCCGGTCCTGTGTGGACCGGGGGCTGTTGCGGAATGACCGGCAGAGGGCTTCCAATGCTTCGTTACCGTGCGAAACGCCGTAGGCAGGCAGAGGGTTGGAAGCGCCACGGAAGTTCTTTTTGGTTCTTTTTCTTACAAGAAAAAGAATCAAAGACCGAGCAAATTCTTTTCGTCGGAGGGGTTGAAGAGATGAATCATCTCGGGACGGAAGGTGAACTTCACCTCCGCGCCGTAGGGGATGCCGCCCCGGTGCTCGGCGGGCAGGTCGGTGGTGGGAATGCGCAGGACCACGTCTTTGCCCCCGGCATTGACGTGCAAATAGACCTCGCTGCCCATCATTTCGGACACGTCCACCTTGCCGGTAATCACATGACTGCCGCCCTCGGCGGAGAACATGCTGTGCTCAGGCCGCACGCCCACGGTCACGTCCATGGGGGCGATGTTCTTGGCCGCAAGGGCCTTGCTGGTCTCATCGGTCAGAGGCACCACCGCGCCGGCCACGGCCACGGAGTAGCTGCCGCCGTCCTTCTGGAGCTTGCCGTCAAAGAAGTTCATCTGGGGAGAGCCGATGAAGCCCGCCACAAAGATGTTGTTGGGGTGATTGAACACCTGCTGGGGGGTGCCGATCTGCTGGATGAAGCCGTCCTTCATGATAACAATGCGGTCGCCCAGGGTCATGGCCTCGGTCTGGTCGTGGGTGACGTAGATGAAGGTGGTGTTAATGCGCTGGCGGAGCTTGATGATCTCGGCACGCATCTGGTTGCGGAGCTTGGCGTCCAGGTTGGACAGGGGTTCGTCCATCAGGAACACCTGGGGGTCCCGGACGATGGCGCGACCGATGGCCACGCGCTGCCGCTGGCCGCCGGAGAGGGCCTTGGGCTTGCGCTCCAGGTACTGGGTGATGTCCAGAATCTCAGCGGCCTCCCGGACCTTTTTGTCAATTTCCTCCTTGGGTACCTTGCGGAGCTTCAGGGCGAAGGCCATGTTCTCATAGACGGTCATGTGGGGATAGAGGGCGTAGTTCTGGAACACCATGGCAATGTCCCGGTCCTTGGGCTCCACGTCGTTCATGCGCTTGTCGCCAATGAGCAGGTCGCCGTCGGAGATGTCCTCCAGACCGGCCACCATCCGCAGAGTGGTGGACTTGCCGCAGCCGGAGGGGCCCACCAGGACGATGAACTCCTTGTCCGCGATTTCCAGATTGAAGTCGTGTACAGCGGTCACCTTGTTGTCATAGATCTTCTTTACGTTCTTCAGGGTTACAGTTGCCATACTTCTGGGCCGCAGCGCCTGCGGCCTCCGCCACAGCGCCTTGTCCAGGGGAAGCGCGTCCCCGGGACGTTACGACAGGTCTCCACACTGCCGCACCGCCGGCCCGGCGGAATTTCCTCCTTTTTTGTGCTCCCCCGCTCTATTGAAAATGGAGTAGAGGCGGGGGGCCTGAATTAGGGGTCCTCTATTCTTCCACCGCGACGGGCTCGCCGCGGAAAAAGACGTCCTTAATCTCCAGATTCTGGTCCAGAATCACCAGGTTGGCCCGCTTGCCGGGCTCCAGACTGCCGCACCGGCTGTAGATGCCGATGGCCTTGGCGGGGTTCACCGCCGCCGCCCGCACCGCGTCCTCCAGGGGAATGCCGAAGGACACGGCGGTTTTCATGCAGCCCATCAGGTCGGTGACCGACCCGGCGATGGTGCCGTCGGTGAGGGTGGCCAGCTTGCCCTTGACCACCACGTCCTGACCGCCCAGGGTGTACTGCCCGTCGGGCATACCCGCCGCCCGCATGGTGTCGGACACCAGAATCACCCGCTTGGCCCCGAACATTTTGAAGGTGGCCCGCACCACCGCCGGATGGATGTGGATGCCGTCGCAGATGAGCTCCACATTGCATCCGGGGGTATCCAGCGCGGCCCCGATGACCCCGGGGGCCCGGTGGCTGAAGGGGGGCATCGCGTTGTAAAGGTGGGTCACCTGCCGGGCACCCAGGCGGAAGGCCTCCATGGAGGTGTCATAATCCGCCGTGGTGTGGGCCAGGGAGACGGTGACCGATTCCTCCGCCGCCTCGATGAACTCCATGGCGCCGGGCAGCTCGGGGGCCACGGACACCAGCTTGACCAGGCCCTTGGACTCCTTGAGCAGCCGCTGAAGCAGCTGGGTGCTGGGGGCTTGCAGCCACGCGCCGTTCTGGGCCCCCTTCTTGGCGTGGGAGAGGAAGGGGCCCTCCAGGTTTACGCCGCAGAGCATAGCGCCGGGTTTGTCCGCCGCCCGGTGGGCCGCAGCCACCTGACAGATGCGCACAAGCTGGTCCTCCAGCAGGGTCATGCCCGCCGGACAAATCTGGGTCACCCCCCGGCTGAGCTCGTACCGGGCCATGACCTCCAGGCCCTCCGGGCTTCCGTCGGAGAAGTCCTCCCCACGGCAGCCGTGGAAGTGCACGTCGGTGAGGCCGGGAATCACATAGCACCCGGATGCGTCATAGGTCCTGCCGCCGGCGCTGCTGCCGGAGAGCAGCCGTCCGTCAAAGCACACATCCCGCTGGACAAAGCCCTCTTTGACGTCAAAAACCTGACCGCCGGTTATCCGCATACGGTTTCACCTGCTTCCACCAGCTTGTGCAGGGCGGCCTTGTCGCCCACCAGGGTCACGTCGGGGTGGAGCTGGAGGATGGAGGCGGGGATGCTCTTGGTCACCCGGCCGCAGAAGGCCTGATAGAGAATATCGGCCTTTTCCTCGCCGCTGACCACCATCAGAATGCGCCGGGCCTGCATGATGTTCTTGATGCCCATGCTCAGGGCGTGGCGGGGGACCTCGTCCCGGCTGTCGAAAAAGCGCTGGTTGGCGTCAATGGTGCTCTCGGTCAAGTCCACCAGGTGGGTTTCCAGGCCGAAATCGTCGCCGGGCTCGTTAAAGGCAATGTGGCCGTTGTGGCCCATGCCCAGCAGCTGAAGGTCAATGCCCCCCAGCTTGTCAATGAGCTTGTTGTAATTGGCGCACTCCTTGATGGGGTCCTTGGTGAGGCCGTCCAGCAGGTGGGTGTTTTCCGGGCGGATGTCGATGTGGTTGAACAGGTGGGTATCCATGAAATAGCGGTAGCTCTGCTCATGGTGGGGGGAGAGGCCGAAATACTCGTCCAGGTTCACGGTGCGGACCTCGCCGAAGCTCAAATCCCCCTTCTCATACCACTCCACCAGCTGGTTGTAGGCCCCCACCGGCGTGCCCCCGGTGGCCAGGCCCAGCACGCAGTTGGGCTTATAGATGACCTGAGCGGAGATGATGTTGGCCGCACGGCGGCTCATGGCCTGATAGTTCTCGGCTTGATAAATGCGCATGGTACAATACACCTCGATTGGCGGGACGGGCCCGCGCAAAATTGATTGGTTCAGCAGTACTTGGCGATGGCCCCTTCAATCTGGGCGGCGCAGGCGTCCACGATGGCCTTGTCGCTGTCAATGAGGGCGGGGAGGGGCTTGCGCACGGTGCCCGCGTCGGCGCCCCACTTCTTGAGGATGGCCTTCATCACCGCGTAGAGGTTGCCGTGGGCGGCGCACATGGCGTAGATGATGCGGCAGATTTCGTTCTGAATCACCCGGGCGTCCTCCAGCTTCCCGGCGTACAGGTGCTCTCGGGCCTTGAGGAAGAGCTCGGGCATGACGGCGTAGGTGCCGCCGATGCCGCCGCAGGCCCCCATGGTCAGGCCGGAGATGAACTGCTCGTCGGGCCCGTTGAACACGATCAGGCCCTCGTCCCGCCACATCTGGATGTCCTGGGTGGGCATGGAGGAATTTTTCACGCCGATGACGCGGGGGTTTTTCTTCATCTCCCGCAGGAGGGAGGGGGTCAGGGCCACACCCGCCAGCTGGGGAATGTTGTAGATGATAAAGTCCGTGTTGGGGGCGGCGGCGGAGATGTCGTTCCAATACTGGGCGATGCCGTGCTCGGGCAGATGGAAGTAAATGGGGGGAATGGAGGCGATGGCGTCCACCCCGAGACGCTCCGCGTGGGCGGCCAGGGTCTGGCTGTCGGCGGTGTTGTTGCAGGCCACGTGGGCGATGATAACCGCCTCACCCTTGACCTCGGCCATGACGTTCTCCAAAATGAGCTTGCGCTCATCCACGCTCTGATAGATGCACTCGCCGGAGGAACCGCCCACGTACAGGCCCTGTACCCCCTTGCTCACCAGATACCGGGCCAGGGCGCGGGTGCGCTCCGGCGACACCGCGCCGCCGTCGTCATAGCAGGCGTAGAAGGCGGGAATTACCCCACCGTATTTGGTCAAATCGCTCATACTGAATCCACCCTTCTCGATAAAATCTTGTGTCTATTGTACTGCGGTCCGGGCCGGAGCGCAATAGGAAAAACCGGCAAAAGTTAGCCTTTTACCGCACCCATGGTGATGCCCTGGGTGAAATATTTCTGGAAGCACAGGAACACGATGATGATGGGCACCGCAGCCAGGGCCGCGCCTGCCATGATGAGGCCGAAATCGTTGGACATCTCCGACTGGAGCCCCGCGATGCCCAGGGCGATGGTCTTGGCCTCGCTCTGGGTGAGGATAACCAGCTGGAGGGGGTACTCGTTCCAGGCGTTGATGAAGGTGAAGATGGCCAGGGCCCCGAAGCCGGGCTTGATGATGGGGAAGGCCACGTTCAGGAAGGTGGTCATCTCCCCCGCGCCGTCGATGCGGGCGGCCTCCAGCAGGGAGGACGGGATGTTTTCAGAAAACTGCTTCATCAGGAACACGCCGAAGGGCCAGCCCACAATGGGGAAAATGACCGCGAACAGAGAGCCCGCAATGCTCTGTGTCATGCCCAGGCTGCTGACCAGGGAGAGCAGGGGGACCAGAATGACCTGCTTGGGCAGGGCCATGGCGCAGACGAAGAGGCTGAAAATCACGCCCCGGCCCCAAAAGCGCTTCTTAGCCAAAACGTACCCCGCCAGAGAGGCGGTGATACAGGTCAGAAGCATGGCCACCACGGAGATGAACACACTGTTGAACAGCCAGCGCAGGGCCATGGGGAACTTCATGCCAAAGAGCTCCGTCTGACTCTTGAACAGGCGGGCGTAGTTGTCCCAGCTCACCGAGGTGGGAATCCACTTGACGGACTCCCCGGCCTTGATGATGATGTCGCTCTTCTCCTTCACCGAGCCGGTGACAATCCAGTACAGCGGGAACAGGAAGAAGATGGCCAGGGCCACCAGAATGACAATGCAGAGGATTTGATAGGGTGTAATCCGCTTATTCTTTTCCGTCATGTGCTCCGCCCCCTTACTCTGTGGTGCCGCCGTTCATCACCTTGAACTGCAAGGCGCTGAACAGGGCAATGACAATGGCCAGAATGACGCCCATGGCGTCGGCGTAGCCAAATTCCTTGGTCGTGCGGAAGGCCGTCTCGTACAGGTAGTACATGACGGTGCTGGTGCTGTAGTTGGGTCCGCCGGAGGTGAGCAGCTGAATCAGCGCGAAGCACTGGAAGGAGTTGATGGTGGTAATGACCGCCACGTAGAGGGTGGTGGGCATGATGGAGGGCCACTTGATTTTCCAGAACACCTGGAGATTGGTGGCCCCGTCCACCTGGGCGGCCTCCACCAGGGAGCTGTCCACGTTGCCCAGAGCGGCCACGTAGAGGACGATGGGCTGACCGATGGAGGTGGTGAACAGAATCAGGATGATACACCACAGGGCCAGCTTGGCGTCGCCGGTCCAGGCCAGGCCCTTGCCGCCAAACACCCCGATGATGTAGTTGAACAGGCCGTCGTACTTGTCGAACATCCACTTCCACACCACCACCACCGCCACGGAGCCGGTGACCACGGGCAGATAAAACACGCAGCGGAAGAAGGAGCGCACACCGGCGCGCATCTTATAGATGGCGGAGCCCACCCACAGGGAGAAGCCCGTTACGGTGGGCACGGCCACCACCACGATAATCACCGTGTTGACGGCGGATTTCAGGAACACGGGGTCCTGAAACAGGCGGATATAGTTGGTAAAGCCGATGAACGTGCCGTGATTGCCGTTGGCCAGGGAGGCGTCGGTAAAGCTGGTGATGACGCCCATGGCCATGGGCGTAATGACGAAGCCCACGAAGAAGAACAGTGCGGGCAGCAGGAACAGGTAGGAAACCAGAGTCTCCCTCCGCTGAAGAACGAGACTGCGCTGGGGCGCTTTCGTAGTTGCCATTGTGATTCTCCCTCATTTCGTTGGGGCCTGTATTCCACTCCGGGGAATGCGCCGAAAAGGATTCCCCGCAGTGGAGCGCAGGCCCTGCATTTCCCTCTTGCTCGGATAGAAGATAGGCTCCCTCCCCCCGCCTGTGCAGAGAGAGGGAGCATATGCTCAGATGAAATTACGCGGCGTCTTTGTTGGATTCGGTGTTGAAAACATCAACCTGGGCCTGGACATTGCCCTCGTCAAACACACGCTGGAGCATGTTCCACCACTGGGTACGCATGGCGGCGAACTTGTCCCGGGTGTTGTAGTAGGGGCCGTAGTACTTGGTCCAGGAGGCCAGCAGGCTCATTTCCTCGTCGCCCTCGTACAGGTTGCCGAAGGAGGCGCGGACGGGGAAGGCGCCGGTGCGCTTGACGCTCTCGGGGCCCCAGGTGGCGTCGTCGCAGATGAAGGCGATGAGGCGCTTGGCGGCCTCGGCACGGGCCTCGTCCTTGTTGTCAAACACGCAGAAGCCGTTGACCAGGTACTCCAGCTCGGGCACGCCGTCGTCGGAGGGGAAGGGGACGGAAATCTGGGTAAAGTCCTCAGTGGCGTAGCTCTTGGCGTTGGAGGTGCCCCAGCAGAAGGTCATGGCGCAGGTCTCCTGCTGGAACTTCTGCAGCTCGTCGGCCGCGGCCATGTCGGAGCCCTTGTCGATGGACTGGGCGTCGTACATCTCTTTGAGCAGCTCCAGAGCCTTCACGCCGTTGGCGTCAATGTTCCAGGAGCCGTCCTCCCCCACGATGGAGGAGCTGTACAGGTTGTTGACCAGTGCGCGGGTGCCCTGGTCGCCGCCCTGCCCGCCGCAGTAGACAATGCCGGGGACGGTGGTGGGACCGTTGTCCCGCAGGGCCTCGCACATCTTCACGAAGTCCTCGGTGGTCCACAGGCGCTCGCCCTCCAGGTTCACGTACTGGAGGGCCTCGGCGGCCTCCAGAGCCTCCTTATTCAGGCCCATGTAGAAGGGGGAGGAAGAGATGGGGTACATCCAGGCGGTGCCGTCCGCGCCGGTGCAGGTCTGAATGAGGCTCTCGCTGGTCAGATCGCTCTTGAGGGCGTCCAGCATGTCGTCCAGGGGGACCAGATAGCCGCCGTTGCCGTACTCGATGATGCGGCCGGGGGCGTCAAAGAGCACGTCGGGAGCGGTGCCCGCGCCCATGGCGGCGGTCAGCGCGTCGGGGCCGGACTGGAAGTCGATGGTCTCCACCTTGACCTTCACGTCGGAGTTGGCCGCCATAAAGGCATTGGCCAGCTCCTGCTCATAGCCGGAGTCCACGCCGAAGGTGGGGAAGGCCCACCAGACGATTTCCACCTGATCGCCGGTGGGGGCGTCGGGAGCGGGGGTGGCGTCGCCGCCGCTGGGCGTCTGGGCCTGGGGCGTGGGGGTGGCGGAGCCGCCGCCCTGTCCGCCGCCGGAGCAGGCGGCCAGAGAGAGGGCCATGGCAAGGGTCAGCAAGAGCGCGAGCAGTCGTTTCTTGTTCAATGGTATCTCCTCCTATATATTATTTTGTTCAATTCCGGCCCGCCCTCATGGCGGTCCGTTGGTTAGATTGTACAGGTTGCCGCCCGGTTTGTCAATACGATTTCCAAATATTTTTTTCATTTTTTCAGAGCTTTGCAAAAAATTTTCAACACCCTCACAGGTGCAGGTTGGAAATGACCTCGGCCACCTCGGCCCGGCGGCGGAGGCACCCCTCCAGGTCCCGGCGGCAGACCTCGCTGAACAGCACGTCCAGCAGGAAGAGCTGGGCCACCCGGGCGGCCACGCTCCCCCCCTGAATGGGCCCCTCGGTGGAGCCGCACTGGAGCACTACGTCGGCGTAGACCCCGCCGGGGGACTTGGGGAACCGGGTGATGAGCACCGAGCGCCCCCTCCGCTGGCGGACCAGCCGGAGGTTTTCCGCCAGCTCCCGGGTGGACCCGGAGTAGGAGAAG
>CAJUDT010000064.1:10474-14872 GCA_910585415.1 uncultured Flavonifractor sp.
GCACCGCGTCCCCCGGGGCCATCTGACAGATGGACATGGCCTGAAGGTGGGTGTCCCCCACGGCGTAGTAGTTGGGCAGGGCGGTGGAGAACAGGTGGGCGGCCTCATGGGCCAGGAGCATGGACCCCCCCTGGCCCATACAGAGGACCTTCCCCGCCCCGGCCAGCAGGTCGGCGGCCATGCGCACCTGCTCCGGCCGGATGAGGTCCAGGGTCTGCTGAAGGGCCTCCCGGCTGGCGCTGCATAGCTTTTGGCACAGGTCCCCGATGCTGTCCCCGGGGAGGACCTCCCCAGACAGGGGGCTGCGCTCCTCCCGGCTGGCGGTGGAGTTGGCCACGGCCAGCTTGAAGGCGTTGTAGCCCTTGTACCCCAGCCGCCGGCAGAAGCGGGAGACGGTGGCCTCGGCTACCCCGGCTTCCTCGGCCAGCTCGGAGATGGACATATACTGGGTCCTGCGCCGGTGGAGGACGGCGTAATCGGCCACCTTTTTCTCTGCGGCGGTCAGCTGGTAATACTCGCTGTTGATTTTCTCAAATACATTCCCAATCGGCATAGCGGCCTTTCAAGTCCGGGCCAGCAGCTCGGACAGCATCTGGTCGCACATGCACAGCATACGGGGCAGGTGGAAGGGGCCCTTGAAGGTGCTCCCCTTGGTGGAGGGCTGGGTGGGCAGGCCGTCCCGGCGGAGGTAGCCGTACCACTCCCCGTACTCCGGGTCGGCGAAGTGGGCCTTGCAGTAGTCCAAGGTTTTCTCGAACCAGTTCAGATAGCCCTCCCGCCCGGTGTCCCGGTAGAGCATCAGGGAGGCGATTAAAATTTCGTCGTGGGGCCACCATAGTTTCATATCGTGCTCATAGGCCTCCGGGGGCTTGCCCAGGCAGTCGGTGAAGTAGAGCAAGCCGCCGTACTCCTTGTCCCAGCCCGCCTCGATGGCCCAGTCAAAAATCTCCGCCGCCTTCTCCACCAGGGCCTTGTCCCCGGTGCGCTGGGCGTGCTCCAGGAGGAACCACACCCCCTCGATGTCGTGGCCGGGGTTGACGGTGCGCCCCTCGGTGTAGTTCAGCCGGGGCTCCCCGTTGGGGCCCACGTTCTCCAGCACGCACTTGAGCTCGGGCTTGACGTGGTATTGGAAGATTTCCTCCACGCACTGGCTGGCCCGCTGGGCGTAGAGGGCCTGCCGCTCCGGGTCCGGGTCCACCCGCTGGAGGGTTCCGGTGACGTTGAGGATAATCATGGGGGTGCCGAAGGCCCGGCCGGTGCGGGTCTCGGGGATGGTCTTGGGGCCCAGGCCGGTGGGGTCGGCCATGCCGTGGTTCAGGTCCCAGTACAGGTCATAGGCCCGCCGTGAGCGCTCCAGGTGCTCTGTCTCCCCGGTGACGCCAAAATACTCCCCGTTGGCCAGGGCGTAAAAGGCCTCCGAGAAGCAGTAGCGCCGCTGGCGCAGGGGCTGGCCGTCCTCGGTGACGGTGAAATACATGCGCCCTCCGGCGGCGCGGTTGATGCAGTGGTCCTCCAAAAAGTCGATGCAGCTCTTCGCGGCGGCCAGCCACTCCTCTTTCACGCCGTAGAGGTGGCACAGGTAGGAGAAAATCCACCCGCAGCGCCCCTGCATCCAGACGCTCTTGTCGGTGGAGTAAATCTCCCCCTTCCGGTCCAGGCAGGTGTAAACCCCGCCGTGCTCCCGGTCCATGCCGTGCTCCAGCCAGAAGGCGGTGCAGCGCTCCAGTTCCTCCTGAATCCACTTCTGATGGGCCCGCAGACGTACGGTATCCATGAACGATCACCCTTTCTATCTGGGGCAGTATGCCCCGTTTGCCTCCATCATACCCGCCGGTTCGGCCACCGTCAAGGGAAGTCTGAAAAAAATTTTCCAAAACCCGAAAATTCGCTTGACAGATTCGGAAAAACTGATAGCCTATAAGCAGGGAAGTACCGGCATATGTCACGAAAGCAAACAGACAACATGAAGGAGGGCATCCATTATGAACCATCTGGGTATCGAGGTCTCCGTCAAAAACGTCCCGGAGCTGGACCCCGGCTTTCTGCCGCTGGGGAAATTCTACACCGCCTTTTTGCAGGACGCCAAGCAGCCCCTGGATATCGCCGTAGAGCGGTCCAACGGGCAGGTGGCGGTGTACCGCACCCGCATCCACGGCGCCCCGGACAAGGCCGGGGCCGACCGCTACTATGTGGAGCGCATCATCAAAACCATGCTGTGGCTCTACGGCGGCTACAAGGTCTACCTCAATGGCAGCGAAGAGCTGTGCGGCGCTATGCGAAGCATGTACTGCGCCGGGGGGCAGCAGGCGTTCGACTTTGACTATATGGCCAATGTCTTTGAGCACCCCTTTGAGGTGGTCCGCTGCGACCGGGTGCCCCAGGAAAAGGGGGACCCCAAGGCCATCGGCCGGCACCTGGACGGGTGCCGCATCGGCTTTGACGCGGGCGGGTCTGACCGAAAGGTGTCCGCCGTGGTCAACGGGGAGCCGGTGTTTTCCGAAGAGGTGGTCTGGTTCCCCAAGACCAATTCCGACCCGGATTACCACTATGACGGCATTGTAGCCGCCCTCAAGTCGGCGGCGGAGCATATGCCCCGGGTGGACGCGGTGGGGGTGTCCTCCGCCGGTGTGTATATCGACAACCGGACCATGAACGCCTCCCTCTTCCTCCAGGTGCCCAAGGACCAGTTTGACGCCAAGGTGAAGGATATTTATATCCGGGCCATCACCGACACCTTTGGGGACGTGCCCTACGCGGTGGCCAACGACGGGGACGTGTCCGCCCTGGCGGGGGCCATGAACCTGGGGGAGAACAATGTGCTGGGCATTGCCATGGGCACCAGCGAGGCGGTGGGCTATGTGGATGCCGAGGGCCGCATCACCGGCTGGCTGAACGAGCTGGCCTTCGTGCCGGTGGACGCCTCCCCCCAGGCCATGCGGGACGAGTGGAGCGGCGACATTGGCTGCGGCGTGAAGTATTTCTCTCAGGACGCGGTCATCAAGCTGGCCCCCGCAGCGGGCATTACCCTGGCGGAGGGGCTCTCCCCGGCGGAGAAGCTCAAGGCGGTGCAGGCGCTGATGGATACCCCCAACAGCCCTGCCGAGGCCATTTACCGCTCCATTGGCGTGTATTTGGGACATGCCCTGGCGCTGTATCACCATTTTTATGGGTTCAAGCATGTGCTGCTTCTGGGCCGGGTCATGTCCGGCCGGGGCGGGGATATTGTTTTGGAGACGGCCAAGGCGGTGCTGGCCGACGAGTACCCCGAGGTGGCCCAGGCCATCGCGCCCACTCTGCCCGACGAGAAGGCCCGCCGTGTGGGCCAGTCGGTGGCGGCGGCCTCCCTGCCGGAGCTGCGGGCATAAGGGAGGGGCCGTATGAAACGGCATATCGTCTGCCTGGGGGATTCCAACACCCACGGGTACTGCGCCGACCCCGGCGATTGCGCCGACGGCGCGCTGCTGCGGTTCAATGAGGACGAGCGGTGGACTTGTCTGCTTCAGAAGGCCCTGGGGGAGGAGTTCCTGGTGCTGGAGGAAGGGCTGTCCGGCCGTACGACGGTGTTTGACGACCCGCTGTATGAGCACTTGGCGGCGCTGGATTATATTTGGCCCTGTCTGAAGAGCCATGAGCCGGTTTGTCTGCTGATTGTCATGCTGGGGACCAATGACACCAAGGAGCGCTTTGGGGCCAATGCCCACGCCATTGGCCTGGGTATGCGCCGTCTGGTGCAGAAGGCTCAGGCTGTGGATTGCTGGGGCCCCGGCGGGGAGCCGAAAATTCTCATCGTGGCTCCGCCCCCCATTGGGGAGGGCGTGCGTTCCTCCCCCGTGGCGGAGGAAATGGGCACGATGGGCCCCGGCTGTGTGGAAAAGTCCCGCCGTCTGGCCGGGAAGTACCGCCAGGTGGCGGAGGAAACCGGGTGTTGTTTCTTGGACGCCGGGGAGCTGGGGTGCGCCTTTAATACCATCGACTTTATGCACCTCACCCGGGCGGGACATGCTGCCCTCGCTGCGGCGCTGGCGGATTGGGTTGCTGAGTTTGTTCGTTAGTTTTTGCGCTGGTGCGGGCCTCGGAGGGATTCGGGGTCCGCTCTTTTTCTGGGGTTTTTGCCTCTTCCTCGGTACTCCCTACGGGTCGTTTTCTGGTCCTGCCTCCGGCGGGTTACTTTCCAGCGATGGAAAGTAACCAAAGATCGCCGGGCCTGCGGGCCCGGACCCCGCGTCGGGGCGAAATCCGCTCCATTCCGTTTCCGGCTAAAGCCGAAAACTGCATTGCGCTCCTTTGCCCCTCCTTCTCCCCACCGGACCCGCTTCGCTGGGCTCCGGCGGGGGCCCCCACGAGGGGGGCGGCGGAATAGGTACGGGGCTTGCAAGCCCTTTAGTTGCTACCCGCCGT
>CAJUDT010000065.1 GCA_910585415.1 uncultured Flavonifractor sp.
CCGCTTTCTTTCTGCTCAACCAGATTTCCTATATTCTTATTCGGGAGTAATAGCATTGCCGGGAGCAAAACATCAACCGAGATTTATACGGTGGAAGATTTGCTGAATGATATTGAAAATGCGGAACTGCTCAAAACCCTGCTGACAGTGGACAAGCTCACCTTGCAAATCTCTGTGCTGAAAATGAATGGATACTCGACCAATGAGATTGCTGTGCTTGTCCATCTGTCCACGGACGCCATTTATAAGCGGATAGCCGTACTGAAAAAGAAATTGAAGAAATTTCAAGGGTAACTCCAAAATCGCACGTCCCCACGGGCTGCTGGGTGAGAGGTCAAGTCCTCTCACCCAGCTTTTTCGTAGGAGGACGAGCGAATGACGTTCATGGATAAGGTCTATACGCTTCGGACGGAAGTCCGTGGCGATGGGAAAACGGCGTATTTCATCAGCTTTGCGGATGGGCAAGGCGAGTTTTACGATTTGGAGGTAGCCGAGCCATTTTTTGTGGAATTTCGTCAAATGGAGCGCAAAAACCGCAATCTGCAACAATCTGACTGGCGGCATCAGGAAGCGTCAGATTTGTGGGATGAAACGCTCTATAATCGGGCGTTCAAAGTACCCAAAAGCGTTGAGGAATTGATTTTTGACGCAGAACAGCGGGAACTACTCAATAAGGCTATTGCTGCGCTCCCGAAAATCCAGCGGCGGCGTTTTTTGCTCTACCATGAATATAACTTCAACTATCGCCAGATTAGTGAGATGGAGCATTGCAGGCCGCAATCAATCAGGCACTCGGTCATACGGGCCAGGGAGAAAATAAAAGCCGAGATAGAAAAATACCGGGCTG
Organism: uncultured Flavonifractor sp.; assembly: GCA_910585415.1. Taxonomy (GTDB): domain Bacteria; phylum Bacillota; class Clostridia; order Oscillospirales; family Oscillospiraceae; genus CANAAV01. Next base: position 848 of record CAJUDT010000065.1, read on the forward strand.
GACAGTAACAGACTGCCCCGCATCTTTGGACATAGGGCAGTCTGCTAAATGTTCTCTACAGGGTTCTTAATGTCAGGCGTAAATCAACTCGTTATAGATAACTTCCTCTGCCCGGTTTCGGGCGCTGTTCATTTGCCTGACCCATTCCATCTGATCCTCAGCTTTGAGCTGTTCCGTAATTCCTTCCCGCTTTTCCAGTCGCTTGACCAACTGGAAAAACATAGCCTTTGCTTGAGCATCCACTTTAGACAGGTGGCTGTCCAGCTTGCCGCTGAGAAGTAGGGCGGTATAGATAGGCTCTCTTTGCGTTTTCAGGTAGTGTTTCCGTCGCTGCCCCCAGATACCAACAGAAATGCTTTCAGGTGGGAGTAGATTAGGTAGAAAATAATCGCCCTCTCGATGATAGGTTCCGCCCATAAGCTCAAATAATGATATTTCCATGATATAGTCCTCCGATATGTTGAAAATTCCTGCAATTCAATCACATTCGGCTGATTCCACAAAAGTTTTGGGAGGAACTTCCTTACGAAGTTCCTCCCAAGTGCGGGATTTTTGCCTGCATCTTTTTTGTCAATGCAAGTTGGTCCGAGTAGTGCGACTCGAACGCACGATCTCCACATCCCAAATGTGGCGCGGTACCAGCTCCGCTATACCCGGATATTGAATCTTTCCGTATGATAACACGATTAAGATAAAAAAGCAAGTTTTTCTTGCAGCCGAAATTTTCGCTAAAAAGCCTGTCATTTTTACACTTGACAAATATCAACAGCACGAATATCATGGGCTTAAAAACGGCTGGGGGTGTCTTTAAGCCGGACATGCACACCAGTGCCAGACGCCGTTTCTTCGGAAACCGGTTGAATTTGCGCTGCGTGGATGTTATAATATCCCAGAATCCAATTGAAGGAATGGTAGAGCATGACGAAACGATTGGTCCTCTTACTCTCTGTTTGTTTGCTGGCTCTGACCGCCGCCTGCAGCCCTCAGGAGCCCGCTCCCGCCAGCCCTCCGCCGGCAGCGGAGAGCGGAACGGTTGCGCTGACCGTGTGGGGGGCGGAGGAAGACGAGGCCCTGCTCCAGGAGATTTTCGCCTCATTCCAGGCCCATTACGCCGGTCAGGCCCAATTCCAGATTACCTACCAGCCCCAGAGTGAATCCCACTGCAAGGATGCTCTGCTGGGTGATTTGGAACACGGTGCGGACGTATTTGCCTTTGCCGACGACCAGGTAGCCGCGCTGGCTGCCGCTGGGGGGCTGGACCCTGTTCCCGATGCGGTGGCGATACGCGGCGCCTCCCTGCCTGCGGCGGCGGAGGCGGCCAGTGTGGGGGATACCCTCTACGCCTATCCCCTGACGGCGGACAACGGCTACTTCCTTTATTATAACAAGGCATACTTCTCCGAGGCGGACGTGCAGAGCCTGGAACGGATGCTGGAGGTAGCCGCTCAGGCGGAAAAGCTGGTCGCTATGGACTGGTCCTCGGCCTGGTATGTGTACGCCTTCTTTGGCAATACCGGGTTGGAAGTAGGGCTGAACGAGGACGGCTTGACCAATTTCTGTACCTGGAACAGCACGGACGGGCCCATCCGCGGGGTGGACGTGGCCCAGGCCATGCTGAACATCGCAGCCAGCCCTGCCTTCTCCAACCGGCCCGACGGGGATTTCCTGGCTGGGATTCAGGACGGCACTGTTATTGCCGGAATCAGCGGTGTGTGGAACGCCGTGGCCGTGCAGGAGGCCTGGGGCGCGGACATGGGCGCGGCCAAGCTGCCTACCTACAGCTGTGCGGGGCAGCAGGTGCAGATGGCCTCCTTTTCCGGGTGCAAGCTCATTGGCGTGAACGCCTACTCCCAGCATCCGGAGTGGGCGGCCCGGCTGGCGGAGTGGATCACCGGTGAGGAAAACCAGCGCCTGCGCTTTACCCTGCGGGGCCAGGGGCCGGCCAATGTCAACGCGGCCAATTCCCCTGAAGTCCAGTCGTCTCTGGCCATTGCGGCGCTGCTGGAGCAGTCCAATTACTCCCAGCTCCAGCGGGTGGGGGGCAAATTCTGGGACCCTGTGGCCGAATTTTCCGCCAATATGGCCCAGGGGAATCCTACTGGGGCATCCCTTCAGGCCCAGCTGGACCGGCTGGTGGAAGGCGTCTGCCAGCGGTAACGTACATATGGGGGAGGAACTGGTATGAAAGGCAAGCTGACCTTACAGCAGCGGCTGATTCTGCCCATCGTTCTGCTGGGCCTGATTACACTGCTGTCCAATCTTCTGGCGGTATTCAGCATCAACAACGTCCACGCCAACGCGGGCCGGATTGTGGACAGCAGCATGGCCAGCGAGGAGCGGCTGGAGGACATCCGGCGGTCCGTCATGGATATCCACCGCCTGGCCCTGTCCCACATCGTGGCGGCGGATCACGCCACCATGATCCAGCTGGTGCAGGAGATCAAGGCGGAGGAGGCCGCCCTGGACGAAAAGCTGGGGGCCTACCAGGAGTTTGTCTCGGAAAAGGAGCGGGAGGCGTATCAATCCCTCCAGGACAGCTACGGGGAGTTTAAGCACGCCCTGGTCTATCTGGTCAGTGCCAGCGCGGACAGCAAGACCCAGGAGGCCTACGCCACCGCCAACGGGGACGTGGCCCGCTGGAGCGGGGAGGCGGAGACGGCCATTGACACCCTCTCCGGCGCGGTCCGGGCGCAGGTGGAGACCTCCCGCGGGCGGCTCACCCTGGTTTACATCATCTCGCTGATTACCAGCGCCGTCACCCTGGTGGTGGGCATTTTGCTGGTGGCGGCGGCCTTCCGTATCATCCGAAACTATGTCCTCACCCCCATTCGCGCCGCCATGGGCACCCTCCAGAACAGCTCGGAGCGCATTCGCGGCGTGGTGGGAGAGGTCCGCCAGCGGACGCGGGATTCCAACGGCAGTGTGCAGAACCTCTCGGGCCTGACGGAGCAGCTCTCCGCCGCACTGGAGGAAATCGCGGGAAGCACGGCCTCCATCCGGGCCAGCGCCGCCGGTACTCAGGGGGACGCCCAGGGGATGGCCGAGGAATGCTCCGCCATTACGGCCTATTCCGCCAACATGCGGGCCCGGGCCGAGGAGATGGAGCGCTCCGCCCAGAGTGAGACGGAGGCCGTCCGGGCGAAAACGGCGGACATTATGGCCATGCTGGACCAGGCCATTGAGAAGAGCCGGAGCGTGGAGCAAATCAACAGCCTGACCAAGGATATTGTGGAGATTTCCACCTCGACCACCCTCATTGCGGTCAACGCGTCCATTGAGGCCGCGCGGGCGGGGGCGGCGGGGGCTGGTTTTTCGGTGGTGGCCCAGAAGGTCCACCAGCTGGCCAACTCCTGCGCGCAGACGGCCAGTCATATTCAGGAGGTCAGCGGCGTGGTGACTGGAGCGGTGAGCTACCTGTCCGACAGTGCCCGGGAGCTGGCTGGCTATCTGAGTCAGGTTATTTTGGAGCAGCTGGAGCGCTCTGTACAGGCGGGGCGGCAGTACCGGGAGGACTCGGACTACATTGGGCAGGCCATGGAGGAATTTAATGAAAAGACGGAGCGTCTGAAAACGGCAATGGACCAGGTAGCGGCCTCCATCTCCAGCATATCGGGTGCCATAGACGGCGCGGCGGAGGGCCTCTCCAGCGCCGCCGGGAACACCCGCGTACTGGCGGAGGACATGACTGGCATCACCGCCGGAATGGACACCAACCAAGAAATTGTCGGCGAACTCCAAAAACAAATGGACGTCTTTGCCAACCTCTGATTCTTTTTCTTGATTCTTTTTCTTGTAAGAAAAAGAACCAAAAAGAACTTTGGTCGCGCTTCCGGGCTTGCGGCGGACCTTCGGCGTTTCGCCCGGTGACGGAGGCTGGCGCTCTCTGAAAATCGAAAACGGGACCGGCTGTCTTTTCGGCAGCTGGTCCCGTTTTTATGTCCGATTCTGTCTGATTCAGGGCAATGGCTCCTCCTCCAGCTCCCGCAGGATGGCCTGGTCCTCCTTGGAGCTCAGGTCCAAATTTGCGTAGAGGTCCGGCCGGCGCTGGCGGGTGCGGAGGATGGCCTGTTTCCGCCGCCAGCGGGCGACTTTTTTATGGTCCCCGGAGCGGAGAATTGCCGGGACCTTCCGGCCGTGCCAATCCTCCGGGCGGGAGTACTGGGGGTACTCCAGAAGGCCGTTCCAATGGCTCTCGTTCTCGAAGCACTCGGGGTCGGACAGCACCCCCGGCACCAGCCGGGCCACCGCGTCGGCCACCACCATGGCGGGGAGCTCTCCGCCGGTGAGGACGAAGTCCCCGATGGAAATTTCCTCGTCTACGCATTCCTCAATAAAGCGCTCGTCAATGCCCTCGTAGTGGCCGCACACCAGAATTAGATGCCCGTAGGTGTCCCGGAGGCGGCGGGCGTGGCCCTCGGTGAAGGTGACACCGGCGGGGGAGAGGTAGATGGTGCGGCCCGGGCCGTAGGTGTCCACGATATGCTTCCAGCACTGATAGAGGGGGTCGGCCTGCATGACCGCCCCCCGGCCTCCGCCATAGGGGTAGTCGTCCACCTGCTTCTGTTTGCTGAGGGTGTAGTCCCGAATCTGGTGGGCCTCAATGCGGAGGATATCCCGCTCCTGGGCCCGGCCCAAAATGGATTCGTTCATCATGTCCCCCACGGTCAGGTCGAAGAGCGTCATAATGTCAATCTGATACATGCCCTACATCCCCTCGATAAGGCGTACCCGCAGGTATCCCCCGTCCACGTTGGTCTCCACGATAAATTCCTCCACGGCGGGAATCAGGCGCTCCCCCTGGGGGCCCTTGACCAGGTACACCTGATGGGCGGGCGGGGTCAGCACCTCGGTGAGGACGCCCAGCTCCGCGCCGCTGTCCGCGTCCACCACCCGCAGGCCGATCAGGTCCGCCAGAAAATGCCGTCCCTCGGGCAAAGTCACATCCACGCGGTCGATGTGGACGGTTTTGCCCTTGAGGGCCATCGCCCCCTCTACCGTGTCCACCCCCTCCAGGGCGGCCAGGACATTGCCCTTATGGGGCCGGGCGGCGCGGAGGCGGACGGGGGCCTCGTCGATATAAAGGGTGTCAAACCCGCACAAAAATTCCGGGGAGTCGCACCAGGGGACGATTTTGACCTCTCCCCGGATGCCGTGGGTGTTGACAATCTGTCCGGCCTCTAAAAAGCGTTGTTTCATTGCGGTTCCTCCTGTCCTCTGCGGGCGCAGAGGGAAGCTCTTCTTCTGTGGTACAGAAATTATACAGACTTACGGGGGGAATGTCAATCCTGCCCGCCGGGAGGGGTGGTATACCACCTCTCCGGCGGCAAAACCCTGCGGAGTACGGCAGAATTTGGAAAGTGTTGACAAATGGGGGGGGGTGTAAAATATCCCTGCAACTTACATAAAGGAGGAGTTTTCATGAACCGCAAAAAACCCATTTCCATCCTGGCACTGGCGCTCGTAATGGCAAGCTGCTTCGCCCTGGGGGCCAGCGCCTCCGGCGCCTTGCAGGAAATCAAGGCCTATCTGGACCCCAGCATCACCATCAAGCTGGAGGGGGAGGCCCAGACCTTCCTGGACGCCAAGGGCAACCGGGTGTATCCCATCACCTATGAGGGCAGCACCTATCTGCCCGTTCGGGCCGTGGCCGGGCTGGCGGGCTATGAGGTCAACTGGGACCAGGCCACCCGCACCGTGGATCTGGGTGAGACCAAGGGCGTGGACCTGATTGAGACCTATGAGCACTACTACAGTACCAACAGAGCCGGACAGGTCCGGACTGCGGATAAGAAGACGGAGAATATTTCCGGTATTTCCTGCTCCCATTGGCTGTACATGAATGCGTGGAATGCCAACGAAATGCAAGTCTCGTTCAACCTGCTCGGCAAGCATGAGACCCTGACGTTCAGCTATTACTGCGACAAGGATATTACTCTGAAAGTGTTGGGGGACAACGGCTATGTTCTGGGTGAGTACAACATCACCGGGAGCGCGTCCGCCAAAACCGTGACCATTCCTCTGCTGGGTACGAATGAACTCACGTTCTATTCAGATATGCCGCCAACGAGTAATCTCAGAATCTTCAACGCCTATCTGGACGCGGAGGGCTAACCCGTAATCTAATCGCAAGCCAAACAAAGCCGCCGGGGCAATACTCCGGCGGCTCTTTTTGCGCTCTCCGGCGGCAAAATCCTGCGGAGCACGGCAGAATTTGGAAAGTGTTGACAAATGGAAAGAGGGGGGTGTAAAATATCCCTGCAACTTACATAAAGGAGGAGTTTTCATGAATCGCAAAAAGCTCATCTCATCCCTCGTCCTGACCCTGGTGCTGCTGTGCGGCATCGCCATCGGAGCCGGCGCCTCCGGCGCCTTGCAGGAAATCAAAGCCTATCTGGACCCCACCATCACCATCAAAATGGAGGGCGAGGCCCAGACCTTCCTGGACGCCAAGGGCAACCGGGTGTACCCCATCACCTACCAGGGCAGCACCTATCTGCCTGTCCGTGCCGTGGCCGGACTGGCGGGCTTTGAGGTCAACTGGGACCAGGCCACCCGCACCGTGGACCTGGGCGAGTCCAAGGGCGTGGACCTGATTGATACCTACAAGGCCTACCAGCTGGATGATACTGTCTGGAGCTGGGCCAAGCAGGTCCAGACTGCGGATGGGCAAAACGAGGATATCTCCGGCGTCTCCTGCTCCCACTGGCTCAGCTTTGGCACCTACCCCAGCGGCGCGGGCGATGCTGCGGCTTCCTTCAACCTGCTCGGCAAGCATGATACCCTGACGTTCAGCTATTTCTCCAGCATTGATGTGACCCTGACCGTCCTGGGGGACAACGGCTCTGTTCTGGGCGAGTACAACATCAAGGGCGGCGCGGTCGCCCAGACCGTCACCGTTCCCCTGCTGAAAACCAACGAGCTCAAGTTCCAGGTGAAGATGGTGGATTGGGATACCCAAGTCAGAATCTTCAACGCCTATCTGGACGCGGAGGGCTAACCCGTAATCTAATCGCAAGCCAAACAAAGCCGCCGGGGCAATACTCCGGCGGTCCTTTTTTGCGCTCTCCGGCGGCAAAACCCTGCGGAGCACGGCAGAATTTGGAAAGTGTTGACAAATGGGGGGGGGGTGTAAAATATCCCTGCAACTTACATAAAGGAGGAGTTTCCATGAATCGCAAAAAACCCATTTCCATCCTGGCATTGGCGCTCGTTATGGTGAGCTGTTTTGCCCTGGGGGCCAGCGCCTCCGGCGCAATCCAGGAAATCACCGCCGCTTTGGACCCCACCATCACCGTCAAGTACGACGGCGAGGTTCAGGCTTTCCTGGACGCCAAGGGCAGCCGGGTGTACCCCATTACCTACCAGGGCACCACCTACCTCCCCGTCCGTGCGGTGGGCAATTTGGTTGGGCTCGGTGTGGAGTGGGATCAGGCCACCCGCACCATCCTGCTGGGCGACCCGGAGGAAGGCGTGGACCTGATCGAAGCCTATAAGCCTTATACGAAGTATGGGACCAGCGGGAATGACCAATTTATCCAGAACAGCGACAAGATGAACATAACTGTCGGCGGCGTAGACCTCAGCCATTGGATTTGCTTTGATTATCATGGGTGGACCGACCGCCTGCGTACTATGTCCTTCAATCTGAGCGGCAAATATACCAGCCTGACCTTCAAGGTATACGCGGATAAGGACACCACGCTCACAATCAAGGGCGACAATGACTTTGTATTGGGAGAGTACCAGCTGGTTGGCGGACAGGTGCCGCAGACCATTACCGTGAACCTGATGAATACCACACAGCTCTCCTTTATCCGCGATGGTAAGGACTACAGCAACTGTTATATTTTCGACACCGTTCTTCACTAATTTCAAGGAGCAAAAGGGGCGCGCCGCAAATTGCGGCGCGCCCCTCAGACTGTCGAAAAAACGCTTCGGCCAAAGGATTCGGAGGGAAAGATAGTGTGAAAGAAAACCGTCAGGGTTTTCTTTCGCGTCGGAATCACAAAATTTCGGAACTTGTGTAACAAGTGTAGAAATTTTCCTCAGCTTGGCGGGAAAGTCCGCAGGACTTTTTCGACAAGCTGAAAGGGGCGCGCCGCAAATTGCGGCGCGCCCCTTTGTTCAGTCTACGATTTCCACGGAAACCCGAGTACCCTGCCGCTGCGCCACCGAGCGCATGAGGGTGCGGATTTCCTTGGCGATGCGGCCCTGACGGCCAATCACCTTGCCCATGTCCTCGGGGGCCACCCGAAGCTCCAGGACAGTCTCGCTCTCCCCCGGATGCTCGGTGACCGCCACCGCGTCAGGGGCGTCCACCAGATTCCGGGCGATGTAAGTGAGCAGTTCTTTCATGACGGCCTCCGTTTTTAGATCGCGCCAGCTTTTTTCAGCAGAGCCTTAACCGTCTCGGTGGGCTGGGCGCCGGTCTTAATCCAAGCCTGGGCGCGCTCGGCGTCCACCTTGATTTCCGCGGGGTTCATGAGGGGGTTATAGGTCCCGATTTCCTCGATGAAACGTCCATCCCGGGGATACCGGGAATCGGCCACCACAATGCGGTAGAAGGGGGCCTTCTTGGCGCCCATCCGGCGCAGTCTGATTTTAACCATGGTATTTTCACCTCCAAATGATTGCAAAAGGTCTATGGAAACGCGCTCACAGCGCGGTTACCAACGTGTATTGGGTTTAATCCTCCAGGGTGTTTTGCAGGTCCGTGAGAATACCCCGCATCAGGTCCAGGGCCTCCTGCTGTCCGCCTTTTTCCAGGGCGTCCACCGCCCCCTTCATCCGGGCGATCAGCATACGAAGGAATCCGCCAAATTGCTTATCAGTCTGTCCCATTGTGCTGTCCTCCTTCTGTTAGAACGGAAATCCGGGGATTTTTCCCATTTTCCCCAGCTTGCCCATGCGCTTCATGCCCTTCCCGGAGAGCTGCCGGGTCATTTGCTGCATCAGCTCGAACTGCTTGAGCAGGCGGTTGATGTCCACCACCTGGGTTCCCGAACCGGCGGCAATGCGCTTTTTCCGGCTGTTGTTCAACAGGGAGGGGTCCTCCCGCTCGGCGGGGGTCATGGATTGGATGATTGCCTCGGTCCGGGCAAAGGCCCGCTCGTCAATGCTGGCCTCGTCCAGGGCTTTGCCGCTCATGCCGGGGAGCATCCCGGCAATCTCACTCAGGGAGCCCATGCCCTTGAGCTGCACCAGCTGGTCGTAAAAATCCGCCAGAGTGAACTTATTCTTGCGGAGCTTCTGCTCCAGCTCGGCGGCCTTTTGCGCGTCAAAGGCCTGCTCGGCCTTCTCAATCAGGGAGAGCACGTCCCCCATGCCCAGAATACGGGAGGCCATACGGCTGGGGTGGAACACCTCCACCTGGTCCAGCTTCTCCCCCACGCCCACGAACTTGATGGGCTTGCCGGTGACCGCTTTGATGGACAGGGCCGCGCCGCCCCGGGCGTCGCCGTCCAGCTTGGTCAGCATTACACCGGTCAGGTCCAGAACCTCGTCAAAGGTCTTGGCGGCGTTCACCGCGTCCTGACCAATCATCGCGTCCACAATCAGCAGGATTTCCGTGGGCTCGATGGCCTCCTTCATGGCCCGGAGCTGGTCCATGAGCTCCTGGTCCACGTGGAGCCGTCCGGCGGTGTCGATGAACACGATGTCGTTTCCGTGGCGCTTGGCGTGCTCGATGCCCGCCCTGGCGATGTCGATGGGGTCAATCTGCCCCATTTGGAACACCGGCACGTCCACCTGACCGCCCACCACCTCCAGCTGTGTGATGGCGGCGGGGCGGAAGGTATCGCAGGCCACCAGGAGGGGGCGTTTGCCCTGCTGCCGCTTGAGCATCCCGGCCAGCTTGGCCCCATTGGTGGTCTTGCCCGCGCCGTTGAGGCCCACCAGCATCACCACCGTAGGCGGCTTTGGAGAGATGGTCAGCTTGGTGCTCTCCCCTCCCATGAGGGCGGTGAGCTCCTCATTGACGATTTTCACAATCATCTGCGCGGGGGTGAGGCTCTCCAGCACGTCGGCCCCCACGGCCCGCTCGGTGACAGTGGCGGTGAACTGCTTGACCACCTTGAAGTTCACGTCGGCCTCCAGCAGGGCCATGCGGATTTCCTTCATGGCCTCTTTCACGTCGGCCTCGTTGAGGCGTCCCTTGCCCCGCAGCTTCTTAAAGGCCGCGGAGAGCTTTTCGGTCAGTCCTTCAAATGCCATAAGGTTACTCCTGTTTCAGCTGGCTCAAAATTTCCTGCATCCGGGCAAACTGCCGCTCCAGGTCCTCGTCCTGCCCCCGGCGTTCGCTGAGGCGCCGGGCCTCGCTCAAGGCGCCCTCCAGCTCCCCCAGCTGCTCCCGCATCTTGTGAAAGCGGCGGATGATGCCGGTCTTGTCCTCCAGCTCGGTCATAGCGGCCTCCGCCCGGACAATCACATCCCGCACGCCCTGACGGGTGATGCCGTAGTTTTCCGCAATCTCGGCCAGGGAGAGGTCCTCGTTATAGTAGAGGTCGTAAAATTCCCGCTGGCGCGGGGTGAGGATATCGCCGTAAAAATCAAAAAGCATCGCCATACGATAGGCCTGATTTTTCACCCGCGCCGCCTCCTCTCCCGGGGCTTTTGTAAAGGGTTTTGACTTTGTAAAGCTGTGCCGCTTTACAATACTAATCATGATACTATCTTTTCCCCCATTTGTCAAGGAGGATTTTTCACCCTGCGGGGGGAAATCCGAAAAAAACAGGGCGGCCCCGACGGACCGCCCTGCGCAGGCTATACTTTGGGGATATTCCCCTTCCCCCGGCTGACGGGAGCGTTGGCGTAGAGGCGGAGCAGAGTGAGCACCGCCTGTTCCCGGGTGTAGGTCCCCAGGGGGTCGAAGTGCCCCGCTGCGGTGCCGTTCATGACCTTCAAATCCAGCACAGCGGCCACGTCCTCCCCCGCCCAGCCGGCCACCTCTTCCCAATCCAGGGCCAGACTGGACAGCTCCCCGCCTGTGTACTCCCCGCCGTAGCGGCGGTAGCAGCGCATGAGGATACAAGCGGCCTCCTGCCGGGTGAGCAGGCCCTTGGGGTCGAAAATCCCCCCGCCCCGGCCGTCCATGATGCCCAGGGAATAGGCGGTGTTGCCGTACCCCCGGTCTTCCGGCAGGTGCAGGTCGGTAAAGGGGCCGTAGGCCCCGCAGAACACATTCCACCAGCTTCCGGGACCGAAGGGATTGCCCTCCCGGTCGGCGGTCTGGGCGCAGTAATCGCTGACGAAGCTGGAATCCTTGGCGTAGCCGTACTGGAAGCCCAGGAAGCGGACCACCATCTGGGCGAACTCCACCCGCGTCACCGGAAAACGCCAGTGGTTTTGCAGGCTGGAGGGCACCATACCCAGAACAATGGCCTGCTTGACCTCCTCATAGGCCCAGGGGGAGGGCACGTCCTCCGGCAGAATGACGGCGGTGCCGTCGGCGCTGCTCTCCGACACGGCGGAGGCAGCCGGTACGCCAGTCAGCAGCAGCACCAGGGACAGCAGCAGAGCGGTCAATCGTTTCACAGAACATTCCCCCTTTTGTGTTCAAAGCAGCCATAGCGTCTCTCGCTACCATAACATACCTTACCCGCCGCGTCAATGGGAGTCCTTTCCATCTCCCACAGTCCGCTGAAAGCCCAGGTAGCGCTTCCCCTGGAAGGTGAGCTTCCCCCGGTCCCCCTCCACCAACAAGCCGTATTCCTCTCCGGCTACCTCCAGCTCCATCCGGTCGCCGCTCTCCACCTGGAAGGTGACGTAGTAGTCGGTATAGCGGTGGCAGTAGCTGCTTCCGGCCTCTTCCCCAGCGCCCCGGTAGCCCACATTGGTCCGTCTGGTGACCACCTGGGCCTCCACCGTCAGTACGGGGGACCGCTCGTTCCGGTGCCAGCGGCTGAGTCCGCCGGCGATCATATAGATGAGCGTACCGAAAAAGGCCAGGAAAAACAAAAGGAACAGAAACGGGAACAGAGTATCCATCAGCTCATATCCCATACCAAAGCCCATGCCCATGAGAAGAACCCCTCCTTTTTCCAAAGATAAAATGCCGGAAGGACTTGTAATCCGTCCTTCCGACATTATATCCCATCGCTGTATCAGCTGTAAAGAGGGTATTTCCCCGTAAGCTGGGCCACCTGCTCCCGGACCGACTCGGCCTTGTGGTCGAAGTCCGTGGCCGTCTCCCACATGAGGCGGGCAATGACCTTCATATCCTCCTCCACAAACCCGCGGGTGGTGGCGGCAGGGGTGCCCACCCGAATGCCGCTGGTGACAAAGGGCTTTTCCGGGTCGTTGGGGATGGCGTTCTTGTTGACGGTGATGTTCACCTCGTCCAGGCGGCGCTCCATCTCCTTGCCGGTGAGGCCCGCCGGGCGCAGGTCCACCAGCATCAGATGATTGTCGGTGCCTCCGGAGACCAGGTCAAAGCCCTGCTCCACCAGGGCCCCGGCCAGGGCGGCGGCGTTTTTCACAATCTGCTCCTGATAGGTCTTGAACTCCGGCTTCATGGCCTCCCCCAGGGCCACCGCCTTGGCGGCGATGATGTGCTCCAGAGGGCCTCCCTGGCTGCCGGGAAAAATGGCCGAGTCAATTTTCTTGGCGTGCTCCTCCTTGCAGAGAATCATGCCGCCTCGGGGACCCCGGAGGGTCTTGTGGGTGGTGGTGGTCACCACGTCGGCGTAGGGCACCGGGGAGGGGTGCAGGCCCACCGCCACCAGACCCGCGATGTGGGCCATATCCACGAATAGATACGCCCCCACCTCCTGGGCGATGTCCGCAAAGGTCTTGAAGTCAATCACCCGGGGATAGGCGGAGGCCCCGGCCAGAATCATTTTGGGGCGGTGTTTCTTGGCCAGCTCCCGCACCTGGTCGTAATCAATGAAGCCTTGGGCGTTGACGCCATAGGAGACAATATTGTAATGCTTCCCCGAAAAATTCACCGGGGAGCCGTGGGTCAGGTGTCCGCCGTTGGCCAAATCCATGCCCAGCACGGTGTCCCCCACCTGACACAGGGCCTGATAGACCGCGTAATTGGCGTTGGCCCCGCAGTGGGGCTGGACGTTGGCGTGGTCCGCGCCAAAGAGCGCGCAAGCCCGCTTCCGGGCCAGCTCCTCCACCAGGTCCACGCACTGGCACCCGCCATAATAGCGCTTGCCGGGGTAGCCCTCGGCGTATTTGTTGGTGAGCACCGTACCTGCCGCCGCCAGCACCGCCGGGCTGACGAAGTTTTCTGAGGCAATGAGCTCAATGTTGCGCCGCTGGCGGTCGTACTCCGCCTGAATGGCGGCGCCGGCCTCCGGGTCCTGGGCCGCGATGAAATCCATCCATTCCTTGACCATGGTTCCTCCACCTTTCCAAAATACGAATTGTCCAGCTTGTCGAAAAAGTCCTGGGGACTTTCCCGCCAAGCTGGGGAAAATTTCAAAACTTGTTGCACAAGTTCCGAAATTTTGTGATACCGACGGGAAAGAAAACCCTGACGGTTTTCT